>NZ_JBHLTS010000015.1:0-87128 GCF_042434235.1 Mucilaginibacter angelicae | reverse complement strand
AGGCATGATAATAAACAGTTATCCTTTATTGGATAACCAAATCGCTATCCGATCATGCATCGATGGCTAATAAAAGTTCATGCCTGGGGTGTTTGTCGGTGAGGATCTGTTTTTGTTTTTCTCGGTTGACCTGGGTGTAGATTTGCGTGGTGGTAATGGAGCTGTGGCCGAGGAGCGATTGGATGTATTTGATATCCACGTCGTTTTCGAGCAGCAGGGTGGCGAAGGTATGCCGGAATACGTGCGGGGTAACGTGCTTTTCCAGTTGTGCGGCTGTGGTAAGTTTTTTAACGAGGTTCCGGATGGATTGGTCGGATAATTTCCGACCAAGGCGGTTGACCCAGAGGTAATCTTCACCGATCTTTTCTTTAAAAGTTTCAAAATAGGTATTCAGGATGCGGAAGGTTTCATCGTTGCAGATATAGGCGATTCTTTCTTTGTTGCCTTTGCCTCTGATGGTCATGCGGCCAGTTTTCAGGTTAAGGTCAGAGGCTTTGAGGTTAGCGATCTCGGATACGCGCGCGCCGGTGGCGAAAAGGAGTTCGACTACTGCGGCATCCCGGATCTTTTCGTCCCTGGCATAGGTTCCTTCGCGTGATGCGGTAAGTGCATGATACGCGCTCTGCAGGAATTGGCCGGTTTCTTTCTTGGTGAGTGCTTTGGGAAGCGTGAGCGGCTCTTTGATCTTCACTTTCATTTTCCGGAGCGGGTTGACGAGAATGTCGTCTTCGTATTCGAGATAATTGAAAAAGGCTTTTAGGGTGGCAATCTTCCGTTTGATGGTCTTGGGTTTCCACTGATAGAGTACCTTTAAGTAGGCTTTTAGGCAATGCTTGTCCACTTCGGCCACGAATTGGGGCAGTTTTTCAGTGATGAGGAAAGTACTGAACTGGGTCAGATCAATGGTGTAGAATTTAATGGTTTTTGCGCTTAGGTTTTTTTCATACCTGCAATGATTGAGGAATTCTGTTTGGGCTTGCTGGATAGTGAGCATGATGGGGCTTTGATTTGAGCACGGAAGATGCAACTAATCCTGCAGACCGCCGGTAGCTTGCGGTAATCGCCTTATCTCACCAGCCGGCAACAAGAACGGATCATTTTGTCGGCGTTTTGCAAGTTCTGTTTCACACGGCAGGCGTAACGTTTGATTATGTTTATTTTTGCGCTTTAATAAACATAGCTATGAATTACAACGTGGTGGCGCTGGAGATTTCCGACCTGATCGCCCATTTTACTTACTTTGACGGCCTGGTGTCGGATGCGATCAGCAAAAGCATGGGTTCCTCGGAGGAACAAACCAAAATAAGAAACAAGAGTAAGGATCACCTGGAGCAGTTTTTCGCAGGAACTGAGTTTTTTGACGGGCAGGGACAGGTGCTTCCGCTGACGAAGACCAAAGGGCTGATCATCGCGAAGCTGGAGGGCATGAAAAACAAAGAGGTTCATGAACTGGTGGAAAAACTGGAGAAGGATGCCAAAAAGATCAAAAAACTTTATTTGTCGCTTACGAAATAAAAAACAGTATCCTGCATCGGTAATTTGGTGATGGTGCCCGTCAATAGCCCAATTTTTTCAGATAGGCATTTTGCAGGTTGTTGGGACTGGGCAGCTCACGTGCGCATTTGGGGCAGATCGGCTCATAAGCGTAGTTTTTTCCAGGTACTGTAGGTGGTTTCTTCGGGCACATCGGTCGGGCTGGCAAACTCCAGCCGGTAAGTATCGGGATCTTTCAGGCTCACCACCCACAACCCGTTGCCGACAAAAGGCTCGGCGACTTCCAGGCCTTTTTCCACAAATTCGTGGTACAAGGCGAGCGCATCAGTACATTGGTAGGTGATCGTCACACCGCCGCCGAGGGGCCCGGATTGTTCTGCATTCAGTTTACGCAGCTGCTGGAGCATGACGGAAACTGCATCCCGTTCCAGCCGGCACCACTCGATCCGGCTGCGGGGTGTCCATTGCTTGGTTATTTTAAAACCGAGCCCTTCGCGGTAAAGACGCAGCGATGCTTCCATATCGGTCACCATAAAAAAGGGGACGGTGAGTTTAATATTTTGTTCCATTTTTTGTTCCTTCAGTTAAGTTTTAGCAGTGCTGTGATTTCATGATGGCCTTTGCGCTCCGCCTAGGCCAGCGGGGTGGCCCAGTCTGCGCCGGCATGCTTCGGGTTCGCGCCCTGTTCCAGCAGGTAACCTGCCATCTCCAGGTTTCCCCACCTGGCTGCCAGTCCCAAAGGGGTACTTTGGTATTCTTCTTCGACGGCATCGATCTCCGCGCCGTATTTTAAAAGCAATGCGGCTTTGGAGATGTCGCCGGCTATGGCCATGTCATGCAGAATGGTTACGTGGTGCCAGCTCATGGTATTGGGGTTCATGCCTTTTTGCATCATATAGGCGGCGCCGTCAGGATGTTCGAAATAATATTTCTGCGTCCACTTCAGGACGTCGGGTACCTTTGCGCCGTAGGCCATCAGAAGGTCTGCCATATCCCGGTGGTTGCGTTTAGCCGCAAAGAGCAGGATGCCTTCGCCCCAGAAGTAGGTTGGGTCTGCGGCGAACCCAGGGCTATCTTTTAGGATCAGTCCGGTGTATTCGAGGTCGTTTCGGTCTACAGCTTTTTCAAACTCGGTCTGCAGTTCGCTGCGCTCAAAAAAGATCCGGCCGTTTTCGCCCGAATAGCGTTGCCGTTCGGGATGAGCGGTGTAATCCTTTAACAGGTTTGTTATTGGAATAAAACCCCGGTCTTCTGCCAGGGTTTCCAGTTTTTCCCGGAAAGGATAAGTCCGGTAACCGGGGTCGTGCGCACCCTGTACCAACAGGTATTCGACGAGTGCGGTGTGCCCCTCGCGTACGGCGAAGTGAATGGGCGGAGTATAATTGTATTGGGCATACAACAGTCCGGGAGATTCGTGGGCGAGTGCTTTGACTTTGGTTAAATCGCCGTTCCGGCTGGCGAGTAAAATCTCCCATACTTTATCCGTGGTGGAAATTGCTTTATTGGCGATCTCCATGGGCAGGCCGAGCGTCAGTTCAAAGGGTTTGATCATAGCGGTTTAATCCTGGTTTGTTGCTTCAATAAATCCGAGATGGTAGCCATCCGGGTCGGCGATGTAGAACTCGCGGCCGTAGGGCATCTGCCGCAGGGCCTGGCTAATGTTTACGCCCCTGTTTCGGAGGGTCTGGTAAAGGCCTTCGATATCCGCTACGGTGAAAAACAGGTCGAGGTCTTCGGCATCGGTTCGCGGTTGAGGGACGCCTGTTTTGAGGTGTATGGTATGATCACCGTTAATGATGCCGGCGTAAAAATCTTCGTAACGGAAATCGATGATAAACCCAAGATTTGCCTGGTAGAAATCCAGCGCCCGTTCCAGGTCGGTCACCAGCAATTGGGGGCTCATTTGTTTGATCTTCATGCGTCTCACGTTAAGCTATGTATAAAGTTAAGGCCATTTTCCGGAAAACGAAACCCGGCGATGTCGATGTCCCGGGCTTTGTTTTTATGGTACGGTTCAGGCTGGCCTTGTTTGGTATTAAAGTTGCCCTATAAGGGTATGCGAAAAAAGATACTGGTGATCGAGGACGAACCCATCATCGCGGAGATGACGAGCATCCTGCTGGAGATCGAGGGGCATCAGGTGATCAGCCTGGCGGATACGGGCCGTGCAAGGCGGAAACTGCATGACCGGCAGGTTGACCTGGTAATGCTCGATCTTGGTTTGAAAGGGGAAAACGGGCAATCGATGTGTGCCTATATAAAAGGGCAGGATGACCTGAAACATATACCGGTGATCCTGGTTTCGGCGAACAGCGACCTGGAAAATATCAGGGCGGCCTGCGGTGCGGACGATCATATCGCCAAACCTTTCGATCTTCATGTTTTCATGGAGAAGGTGCAGCATTACGCGCGGCGCTGAACGGTTTCCAGCTCGGGGGATCGTTTTTTGATATAACATCGATGCTGACTGATCAGCTTCTCAGGATCCAGTGGTGACGCTGGCATCTCATGCAGCGGTATCTTTTTAAGGGTAACCAGCCTAATAAGGTCTTCATCAGCAGGGTGCGCGGCACGCGCTGCAGATCTGACCGGCGCGCACCGCAGCTGCAGGCTTTCTGATTTACTATTTCCGGGGTATTAATATGCTTCATGACCTTGAAAAAAACTTTTCATAGCTCATATCAAGGCTGAATTGGTGTCGTAAATATAGCTATTAGTTGTTAACATCCTGATGGGGCCGGGAATTTTTGTTTGGCTGGGATAGTTGCCGTCATTGGCAAACCTGCGGATCAAAGCTCAAATTTAACCCGGTCGAGATAGGGCGCGAGTTTTTTCAGGGACTGGAAACTGTGCAGCATGGTGATTTCGTTGGTGGCGCTGTCATACCAGAGTTCGACGTAAAAGCGATCAACACCGTAAAGGGCGATAGTCAGGCCGGCTTCCCTCCTGTCGGCGATAAAATTGCCCGACATGGCGGCTATCTCTTTTTCTTTGGGGCTGAGCGAATTGAATTCTTCTAAGGTCATCAGGCTAATTTAAGAGGTTTTGCTTAACTTAGCGCTAATGAGACATGCAATTGTCCCATTGTGATAAGGTTTAGGTTAAAGGGTCCCGGCGGCGAGCGTTTCGGGACCTTTTTATGATTTGAAATATAGCTGCGGGATTGTTCATAAACGGAGGTTTTGGTGAGGGATCCGGCGCATGTAAAATTGTCAAAAGATGAAACTGAGTAAAAAAGGACACCAGAGAGGAGATACGTTTCGGTTACAGCCCATCGCTGGGGATCAAAGGCTTTATCGGCAATACGACTGTTTCTGCAGATTCCCTGCGATTTCAGTTTCTTCTTACGTTGAAAAACCCGGAGTACGCGGACTATACGAATATTGACCTGCACCTGTATAAAGACGGACAGCAAACCGGTATCGTTGTCCACGGCTTGAAACCGGGACAGCTGAACAGCATGGTGCTCGATCTCCCGGCAACGGACGGCAGCGGCCAGACCAGTAATTACACGTTCAAGCTTAAAGATGTGGCGACTGGAACGTTTATCGCACAAAGCGGTTTCGGGATAGACACGTTCGGCCTGAACTTAGGCGATCCCAGCTACAACGGGCATTATTATATTGCCGCTATTAATGACGATGTCGGCGGGCCTGGTTTTTCGTTTATATCAGCCAACCTGATTGCGCTTTAATGCCGTGCCTGGGATGCTTAGAAACAGGTGGGTATTTAAGTTATGATCAATAAGCTGATAGGCCTCAACACGCTGCTGTTGTTCGTCTTTTCAATAGCAGTACGCTTTAAAAGGAAATATCCGCCAACGGGAGATCAACCGGTCGAAAAAACGCATTGGTCGCCGGAATACCGGCCAGATCTGGTTCCGGTAGCCTGATGGCGATGCTGGGCGGTATCGCTATCTGTATCGCGGCCTGGTGGCTGATTTTCAAATAATAGGGTTAAGCAGCGGCGCAATGCCGCTGCTTTTATTTGAACCTGGTTTTCAAAAGCCTGGAACCGGCCGAAACGCTGCTGCAATAAAACCAATGTAATAAAGCACGGAGCAGATTTTTCCCTGCTCCTAACAAACCGGGTTGAAAACCTGCAAATGAGGTTCGGAAGCCACGTATTCCTTTTTCCGCTATATGGATATGATTTTAATTAGCCAGCATGGACATCGTTAAAGAACCTACTTTCCCGTCTGCAGGTAGATCGCTATTCTTTTGAAAGCGTTTAACGGCGGTCTCTGTTTGCAAACCGAAATACCCGCTAACCGGTGAATGGTAGCCTTTGGCATTCAGTAAGCGCTGAAGTTCTTTTACGTCTGCACCTTTCAGGCCTTTATATAAAGTACGCTGGGTTACGGCACCATAAGCGGTATCCGCAACGATGGTGTTTGTGGTGGTTACTGGGCGGATAACTGGACGTGGCCTTACCACAGGTGGAGCTGGCGGCGTATAAGTCGGCGTACTGCTGACCGGTGGCGTGTAAGTTGGCGTATAACTGGGCGAGGAAGATGCATGGGATGCATGGGAAGCATGAGAAGCGTGGGATGCATGCGATGAATGTGAGGTGTGCATCATCATCAGGCTTCGCTCCGGGTTGCTGATATTGAGTTTGAGTACCAGCTTGGGCTTCAATGACCGCTTAGTATTGGCGATAATGGAATTTCCCGCAAGGGTCTCATTGGTATGTGCTACGGGATTGGCAGCGGCTTTACTCCCGGCCAATACGCCGACAGATGCCGCGAAAATGGAAAGGGTTTTTTTGGAAAGGCTGAACCAAGGTTTTTTGTTAGGCTGATCCATAGTTTTAATTAGGTTTGAGTGATAAATATAATGGTTTTTTATTCGGATTGATCATTTCTTATTTCGGCTGGCCAGGCGATAAACACCGTAGACGACGGCCCCGCCAACCAGCAGGCCACCCAGTCCGCTGCCGCCACCGGAGTAGCCGTTGTATCCGCCGGAAGAATGGGAGCTGTGCGAAGCATGGGAACTGTGTGAACTATGTGAGGAATGGGAGCTGTGCCCTGCCACGGTACTTCTGGAGGGATCAGCCGGGTTAAGCTTCAGGATCAGCTTGCGTCGCAGCAGTTTATTCCGGTTTATTCCGCGGTTGATATCGTCCTTGTTCAAAGTTAGCTGGTGCGGATCCGTCGCAACGGTTGCTCTACTGGTTAACACTGTTAACGAAGCGGCGGCGATTGCCAGCGACTTTTTAGTTAAGCTATTGAATCTGATTCTCCTATCCATTATCTTTTATTGAAACTGGAATTCGCTGATGGGCGAAATATTCCGGCTATACTTTTTTAAATTCCAGGTGAACAGTCCGCCGCAATCCTGGAGTTTGCTGCAATTCCTGCACTCGGGCAAATAATCGTTCTTCCAGTCTGAAATGGATTTCCGGGCGTAGCGCCATAGGTTCTCCGGTAAAATACACAGCTGGGAATTATAGATGGACACGTGCATCCCCTGCCCTGCCAGAAACTCAACAGCTTCGTCTAACTCGTTTTGATAATCATAGGGATCGATCCAAAGCTGGTCGATATTATGAGGCGTATAGCCGGTATATTCCAGGCCCATAAAAGTGACGTGTTCCGCAAAGGGCAGGTTTTTGAAAACATACTTGGCAAGCCGTGTAAGCCGCGGAATGGATTGCAGGTGTAAAACCACCCGGATTTCAATGCGGAGGTTATACCTGGCCAGGTTATGCAAGCCTAATATGGTTTGGTTAAAGGCATCTTTAGCCTGCACGATATAGTCGTGTACCTGGTAATAATCTGCGTACAGCGGTATGCCCAGCATCATCCGGGGGTTATTGACTTGTGCCAGGCGTTCGGCCATGTGTTCCCAGGCGAAGGAGCGTCCGTTGGTCAGGATATGGATTTCCGTATCCGGCAGTTCCCGGGTGATCAGTTCGAGTAATTGAAAAAACAATTCGCCCATTAACGTTGGCTCTCCCCCGGAGATGGTCAGTTCCACGCAGTCTTTGGGAATCAGCGGAATTACCTTACAGTAGAGTGCATACAGATAAGGGATATCGTTTTTATCCTTTGGTGGTTGTGAACACATCAGGCAATTGCTGTTACAGCGCTCTGTCGCGAGAATGGTGTTATAGAAGGAGTTTACGCGGTAAAGCGTGCGGATATTGCCGTCAACGCCAACAGAGACGATATCGCCTTCCTGCAGGTGGGCTAGCGAGGGGATATTGAATACATAAGCCATATCTGATTTATCGGTCGCACAGGACGCGCTGCAATCCAGGACAGCTAAATAGTTTTCTCCCAACCGGGTTACTTCCTGGCTATCGGCGATATAAATAAGGTTATCGCCCACGTTTTTGGCATCGCGTGTTATCCTGCCTACGATAACATCCTGGATATGAACGGGTGTTCCTTTTGCTCTAAAGATCATGTGTTCGGGTTTTGGCGGATCCAGCTTTCAAATATTTTTCTGATGGATTGATCATTTTCCATCAGTTCGATCAGGTAACGGATCAGTTCCATGTTTTTATGGCAGAATGTGCTTGTTGGCCGGTATCCCCAGATGTCTCCCTGGGTGGCGTAATTATGGATGGGGTCTGAACCGCAATAGGCTTGAAAAGCGCATTCTGAACAGCCCGGCAAGGATTCGTTGGTCAACACTTCGCTCAGTTCCTGGGCTTTTTCTCCATAAAATATATCCTGGTAGGAAGAATGATCCAGATGGCCTAATTTAAAGGTATAGTCTTTGGACTCAGCCAGCATCCTGCTTTCATCGCTGGCATAGACCGCCCCGTCGTAATTGAACAGCACCACATTGGTGATCGCACCGGCCGGCGAATTCAAATCGACGTAGCCAACTGGAAAAGGGGTTAGTATTTTTTTGAGTATGATCGTCGCGTATTCTTCTTTAAAAAAAATACCGCGCTTATTGTAGGCGATAATATGTTGCAAAGCCGTTTTATAGAAATCAATAAACTTATCGGTATCATACTTATTCTTCTTTTCGTTTTTCAGGGCAAAACCGTAAGGGGAAATCGGCCGCAGAAATATGCTGCGAAAACCCTGCCGGTGGTACTCATCGACGATCTCCAGGGGATGATTCAGGGAAAGGTTGGTGGTCGTCATTAATGCGGAAATACTATCGTTTCCCAGTACCTCACGTGTCATTTCAATACCCTTCACCGTCAATTCGTAACTATTATTTCCGGGACGGCGGCGGTTCTGGTTATGAATAAAACCGGGGCCGTCGAGCGAAGTAGAAAGTAGTACGTCATTTTGTTTACAATAGGCCAATATATTTCCATCTAAAACGGCCAGGTTGGTGCAAATGACGTAGGTGACCTGCTTGTTCTTTTCAGCGGCCAGCCGCTTTGTCCGTTCTATGGCGTAAACGATTTTATCAAAGGCGAGCAACGCCTCCCCGCCCTGGAATTCCATCGTCAGATGAGGGTTGGGCGACTGCAGCATCAGATCTATTCCTTTATCGATATGATCTGCGGACATATCGAACATATCCTTATCGGAGGTAACCCTGGAAACCTGGCAATAATGACAGGTATGCTCGCACCTCAAAGTGATTACAAACAAGTGCAGGCTGGTAAAACCATCCAAAAATGATTTCTTGGTACGATATCTGGTCGCGAGTACATCGATCAGGGGCGGGACGGCTTCTTCGGAAATAAAAAAGCCGGCGATCAGGTCGCCGTAAAGATCCGGCTCCAGGTTTTTATCTAATTGGTGCCCGATAATCCTGGCCACTGTGCCGGTCGCAACCACCAGGTAATCGCCCACTTCGCTGACGATTACTTCCTGTTCTTCGTTCAGCCGGTGAAAACGGAACGGCATTAAAAAATATTCGGTTGAATCCTGCCCTCGGTAGTAATCCAATTCCTTGAATTTCCGGTTGGCTTTAACCTGCGCAATCGCTTCCATGATCCATTCTTTTTTTAATTAACAGCTTCAATTTTCCTCTTTTTTCGAGGTTGTCAGGATGCTTGCATACCTTAAATTCATAAAATAAGACCTCCTGGCCTTTTATCAATGTCTCGATTTCACGGCTATTGGGTAAAACCTCGAAGTTCCGCCCCTGGCAACCTGGTGTTTCCACCAGCAGTAAAGCTTCGTCGCTCATATTCATCAGCCAGTTTTTAATCAGATCCGGATGATAAAAATGAATATTACAGATCAATTGAACTTTCCCGGTTTCCTGAACGGGTTTACTTAAAATATTAGCGTGATATAGTTCAATTTTTGCGGGAACGGGGAATTCCTGCGCATTTAACCGGATCGCCTGCAGATAATCGGCATTGATATCAACCGCCATTATCTTACTAAAATGACCTGCCAGAAAAAAGGTATTTCTCCCGTTTCCGCAGGGTATGTCCAGGCACATCGAATCTTTTAATACCGCTCCATATTTACCGATCACCATTTTTAAGAAAGGAGATACGTATTTATTTTCTTTATCGATAAGCGGATGAAGCTCCATTATAATTTGACATCATATCCTACGGGATCGGATATTTCGCCCGGCGGCAATTCATCATACTCCCCGTTGGAAAAAGCTTTCGCGATCAAAAGATCCCTTACGTTTTGGGTTTCCTTGGTGACGATATCACGTAAATTAAAATCGACCAGATCTCTTTCCAGTTTTTGCAGGTACAAATCCAGTTCAGATACTTCTTTGATTTGACCGGCGGCGGCAGTCAAGGTGATCTGGTAATATGCGTCTACGCTGGTAACCGAAGTATGGAATTTATCGCCATACCAATACAGGCATTTAAAAACGGCATCTTTACTGTACAACGCGGTGTCGGCGTAAACGATAATTTCATTTCCCGCAACATGATTTTTATAAATCATAAGTATTACTGGTGTCTTGAATGATGCGAGGCGTGGGAGGCATGGGAACTGTGAGAAGCATGCGATGCGTGGTTAGTTAGCGTGAACGGGGCATGCTGATCTCCGAAGTTTAGTTTTAAGACAGGCATGGTTTTCATCTTTTTCCCGACTACGGACAACCGGGATTCTGCAAAAACCAAACTTTGGGCTTGTTTGAGGCTTCTCATATCAATAAGGTTTAATAATTAAATATATAATAAATATATTGGTAAAACCTAATTAATATAAAATATCTATATCCCGGATCTATAGTTAGCCTACTGACGCTGGTTTTTGGGTTAACTATTTATTCCATTCATCAAGTTTGCCGGAATAATCCCGTTTCTTGGTCCATATATTGTCGGCAGCCCCTGCTCTTTTGCTCCTGGCAGATATCAAAAAATGATTTCACTTTTGCAACTACTAATTTTTTTAGCATAAATTTGCGGATATAAACGGGCGATTATGGAGTACGAAGTATCAACAACTGGTGGCGTAACGCTCATTACCAGGCAGGAGGAGGGGCTTGAAGTCCGGGTCAGCGAATTGAAAAAAGATGAGTCTACGGCAGGTTTGGCCTGTTGCTTAGGTACTTTGTACCGGGTTAAGGGTGGTTTTGTACCCCAGCAGATATTTTTATTTGTGGCCGGCCGAATGCCTTTGGGGGATGCCGGTCTGGTGGAACTGAAAAAGGTGGCCGATTTCTTTTTCAGGACGATCCTGGGAACGGAATTATATGTCAAAGAGGTGCCGCCGGACTCGGCTTTGTTCGGGCAGGAGGCCTTGCGTTTATACGGAAAAGTTGAAGAGGAAATGCATGATGGAACAGTTGGGGCTTTTTGCGGAAGCCGGGCAGAGTAAAGGGTTGCCTGTGGATCTGCTGGAATACCGGCCGGGTTTGATCGGGGTGACAGAAGGCGACGCTTTACTGGCGCGGCTTATCCGGGATACGCCCTGGAGGCAGACGAAACAGAAAATGTGGGACAAGGAATACCTGACGCCGAGGCTAACCTGCTGGTACGGAGATGCGGAACGGATTGCGGGCATGCTGCCCTGGACGCCGGAGCTTTTGGCGATACGCAAACTGGTGGAGCCGATGGCGGGGATCGGTTTCAATAGCGTGCTGCTGAACTACTACCGGGACGGGAACGATTCGGTGGCCTGGCACAGCGACAAGGAAAGCATTATGGGCAGTCAGCCGGTGATCGCTTCGGTGAGTTTCGGGGCGGTGCGGAGTTTTGATATCCGGAATAAGGCTGACCATGCTTTGCGTTATTCGGTCAGGCTGGAGCATGGCTCGTTTCTGCTGATGAAAAGCGGCTTGCAGGAGCACTGGGAGCACAGGATCGCCAAATCGGTTAAGCCGCTGAAAGCGAGGGTGAACCTGACTTTTCGTTTAGTTATCTGAGATTTTTACAACACTTAATTATATTAGCCTGATGAAAAAATGGTCTGTTTTATGTTTGATGGGTACCGCTTTGGTACTGATTTCCTGGGGTTTTAAAGGCCACCGCGCGGTGGCGACGATTGCGCAGAAACACCTGACGAGCAATACGGCGTACGTAGTATCGGCTTATCTTAAGGGGGAAAGCATGTCGGATGTGGCAACCTGGGCGGATGAGAACCGGAACCCGAAGACGGCACCCTGGCATTTCCTGAACCTGCCTTTGGGACTGACGCACGACGCTTTTGTGAAAGCGGTTACGGAGAGTGATAATAATGTGTATACGGCGATTCTGAAAACGGAAGCGCAGCTGAAAGATCAAAGTTTGGATGCGGATCAGAAGAACGAGGCATTGAAATACCTGATCCACCTGGTGGGCGACGCGCATCAGCCGATGCATGTCAGCCGGAAGGAGGATAAAGGCGGCAATACGATCCAACTGCGTTTTGATAATAAGGGCACGAACCTGCACAGCCTTTGGGACAGCAAGCTGATCGATCATGAGAACCTGAACGAAGTGGACATCGCTAAAAATTATGATACGGCTACGCCGGCACAGATCAAACAATGGCAGGCGGACAGCCCGATGGAATGGATCTGGGAAAGCTACCAGGTGAGCAGCGAGCTGTATGCGCAGGTTAAACCGGGGCAGGATATCGACGAGGCTTATTACCAGAAATATATCCCGGTGATCCGCAAGCGGGTTGACCAGGCGGGGATCCGACTGGCGGGTGAGCTGAACCGCTTGTTTAACAGCGCGAAAGCGCCCGCTGTTTCGGTTGCTGCTGTGCCTGCAGCGATACCTGCGACGACGCCGGCTGTTGTTATAGCGGTTAAACTGGAAGATACTAAAAATGCTATCGGCAAGACGGTGAGCACGCAGGGTAAGGTTTACAGTACGAAGGATATCAAGAGCATGGTTTTGGTGAATCTGGGGGCCGCCTACCCTAACCAGTTATTGACGGTAGCGCTGAAAGGCAAAGCCAAAACATTGCAGCTGGAAGGCAAAACGATCACGGTGGAAGGCGAAGTGGTCGATTACCAGGGTAAACCGGAGATTGTGGTAACCGATCCAGCCAAAATTAAATTCTAAGGATGATCGAGCCTTTTATTTTACCAGTGGTTTACCAGGGTACGGAGCACGAGTTTAAGGCCCGGTTCGAGCGGCTGGGTTATACGCACCGGATCCTGGTGCTGATCGGTGAGGATACGGTCACTTTCGAGCCGGACGAAGAGGGCCAATACCGGGCCTTAGCAAGCGGTGCTGTGGATCCGGGTATACTGCGGATGGTGGCGGAAAAGCTGGTACAGCTGAGTGATTAGGTTTTTGATGACACTTCTTCTCCCTATGAGCGCCGATTAAATAGCTGTCCAGCAGCACCTATTGATCTGTCCGAACTTATGGCCGCCTGTTATGATCACCGGCCGCCTGCTGGCCCAGTTTCCGAAAAACGGCTGCGTGGAGGAATAAAATAGTAGCCGGTGCGAATACCGGGAACCAGACGAAGGGAAAGATGGCCATTTCGCGGAGATTGCCGCCCGAGCCAGTGAGTACGGCAACAGTGAGCAGGTCGATGATATCCATGATCCCGAAAATATTCCAGAGATAAACAGCCAGTTTCCAGCCGCGCTGTTGCCTGGAGGCCATGCGGGCCACCGGGTAGGCAAAGAGTGCTGTGATGATATCTCCAAGGCCGGCAAACAGCCCGAACCGGGCTGGCAGAACGCGGTAGCTTAAAAGGATAAGGAAGAATACGCCTACCACGCGGAAGATATGTACGCGGATGAGCGCTTCCAGCGGGATCGACTGCAGGAGGCGTTTGTACAAAGGTAAATTACCGATAATGGCGAACAGGATGACCATTAAGGGTATTCCGGCCCAAACCAGGGCCCTGGGCGGCAGGGCATTGACATCGAGCACGCCATTCAATGCGAGCATGGATGCATAAAGGAGATACAGGACAGAAAAGCCGAAAATGCCGAACCGGATGTTCCGGGCCTGGTGTTGTGCCAGGCCTGCGTTTAGCGCGGCCTGCCGGGCCGTCCGGGTGATAAAAAAGACGGAATAAAGGAATACGGGTATAAAAACAATGACGGCCCACAGTGGGGCGGCGGATACATAATGTGCCATGGTGTTAGAATTTAAAGACGCAAAGCAAGTGCAATCGGCAGACTTTACACTTGACATAGGAGAAGAAATGACGGGCTACTTTTTGCTGTATTCCTTCCGGATCCGGCTTAGCGAAGTATCGGCTATGCCGAGGTAAGAGGCGATATATTTTAAAGGGACCTGCTGCAGGATTTCCGGATGCGCCTGGATGAGGTCTGCATAACGTTTCTCCGCGGGTTCCTGAAGATTGGAAAGCATTCTTTCCTTCAGCAGGCTGTATTGCTGGACAATATTCAGGCGGCCGAATTCACGGAACTCGGGCACGGCGTGAAAACTGGCCTGCATATCTTCGTAAGAAATGCACCAGGTCCGGCAATCTGTAATGGCCTGTATGTATTCTTTCGCAGGTGTTCTTTTAAAAAACGAGAGCAGGTCGGTCGCATACCCGTTCGTGGTAAAAAAAGCAGTGGTCACCTCGTTACCGTTCAGGTCATAAGCGTAGGAACGCAAAATGCCACTGGCCACGAAATGCGAGACATTGCATATCGTGCCCGGTTTCAGCAAATAATCATTACGGCCGATCGTTGCAGGCCGGAAACGTTCGGCAACCTGTTCGGCCCTGCCCGGACTCATGGGCAAAACCTGTTGTATAAATCCGGTTAAATGATCTTTATGCATGAATGCTGTATGGCCGGTACAAATATAACCGGATTAACAGGAAAGCAGCTATCGGGAAATGTAAGCCGGCGAGCGATGTTAAACCTCAATAAGCTTAAGTAAGATAAATTTAGAAATACCCGTCCGCTGCACATTCAACCAAAAAGGGTTCTCAGCGCATCGTATCTGCTGAACGGTCAATGAATATAACCACGTTTTAAATGGCCTTTGCAAACCGGCTTTACAACCGGTTAGCGTGATCTCGGCTTAAGATCTGTGTGTTCTATTGGGGATGGCATTTTAAAATCTTTCCACACACCTGTGCAAAATTATTTATAAACAATTGTTTTAATTGCTAACATTTTTAGCATTATGTTTGTAATTGTTTATGATGATGTTTGAATTCCATATCGATGTGGCGCTGGGGCCGGGCATGACACGTATCCAGGTGGAGACTGTGGAGCCTGGCGGCTGGGATATGCCCGGCTGCCCGCAGTTCGTCATCGAATATTTTAACGGGGAGCATTTCCTGAGGCTGACTTTGCAGCTGGAGGGAGGTACCTGGTACGACCGGAACACACGCCTGCCGGAAGATGATTTCTTCCTGCGCTATCTGGAACTGGGGCCGGAACAAGCCTGGGACCCGCACTACGAAAGCCCTTTAAGCCCTGCGGAACTAAAGCTGATCGGTCACCGGATCAGCGCTTACATGATCGTCGCGCTTCAGGATTATATGGGTTTGTTCATCCCGCAATACCCGGCACCGGCTTTAAACTGATGAACATGGAAAGCAAACAACAAGTCATCAGCAAGCTTAAGCAGGATCTGCTGCAATGGGAAGGTTATAAAGCCCCTGTTGCCGGCCAGCGGGGTCAATTGGGTTTAGGCCCTGTTGAAAATGCCTTCCCTAACCGCGTATTTCCAAAAAGCTGCGTACATGAACTGGTTTGCGCGAATACGGAACAGGCCGCGGCTTCGGCGGGACTGGTAACCGCGATCATCTCCAAACTGGTTCAGCAAGGCGGCGTCTGCGTATGGATCGGGCGGGAACGGCGCATGTTCGCACCGGCGCTGGCTGCCTTCGGCGTAGCGCCGCACCAGGTCATTTTTATCAGTTTGCGTCAGGATAAGGACGCGTTGTGGGTGATGGAAGAAGCGCTGAAATGCTCGGGACTGACTGCCGTCGTGTGCGAACTCCGGGAAATGGATTTTAAGCAATCCCGCCGGTTCCAGCTGGCGGTTGAAAACAGCCGCGTGACGGGATTTGTACTGCGCAATTGCGTTAAACTGGCTGCGACCGCCTGCGCGTCGCGCCTGCAGGTCAGGTCGTTACCGAGTACGGAGCTGAACGGCCTGCCGGGTATCGGTTTTTTACGCTGGCAGGTAGACCTTTTAAAAGTGCGTAACGGGCATACGGGGTGCTGGCAGCTGGAATGGCAGGAAGGCAATTTCGTGCCGGTTGAAAGGGATTTGATTCCGGAAGAAAGGCAGGTGGGTTGAGCGATGCAAAAACGTTTTATGGCGATCTGGTTCCGGCACCTGCTGACGGACGGGCTGGCGCGGCGGCGGCCTGAGCTGGCAGCCCTGCCTTTTGTGCTGGCCGCGCCGGTAAAAAACAAAATTGTCATTACGGCCTCCAGTATGCCCGCGGAGCGTGAGGGTGCCTTTACGGGGATGGCCGTGGCGGATGCGCGAGCTGCGGTGCCTGAGTTATTGGTGGTGGATGATGTTCCCGGGCAAGCGGCCAAGCTGCTGCGGCTGATCGGTTTGGGCTGTATCCGCTATACCCCTGTCGTTTCCTTAGACCTCCCGGACGGGCTGATGCTGGATATTTCCGGCTGCGCGCATTTATGGGGCGGTGAGCGGGAATACCTGAAGGAAATCGTGCTCAAGCTACGGGCGGCGGGTTTTGATGCCCGCGCTGCCATTGCCGATACGCCGGGGGCGGCCTGGGCGGTCGTGCGCTATGCGACCCGTAGCCCGATTATCATATCGGGAGAGCAGGCCGCTGCGATCTGTGCTTTACCGCCTGCAGCTTTGCGCCCGGAACCGGAAGCATTGGAGAGACTGCACAAATTGGGTTTCCGGAATATCGGGCCTTTACTGGAAACCGCACCGCAGGCATTGCGGCGGCGTTTCGGTAAAAGTTTGCTTTTACGTATCGACCAGGCTTTGGGCCGTGTCGGGGAATATTGGGAACCCCTGGTGCCGCCGGTGCCCTATACCGAACGCCTCCCCTGCCTGGAACCGATCCGTACCGCGCCGGGTATCGAGATCGCCATCGAAAAATTGCTGGAAGCGCTTTGCCTGCGTTTGCAGCAGGAGGGTTTGGGTGTCCGTAAGGCGGTCCTCAAATGCCACCGTATCGACGGGCGCAAAGTGCAAACGGGTATCAGTACGACCAAAGGCTCTCACAGCGTTTCCCACCTTTTGCGGCTATTCAAATTACAGATCGATAAAATTGAACCTGCCCTGGGTATTGAACTTTTTGTGCTGGAAGCGCCGCGCGTGGAAGAAATGGAAACCGAGCAGGAACAGCTTTGGGCGGAAGCCAGAGGCCTGGGCGATACGGCGCTGGCGGAATTGCTCGACCGGATCGCGGGAAAAGTCGGCGCGGGTGCGATACAGCGTTTTTTGCCGGCGGAACATCACTGGCCGGAACAGTCGGTGAAACTGGCGGGCTCGCTGACTGAACAGCCGGAAACGGTGTGGCCGGAATTGCCGCGTCCGATCAGATTATTGGGCCAGCCGGAACTTATCGAAGTGATGGCATTGGTGCCTGACCGTCCGCCTAAAGTATTCACGCACAAAGGCAGACGGCATACAATCGTTAAAGCCGACGGGCCGGAACGCATCGGCCGGGAATGGTGGCGTGACGGCGGTGAGCACCGGGATTATTACATCGTAGAGGATAATGAGGGCAATCGTTATTGGGTGTTTCGTTCGGGACATTACGACGGCGATGATGCGCAATGGTTTTTACACGGATATTTCGCCTGATATGGGTTACGCAGAATTACAGGTTACTTCGAATTTCAGCTTCCTGCGCGGGGGCTCGCATCCGCATGAGCTGGCGGAGCAGGCGGCGGCTTTGGGCTACTCGGCCATCGCGATCACCGACCGGAATTCTTTTGCCGGCATCGTCAGGGGCCACATGGCTGCCAAAGCAGCGGGCATCCAGTTCATCCCGGCCTGCCGGCTGGACTTGCTGGATGGCACCAGTTTGCTGGCCTATCCAACGGATATCGCCGCGTACGGTCGTTTATCCGCCTTGCTGACTTTGGGTAACCGGCGTGCGGAAAAAGGTGATTGCAAGCTGTATAAAAAGGATGTTTACGATCATGCGGCGGGGATGTTGTTCGCGGCTGTTCCGCCTGAAAGATTGAACAGCCGGTTTGAATTGGGGCCGGATTTTTTAAAAGATCTTGCGGAGTACCGCCGGCATTTCGGAAAAGCTTTATACCTGGCCGCTTCTTTCAATTACCAGGGACAGGATGCCAAGCGTTTATTCCGTTTAGCGGAAACGGGTGTTCCGCTGGTAGCGACGGGCGATGTGCATTACCATGAGCCGGCGCGCCGGGAACTGCAGGATGTTCTGACCTGCATCCGGGAAAAATGCACGATCCATACGGCAGGTTTTCACCTGCATCCCAATGCGGAAAGGTATTTGAAACCGCTGCCCGAGATAGCGCGTTTATTCAGCCGGTGCCCGGAGGCCATTGAAAACGCACAGGATATCGCGGATGCCTGCCGGTTTTCACTGGATGAACTGAAATATCTGGCACCGCCGGAAGAACTGGTGGATGGCCTGACACGGCAGGAACGTTTGGAAAAGTTATGCTGGGCGGGTGCTGTGGCCTGTTTTGGCGATCCGGTGCCGGAGCAGCACCGCAAACAGATCGAATTTGAGCTGGATTTTATCCAGCGGCGCAACCTGGCCTGGTATTTCCTGCGGGTGTATAAGAACACGCAAAAGGGAGCAGATTTGGGTATACTCCACCAGGGCCGCGGTTCGGCGGCGAACTCTACGGTTTGTTTTTGCCTGGGTATTACGGCGGTGAACCCCGCGAAATCACGTTTATTGTTCTCGCGTTTTATGTCGGATGCACGGGACGAATGGCCGGACATCGACGTGGATTATGAGCATGAGCGCCGGGAAGAGATCATCCAGTTCATTTATGGGGATTACGGGCGCGACCGGGCGGCGATTGTGGCCACGGTCACCCAGGAACGGCATAAAGGCGCGATCCGCGATGTGGGTAAAGCGATGGGCCTGTCGGAAGACACGATCAAACGCATCGGCGGGACGATCTGGAGTTTCAGCGAAGAAGGTTTTGACGAAAAGCGGCTGCGCGAACAGGGTTTGAACCCAAAAGACCCGCTGATCCTGAAAGTGCTGCAATTGACGAGCGAGCTGATCGGGTTCCCGAGGCAGCTGGGGCAGCATACGGGCGGCTTTGTGATCACGGAAGGGCAGCTTTCGGATTTCTGCCCGGTGCTGAACGCGCGGATGGAAAACCGCACGCAGGTGGAATGGAACAAGGATGACCTGGAGGATCTGGGTATCCTGAAGATCGATGTGCTCGGATTGGGCATGCTCACGATGATCCGCAAAGCTTTCGACCTGGTGCTGCAGCATTATGGTATCAGGCTGACCCTGGCCAATGTGCCGCAGGATGATCCGCTGGTGTATGATATGATCTGCAAAGCCGATACGATCGGCGTGTTTCAGATCGAAAGCCGGGCGCAGATGTCGATGCTGCCGCGCTTAAAACCGCGCTGTTTTTATGACCTGGTGATCGAGGTGGCTATCGTGCGCCCGGGTCCAATCCAGGGGGATATGGTGCATCCTTACCTGCGACGCCGCGATGGCGAGGAACCGGTGGTTTACCCGTCCAAAGAGCTGGAAGAGATATTGGGACGTACTTTAGGCGTACCGCTTTTTCAGGAGCAAGCGATGGAAATCGCCATTGTAGCGGCGGGTTTTACGCCTGCGGAAGCAGACCAGCTGCGGCGGAGCATGGCTTCTTTTAAAGCCAACGGCAAGCTGCACCTGTATGAAAAGAAAATGGTCGAGGGGATGGTCGCCCGCGGCTATGAAGAAGATTTTTCGCGGCGGGTGTTCAAGCAGCTGCAGGGTTTCGAGGGTTATGGTTTCCCGGAGAGCCATGCGGCTTCGTTCGCTTTGCTGGTTTATATTTCCTCCTGGCTGAAATGCCATTATCCGGATGTGTTCTGCGCGGCGCTGCTGAACAGCCAGCCGATGGGCTTTTACCAGCCGGCGCAGATCGTGCAGGACGCTAAAAACCACCAGGTACAGGTATTGCCGGTGGATGTCAACTATTCGGAATGGGATAATACGCTGGAACAAAAAAACGGGAAATACCTGTCGGTGCGATTGGGTTTCCGCCAGGTCAGGGGATTGCGCGAGGACGACATGACGGTTTTTGCGGCCATGCGCGGGGAGGGTTACCGGCATGTAGATCAGTTGCGGGCGGCGGGCGTGCCGGAAGCGGCCCTGGAGAAACTGGCGGATGCGGATGCGTTCCGTTCGATGGGCTCAGACCGCCGGACGGCGCTTTGGGAAGTATCGGCCTTGGCTGACCGGCCCATCGGGCTGTTTGACGGGCAGGTTTCTGAAACGGAACTGGAGGAAACAGTGCCCCTGCCGCTGATGACCCGCGGCGAACACGTGGTGCAGGATTATATTTCCACGGGACTTTCCCTGAAGGATCACCCGGTGGGTTTATTGCGAGGGCAGCTGTCGCGCCTGCGTAATTTGCGTGTGAGCGATCTGGCTAAGTATAAAGACGGTGAATTTGTACGCCTGGCCGGTCTGATCACGGTGCGGCAGCGGCCGGGTACGGCTAAGGGGGTGCTGTTCATGACGCTGGAAGACGAAACGGGTTCGGCGAACCTGGTGGTCTGGCAGGCTTTGTTCGACAAATACCGCAAGGAGATCGTACAGTCCAAGCTGCTAATGGTGACCGGTAAACTGCAGGTGGCTAACGGGGTGACGCATTTGGTGGTGCGGCAATGTTTTAACCTGAGCGCGTTGCTGCGCAGTTTAACGGAAGCCGAACTGCCGCAAACGCTGATGCGGGGAGACGAAACCATGCAGCCGGTCAATTATGACGGGCGCTCCACGCCGCCTGCGGTATCGGCGGAAAGCGCCATGCACAAGGGCCGGAATTTTCATTAAGCGAGCGATAATTTAAAATATTCCATCAGTAACATTCAACTAAAGCAATGATTTCCAATCATCCTGAGAATCGTCGTCATCTGTATTTTCAGTTTTTGCAGGTGGTGGTGTTTTGCGAAAAAGACCTATGTGGCCTGGATTTCGGGTAGTCAGAAACGGCAAATTCTTTAAAAAATTCTTGGGATCTTTGGGATTGAATACTTTAACCAAAAACTGGAAGATCCCGGCAGAATCTAAATAATACCAATTATGTATTTTATTCAGCTTATCAAATTTAGCTAACTCCTGCAAACAACTCTGAGTCGGATCTGGACTGAATCTTCTATATCCTATTTTAAACCAAGCCAGTTTGAATTTTGCCAGAAACAGATGTGGCCTAAGGGCAGCGTTCTTTCGGGACCTCACTAAATATCCCATTTTTCTTATCAATAGGGTCAGGCTCTCTTCGATTTCCTTTTTATCTCCACAAAGAAAATAGTTAAGTATGGCAATCAGCCAAAGTTTTGAAAGTTCCTTTTGCGATTTTGGAATATCCTCGTAATTTTCCGCTAAAATGAATAGGTTATCGGGTATTTTAAGCCTGTTGAAAATAGTGAATTTCATTTGGATTTCAGGCCTGGCTTGATTTTTCGATCTCCTTTTTATTTTCGCCACGTTCCTCAGTGAAGATCCTCTACTACCATCTAAATCTTTTAACAAAAAATGATTCATCTGTTCAGGCAGAATGGATGAATAAGGTCCAAAATTTTCTAAAAGCAATTTAAAATACGCACCGTAATCCGTAATACCATTACCTATTGACTTAATAGCATCAAAGGTATTTTCAAAAGTGTCATGCTCTGTACGCAACACATGGTGTGAGATACTGGGAAATGAAAAAAGAGTTGGATTCCGGTCGTTTTCAAGTCTCAAATCGTAAAGATCTTCGAGCCGGTTGATCATAAGATTGGGAATATCTTCATGAAAATCCGAAAATGAAAAAAATCTGACATCGTTGATCCAACTACCCAATTTTTCAAAGGAATATCTGATTAAATATTTCGATCTGTAACGTATTGCAGCACCTAAATTATAATAGAACCCGTTTTGTTTCAGGTAAGCATCTATGACAGGCCAGTCATCCATGCTAATGGGCAGCCCTTTTTTTAGGATACTTTCAGCCATCGCCAGGGCATGGCTCTGCTCGTCGATATGCTGGTAAAGCTCTTTTAAAAAGATAAATGATGGACTTATAACCGCTATCGCAACCGTCGGTCTAAGAGAACGGGGCAGAACTGTGCTATACAAATTTCGGTAAAGAACCGGCAACAAATTCGGCCTGGCTCTTATATCGTTGTAAATTAGTTCAGCCAGCGCCTTTCTGTAAGTCGTAGAAAGATCATCATCCATTAGTTGAAGAGCTCGGGAAAGATTATTGTTCCTATTCTCTTTTAGATGTTGCGCGATTATTTCTGTTAAAAGCGGCATACCTTTCGAAAAATGCACGAAATTATCTAAGGTCGAACGCTCAGATCGAAATCGGCGGTTTTCCTCCTTGAAAAGGTCAATCCGCTCTGCATCCGGTTTAATCGATTGAAGCTGACTGTAAATAACATGATCGATCTCATTCAAATCCCCACTAAGTCCGTCAAAATAGAACCATCGCTGTTGATCCAGGATCAGAGCGGCGTTTAAATCATGAAGTATATAAATTTGTCTATTTGGCATAGCTCTCCACTATTACTTTACGCCCAAGCTCTTCAAACTGCAATTTATATTCCAAAAGATCGGGATTAGTTTCAAAATCAGTGATTAAATCTGCTGGAAATTTAAGCTTTTCAACCATGGCAGGATAAAATTCCGCATCTATGTATGCTTCCATGAACTCGTCTGTCTTGCGATCCCCGGTGCTCTTCAAAATGTATTCCGAAAATCTTGAAGAATCATCGTTACTAACGATCTGTTCTTTGCATTTAATGACTGCCAATTTCTGTCTTTCATTCCAAACACATAAATTTCCTGCGGGAAGCGGGTCATTAACGGTCCACTTATGCTCCTCCACTATACGGTCATGAAAATTAAATGAATTTTCAATCAACAGGCCGGTATTTCTTCTAACAAATTTTGTATTAAGTATCATTATAACAGGGCCATAAGAAGTTAATCCCGTTTCGTCAAGCGTCATTGCGCCAAAGATCATCTCGCGGTCAGCAAAGATCGCGGAATCCACATAAGATCTTTTTTTTGCATTCACATAGGTAGCATGTTCCCGGATTTTCAGCTCTACCTGCTTTCGGTATGGAAGAAATGCATCTTTTTTCCGCAGGAACCAATCGAACACAAAATCTACCGGTGCGGTCATGGTAACACTCGCCTGACGGTCTATCATATCTTCGAATATCATCAAAGCGTTACCTTTCCCCTTGCTACCCAACTGCGTTTTTGCCAACCGATAATTGTCGTTCAACGCCGTTTGTTCGGCGGCTATAGAGGCAAGACGGATTATAAATGGGGCGGTAATTGTTTCCGCACAATCTTTATTGTGACAAATATCCCAATTAATATCGTTCGGGTGACCACATTGATCACATGGCAGATCGTAGTAACTCATGGCTATGACTAAATTTTAAATAACCAATAAACAATAACACCCATACATATAGTGTATGATTAGGGTTTCGAAAAGTATGGGAATATGCATCAGAAACCTTTATAGGCGAATCAACATTGACAACTCATACCATGCTATAACACAAAATCGGTCTTCGTTATTTCTTCTTGTCATTAATCCGGTGATTCAGTTGATCAAATGCATAAGGAAACTTTTTTGCCCTTTCATATTTTGAATAAGGAATAAAAATATCATCGCCAAGATATTTTTTTATCAAGCGTTCATAAAAAACGATGTTAGGGAAATCGTGAATCTTAACATCAGATAATACAGCAAAATCAATATCGTCTTTATTAGTCGCAAAAAAGCTTTGTTGCATTTTTCTCCTTCGACCGTTATTGACTATTGCGAAATTTTGTAAATACTCACTGTGTCCGCGACCTCGCCAAACGTTCGAAAGCATCTGATCTTCTTTTTTTAAAAAAAATGAAACATCAGACTGATCTTCAATAGATAGCAGGCGTTTTTTTACCTTATTTTCACCACCCTTTGAAATGCAAATTAGCACATCTTTAGGCAGTGACTTTATAGTTAAATTGAGATCTTCAGTTTTATTCAATGATTTGATAATATACAAATAATTTCTTACACCGATATTCTTCAAAAAACAGCTATGATTTAAAGTAAATCCACTTTCATGATAAACAACTTGTGTAATATCATCCCATCCATTTGAGTAATCTCTATGCCCCCCTATTCCTTCAAATGCAGGATGTATAAACTCACTTGCTGTAATGTTACATTCACCGTCAACGAATTCGGCAACGACGTCTAATGAAAGCAACTCCGCCAATACATCAAGAAACAAGTCCTCTTTTATGATTTCTTCAAAGCCAGGATCTCTCGTTAGCGAATTTCTGTCTATTGAAAGCGGGAGATTTCCTTCGGTATCAAATACTGAAATGCATATTTTTCTAGTAAAAAATTCATCAATATTGTAGGCGATTGATGAATTCGGAACAAATATTCCGTTGCAAAAAAAAGCTTTATGCTGTCCATTTAAAAAGTTAAAAGACCAAAATATCGCAGGATAATCATTTATAGATATTTTCGACCATTTAGATGACTTTGCATCATACATAGAAGGAATATGTTTAATGGACACTCTGCTTGTCTTATGCTCAGGGAATTTAAATACTATTTTAGGTGCCTCAAGATAATACCACTCATCTATGGGAATTTCGTTCGACTCAACTTTTATTAATCGTTTGTATTTTTGATTAGTAATAGGAATAATTATTGTCGTTCCTGGTTCGGACTGCCTGAAAGGTAATACTTCTATTTGTTCGTCAGTGTTTCTTGTGCTGAATTGATAACCAGAATTCTCAAACATGCTTTGAGTCTGTACTGTGATTTCTTCACCCAATAAAAACGCAGAAAGTATTCCTATCCCAAATTTTCCAATTCGAGGTAAGACATAATGACCATTATCATCTAAAAATTCTATCCGCCATTCGGTGCTGTTTCTGAATGACGCCCCAACTCTTAAAAAATATTTTTTTATTTCGAATAAACTCATTCCCTTTCCATTATCTGTTATCCTTAAGAAATATTTTTCTTTTTGGATAAAAATCTCGGATTTTATGACAGACTCATAGGGGTTATGACGCTTCGTTTCATAAAGTTCTCGTTCCAGACATGCGTCAACTGAATTTTGCAGCAATTCTCTTACAGCACACGATAAATTGTGGCCATAGAGCGGGCCGGCCAACAATGCAGCGACGTATCTGTCTAAAGAGAAACTCATTTCCTCCGGAACAAAGGCAGCCCTTTTAGCATATTCCTTTGAGAGTATATTTGACTGAAACCTTCTTATTTTTATCCGTGGTACCTCTGATCGTACCAAGCCATAAATTTCCCCGTGGATCGCCCAGCACAGGTCAATTTCATTTTGAATTGCTTCAAATAGTTTCTTTAACGATAAAAAGTATTTGCTATTAGTTGGAGTGGCATTCGCGTAATACGTTTCGGGATCGTCATCAAGTTGCTGAAGATGAATTATCTGTAGATGCTTATTGTGTTCCTCAAGTGAAAAGGGAGTGCTAAAATACTTGCTGATAAAGTAAATGTAAGAAACCCTTTTTGCATCAATCTGAAAGTAGTCACTTAACCGTAAGACTATCATTAAAAAAATTAAATGTAATCCAAATGGTCTTTTATAGGTCTTGCCGCAAAATAATTCCAAATGTTGGAAAGTATCCCTAATATTCATGCCATGACTCCTTGCAAGCAGGCCAGTCAAATCCACAAGGTGGCTTGGAGTTTTATCTGATATTATTTGCTGAAATTGCTTATTATTTGTATAAAAACCCTTTAATGCGAGCTCGTGTGCTATTCGGGGATGATTCAGTCGAATGAACTCCCCTATCAGCTTTCTGTCTGTGCCGCTCATTTGGTCTGGGGCTTCAATCGTGGGATTTTGAATAACAACTGTTTCCTTGCCAAATAGCTTAAGGCGTTCGCTTGCATTCATCTTTTTTGCATTTTGCAAAAACTGATTCCACAATGTAGACCATGTTTGATTATCTAAATGCTCCAACCGAATGTCATCATAACCTCCTTCGATCATTTTCAACAACGTTAAAGGTTGTAAATGCATGCCCAGGTCGTGAAGCAAAACAGCAATAATTAAAACTGTAATATCCTCCGATGAAAGGAACTCAAATGTGTCTTCGGTTATAAGCTCTGCCGAAGCTTTCAAGACTAAATTAATATGATTTATACCGTGGTCGGTATACTCTTCAAAAAAATAAAGATTATTTGCGGTAAGAATTTCTGAAAAAACACTAACAGCATCATATACGATACCCTTAAGTAGCGGAGGTCCGTTGTCAATAATTTTCATAAAAGGTTTAGGTATAATTATCATTTTTAAATAAGGCCTTTATACACTGCTTGGAAAACTATATTTTGATAAGGATTTATCAAATATATAAGTAGTCTTAGTCAGCGGAAAATGTAAGTTCAAAGATTTTAACTAAAATACTAATATTTTTGACTACTCAGGTAGTTTCAAAGCTTGTCATAGGCCATGCTAATGAGTCGTAAAATAATGGGAATTCTGGAGCTGTGTTACTAAAAAGGAGATGTGTTTAACATCCTGATTACATGTTTGAGTGCAATCCCGATCATTTTACAGGAATATCCAACCGTTTCATTCGCATCCATTGTATCTGGTATTTGATAAAATACCCGCGGAAGTGACTGATTGGAAGACGTGTTGGTCGGAACGACGCCCAATCGCCGATTCATCTGTTTTAAGTCGGCGATTGTTCAATTGTGATAGATCTCCATACCGTTGTAGATCAGGTATACCATATTTCCATCGATGTGATAACCATAATCAAAACACATGCGGAAAACGAGGTCCCGGTCAGTGTCTTTGTATTCATTAGTGAAATATTTCAAGTTGATATTATAACCGTAAAAATCGGTCAGGAGGATCATGAAATCACCGGGGCCGATCATTTTAAACAGTTTGAAACGGTTTTCCAGCAGGATCTCCTGGATCTTGATGATCTGACGCATATCTTGCGCTTCGCGCAGCTCAAAGGAATCAGATTCACCGCTTGACAAGGATACGGGCATCGTTTCCAGCCGTCTTCGGTTGTTAAAAGCGGTGCGGCAAATGTCATTGCAAAATTTACGGTCGCTGCGGCCGGTACCAAGCGGTTTGCCGCATTCGAGGCAGGTTTTGACGCTACCATCGTGGACTTCATCAGTTATCATTAAAGGTATTGGCTTTGTCTAAACGTTTATAATCGATTAAATAACAATTTTTTGAAAGAAATGGTTCTGATCATTGCCAATTTTGAAGGGAATTAACCCGCAAAATCTATGGAAGCAGTCGAAACCAATTACCCGAACCTGGCGAGCGAAACGTTCAGTCACGGGAAAAAGCATTATTTCTTTGATATCAAGAAAGCGGTGAATAACACGCATTTCCTGCTGATCACCTCCAGTGAGCAATTCGGCGAAAGTCAGTATTATCGTCGCACGATCCAGCTTTGGGAGGAAGAACTGGGGATGTTCGTGGAGGCGCTGTCGATGGTTTTGGGGCAGCTGGCCTATGGCGAGCTTTCGCCGCCTGATGTAAAAATGGAACTGGTGAAAGACCCGAAAGGTATGAAAGCGATTGCGGAATATGAGCGGCCGCGGGAAAAGTTGCATGCTTTGGGCGCAGGGGCGCTGAGCAATGCGGAATTACTGGCGATCCTGTTGTGTACGGGTTCGTCGGAGCTGTCGGTGCTCGACCTTTGTGAAAAGATCATGCGGTCGGTCAGGAACCGGCCGGAGCAGCTGCTGAACAGGACGGCGAAAGATTTCTGCAAGTTCCCGGGTATCGGGGTGGCGAAAGCGGCGACTTTGATGGCGGCGCTGGAATTGGGCCGGCGGGTTTTCATCCCGGCTGAACGGGCTTTTAACTGCAACCCCTCCCCTAAAATTTAGTATTTCGCGCAAAGATAGCGCGCCTTCCCCAGGACGGTCAAGGGTATATAAACCTCGGCTGCGCCTCGGCCCTTGACCGTCCTGCGGCGCGCTGGGGAGCCCGAAAAACTAAATTTTAGGTTATGGAACAGTTTGCATTATCACCGGATTCCCTCTCAGCACTGAACGAATACCGCCAGTGCAGGTTATGCGCGCATGAGGCCGCGATCACTGATGTGCTTATTACGGCTGCGGAAACAGCTAACCAAGAACGTTTGGCCTAGTTCAGCCAGTTCGGGGAAAGTATCCGCCACATCGTCATGAACGTTCATGCTTATAACAAGGGTTTGGAATTCGGGTTTACCGCTATCGAATTGGATCACAATGGTTGGCTGAAGCGTCCGGAGCTTCTCGATATCGAAGAGATCAACTTAGGTGATACTTCCCGCTACGGGCGTTACAGCACGATTGGAGTGGCGCATGGCCCGAACGGCGTCTGGACGACCGGGATCCGCTGCAGTTACGGCGTTGCGGGTGAATCTTCCTGGCTTTCGGTTTTCGGTCGTCAGTTCGGTAACCGGGACGGGGCAATCAGTGAGGTATTGAACGATCTGAAGCAACGCATGATGGCGAAGGTTGGCAATTCCGATACGACCAATTATCACCAGGATGTGATCCGTAAAACGCTGGAGGCGATTGCGAAATACGAGATAGGCAGGGTACAGCTGTTGCTCTTTTAAACTGGCTGTTTTTTTATTATTTAGGCCCGTTGGGCCTTTTTATATGATCAGGCTATTTTATTAAACAACCTGTATTTAATTCAGCGAGCATGTGCTGGTTGATTTCCAAAGCTTTCTTCATTAATATGGATACATACTCATTTGTATCGATATCCTCTTTTTTTACGATCACGGTTTCATAAAGTGTTTTTAACAATTCATAGTCCGCATCCTGATTATTTTTCACCAAGCTCATACGTTCAGCAACTATATTCTTGTATTTATCTTCCAAAGATCCCAGCCAGTTTCCTTCAATGACTGTTTCTGGATCAAGTGCCTGCCGGTATTGCTGGAACCGCCAGAGCGCGTAAACGATGTCGCCGAATGGCTTGTCATCCATGGTGGTTATAACGGGCCGCTTGATATCCCCTAATAAAGTGAGTTGCAAACCATCGAGGGTGATAGGTATAGGATTACCTATTTGTGATTGTTCAAACTCACCAGTTTGAATCGCCATATGCAGTTTCTCCAAAAAGGACTTTTGTACGCGTATCCCACCGATAGCCAGACCGCCGGAAATAAATACGATATCGTAAGTTAAAATATCCAGTAACGTGAGCGTTATTAGTTGCATTAATATCGGGAACATTTCATTTTCCAGCTCAACCGGATCGCTGGTGAGATTCTGAATGCCTATCAAGGCGGTTGTGCCATATTCATCTTCTGCTAAATCGGCAGGGGCAATGAATGAATAACCTGACGAATTACCGATGGTATCAAGTGCATATCTCAATAGCAACCGCCGTTCAAACAGGAACTGATTCCAGGAATCAGCCACTGCGCTTTTTGCCGGCGATGGATGTGCT
Source organism: Mucilaginibacter angelicae (assembly GCF_042434235.1). Classification (NCBI taxonomy): domain Bacteria; kingdom Pseudomonadati; phylum Bacteroidota; class Sphingobacteriia; order Sphingobacteriales; family Sphingobacteriaceae; genus Mucilaginibacter; species Mucilaginibacter angelicae. The sequence goes on along the minus strand of NZ_JBHLTS010000015.1, from coordinate 57,695 downwards.
TCCGGAAAGCGGTTAAAATATTCTATGGTTGCCCTCATGCGGTCATACCAAACCGCTGAATCTGTTTCTAACTTAGCAATATCGAAATAAACGCTGCTTTCCTGCTCTATTTTGTGGAAGCGGTCAAATGCGATGCTATGCTGAAAAACCGTCTTTTTCATATTGATCATCGCCATATGACTGCCTTCTGTGTCTCTTGTGGCGATACTTGCCATCTGGTTCATGAAATTTTTCAGGCTCTGCCCCCATTCATCGATTTCACGCATCTGCTTACTGAACGACAGCTCCTTTTCACGATGAGCCTGATTCGGATAGCGTTTTCTTGTCCGCAAAGCCTTTGCGACCTCATCGCCTAAAAGGATCAACGAGGTCGCCGTTTTTTGTACCCGGGTTTGGTTTTTTTCGATCACAAATTCAAAAAATTGTGTCGTCCGTTTTACAAACTCCAATGCGATTTTGAACACGTTTACCAGCTCACGTTGCCACTCATATACCGACGGTGCGTCGTAGTTCTTCAGAATATTGTCCGACCACGAACGATTAATTTGTGCTTCAAATGGGTCAAAAAGATTTGCTTTGGGGATATTCTTTTCGCCATCCATGCGCAAGACATAATACAGGGCATCATTTGGGAATGGTAAATAGCTTACTCCAGTACGATAAACCTGATAGTCGGGCAAAATAGCGTAACACTGGTCTATGCGCTGCACACTTTGGCTGTTGCTATCAGCAGACTTTTCATCAATGATATAGTGGATGACCAGATCGTTGCCCTGTTCGAATATATCCACACTGTCCGTTTGCCGTTTCAGGGACGAAAAAACCTCTTCTTTGTGGTTGGAGAAAAAGGACTGGAAACGGTTTGGATGTTGCTGCCGGAAATAGTAAAACAGCTCTGCCGATACCTCATTCTGATCCTCCTGAAGCGACCTTATCAAATCATGCTCCTGAATATCTAAAATCAGTTTATTGGTCACTTTCACCTTGTTAAACCACTTTAGTAAACTCGTCAACCCGTGAAAGTCGGGCAAGATACCCGGCTCGATGATCGCTGCCAGTATCCTGATGAACATGGCCGCATCGCTGCTCTGGAAATCAAACTTTTTTAATTCAGCAGATCTTTCTATTAACCTTGCAGGATTCCGGAACTCATCACCAAAATTCTGCTGCAGCATATTGAGCATATTCAGTTTGGTAAAGGGCAGGGTCTCGGTTATAAATATTTCCAGCCCACCGCCTTCAAATACATCGTCGAAAATGTGTTTATTGGACTGCCAGTAGCGCTGTGGTTCGTTCATCATGATACCTTCGATGAGCGCCACCATATCTACCATCGTTTTCTTCGATATGAATTGGGCGACCCTGTGGAAAAACGGTTGTTTTTCCGCGTATTGAACAAGTTCCATCATATTGCTTGCCAAAACAAAATAATAAGCCGGTTCGAGCATATCATACAAGTCCAGGATGGTTTCGCTAACGGGTATGAATTCGTGCAACATGGCAGACAAATGACCGGAGCGTACCGGGTGTAATCCTTCGACGTAGAACCCATCTAATTTGATAAAGTACTCGTTCTCCAGTTCTTTAAATAATTCTCCCCGGTCTCCTGTAATACCAACCCGATCCCTAACATGATTGATCAGCGTCATTGTTTTTAAACGCAATGCTAAAATATCGGCAAGTGACACCAGCCGGAGTATCTCGATCTTGGCTGCACTGTTTCGCTCACCGGCATTAAGTTTTTTGACCTGCTCACTTAAACGCTCCGCGATCATCTGTCCTTTAGTGAGCAGATAGGTGTATTCTATCAATAGCCCTTTCTCAGCAATTTGTTCCCACGGCGTCTGCCAGTTCTTTATTTCGGGGTGCAGTTTTCTATATTGTTTAAATTGTTGATAGATGTTTTTTGCTTCAACGGCGTCCAGTTTAATATCGACAATTTGCAGGTCGATTCGAGATAAATCCGAACTATAATTAAACCAGTCTTCCTCTCTTGCTGTCAGTAGATATTTAACAGGCAGATCGGCTGTGCCATTAACGACCGCCGACCAACTTTGCAGCTTCTTGTTCAGGCCGTCGATAATAATTAAAGGGGATTGCCCGATTGATACCCTCGACTTGATAAAATCTATAAATGCGCCGGCGTACTCCGCCTGTTCACAAACATGCAGTTGATATACCGTGCGTTCCTCCCGGTGCATTTTCCACGCAGTTCGCCAGGCCAACGTAGATTTACCCTGGCCGCTTGATGATTTTATAACGACGACATTGGTTTTTGATAACGAATCGGCTATTTGTTTTTCCCATTCAGGTCTGGGCACAGGTGCCTGTTGTACGATATGTTCGGGACGTGCTGATTTTCCCTCAAAATAATCTGTCTGTTTGAAATTGATGGCGGTTTCAAAGTTTATCTTTTCGATCCATCCGTTTGCAATAGCGGTGTTGACCGGCCCTTTGTAAAAAGCATCTGTAACATCCTGGATGATCTGATTAAACATGGAATAGTTCACCGATGTCCTGTCTTTTGACCATTCCAGGGCATGATAGAATATACTTTTCAGGTATTGCAGTTCTGTTCCCGGATTAACATTATAATCTGATAGCAGGCGTTCCTTAGCTTTTTTAAAAAGTTGGTCGGCACTCGTTTTTTCAAACGTAATTTTCTCCAGGAACGCGGGGACATCTAAAGTGGGCGGTGATTGTTTTAAACCTTTAAGCTTGGCCCCCCAGTGTGCCGTACTTTCTGCATTTATCTTTTTATTAATCAGGTTAGACAAATGCCCTGCGGCGACGGGCATATTATAAACAAAACGGTATTTATAACGCTGATCCTGGGCGTGAACCTCCATAAAATTCTTCAATACGCCCATCTCCCAAAAATCGCTCGCGTCAATGCTGTTGACCGATGTTTTAAGCTGGATTAATTCCTGCTCACCAAGTGTTAACCTGCCCTTATCCAGGTCCAGGTCTTCTAATCCTTCAAGCCGGATCACAGCCGGGTTTTCCTCTTTAGCAAATTCACGAAGCAGGATATTGACAGCATATAATACCTGGAAGGTGACGCCATTGATATTGATTGCACCCCCGGTTCTTTTTTCCGCGATTTCAAATAGTATTTCAACCGGGGTTTGGCTGGTTACAGGTGCGGATATTGGATTATTGATAGTTTTTTTCTTTTTAGTCATAGAATTGTGAGAAGGTGCCGGGCAAATATAACCAGCTGGCCTGGAAAATCTGCTTACGGATCAACATCATTCTGTCACCCGAGAGGTACTAATCCAGCGTTTAAAATTTTTAATCGCAGGATTAGATTTACAAGGCGACTGGTGATAAGCCGCCGCCTTGTAGAATTTAAAAATTAAGCGTTTTCATTTTCTCGCTTAGATCTTTCAGCCCCGCCTTTCTCAGGCACTCATCGGAGAAATTCTTTAACTCTTCAATTTCCTCCTGGGGAACAAGCTTTAATAAATCCTGCGTCGTGGTTCCTTCTTTAGCGAGGCTGCCTTCGATCACGCTGTTTAATAGTAACACCGTTTTCCGGCTGATCTTCAAATCGATTTTTACGGCTTCATTCATCCCCGGACTACATAACAAGGTTTCGTAGACCGTTCCCAACACATCTTTTCCCATTTTGTAAAATTTTAAAGTTAAACCATGGAGCAAAGGTAATTGGCCGGGTTGAAACGTTCCTGTTCAAAATTTAGCCGGGATTGGCACAAGCGGTTCGGGCTGTCTACTTTCGTCATCGAAACTGGAGGGCATGCGATGAAGGAGATGGATGAGGGCCGGTTTTCATTGGCCGGGATCAGGGAAACCGATATGGTAGGTTACCTGGACGAGTTGGGCTACCAGCCGGAAAAGATCCGGCGGAACGGGACGGACTTCTGGTACCTGTCGCCGCTGCGAAATGAGAGCACGGCGAGTTTTCACGTGAACCAGGTGAATAACGAGTGGTATGATTTCGGACTGGCCGCGGGCGGCAATATGGTGGACTTCTGTCTGCGCTATTACCAGTGTTCGATTCCCGGATTGCTGGAACGTTTCAATGTTGATTTTTCCCCTCATCAGCTGAGGTCGTTTGATCCTGCACTGTATGAAGGGCGGTTAGCTAACGAAAGCAAATTGCTGGTCAAATCGGTGCGGCCGCTTTATGCCTATCCGCTCAAGAACTACCTGCATGAAAGGTCGGTCCCGGTATCGGTGGCGGATCTGTATTGCCAGGAACTGAGTTACGAAATCAATGGCCGGACGTACTATGGCATCGGCTTTAAAAATGATGCGGGCGGCTACGAGATCCGCAATAAAAATTACAAGATGAGCAGCGCGCCGAAGGAGATCACGACGATCAGTTTTGGTGCGGATTCGGTGCAGGTTTTCGAGGGCTTTTTTGACTTTCTTTCCTACCTGGTTTTGCATCCTGATGCGCTTAGGGGAACGACTGATTTCGTGGTGCTGAATGGCGCGGGCCTGTTCGACCGGGCTTTGCCTTTCCTGGAGCAGCATGAGCGGGCCGGGCTTTGGCTGGACCGGGATGTGACCGGCAGGGCGTATACGCAGTATGCGCTGTCCCTGGGTTCCCGCTATGTGGATGAAAGCGCTCTGTACCGTGAACACAAGGATCTGAACGACTGGCTGATCCACAAGGGTGATGCACCGAAAGAACGGTTGAGGCCGAGTACGGGGCTGCGGCCGGCGGGTTGAGGGAGCTTTGGGCTGTGTTTATTTTTTCCTCACCGGAGACGGGCTTAGATTGCCTTTAGCGCAATCGGCCAGATGTACAGTTGTTTAACAACAACTGGCATCTGGCCGCCCCCTCGAAACTCGGGGACGGGAGGAAAAGACGGGGTTTAGGTAAGAATTGGGTTGTTTTTGAAGTAGAAAGGGTAAGTGATGGAAGAAAAGAAAACGGGCCGGGTAAGGATCATCGGGCTGCGCCTGACGGGCGATGAATATAGGCTTCTGGAGGGGCGCTGGAAGAAAAGTATGGTGGCTAAGCTGAGTGAGTTTGTGCGGCGGGTGCTGTTCGGCAAGGCGATTACAATATATACGCGCAGCCAGTCTCTGGATGAATTCATGGAGGAAATGATCCTGCTGCGGAAGGAGCTGAACGCTATCGGGGTGAACTTCAACCAGGCGGTTCACCGGCTGCATACGCTGGATCATCTGCCGCAAATGCAGCGCTGGCTGCAGGGTTTCGAGCGGGATAAAGAACGTTATTTCGAGGCGGCGGAGACGATCAAATTAAAGATCAATTCGATCAGTGCGGAATGGTTGCAGTGATGCATGCTTCGGGCAGTTTACGCAACTGTCTGAACTATAACGAGCAGAAGGTTAAGAGCGGTGATGCGAAGTGTCTGGAGGCGGGTAATTACCCGATGGATGCGGCGGATATGAACTTTTACCAGAAGCTGGCGCGGCTGGAAAACCTCGCGGCGCTGAACCAGCGGACGAAGGTGAACAGCGTGCATTTTTCGCTGAATTTTCATCCTGATGAAAAGCTTTCGGAAGCCTTGTTGAAAGAGATCGCGGAGGTGTTTTTGGATAAGGTTGGCTTTGCCGGCCAGCCTTATTTATTGTACCAGCATTTCGACGCGGGGCACCCGCATATCCATTTGGTGACAACAAACATTAAGCCAGATGGCAAGGCGATCAACCTGAATAATATGGGCCGGAACCAGGCGCAGGCCGCACGGCGGGAGATCGAAATTGGTTATGGATTAATGCAGGCGGACAAGGTGCAGGAACGGGAAGTTTATAACCTGAAGCCGGTGAATGTGCAGCGGGCTTTGTACGGCCGGATGGAGACGAAACGGGCGATTGCGGGAGTGCTTAGTTCGGTGATCAAAAATTACAAGTTCAACTCTTTGCCGCAGCTGAATGCGGTACTGGGTTTGTATAACATTACGGCGGATCCGGGCAGCGAGGGTTCCCGGATCAGAGAGCATGAGGGGTTGGTTTACCGGGTGCTGGATGAGCAGGGTAACAAAGTGGGTGTGCCGATCCGTGCGAGCGACTTTTTTGACAAGCCGACCCTTAAAAAATTGCAGCAAAAGTTTATTGAAAAAGAAGCGCAGAAGCTGCCGGAACATCGGGGCCGGATCAGGCAAACTATCGACCTGGAGTTGCTGCGCGGGCGTATGGATTTGCAGGAGCTGGCGGCAAGGTTGAAAAGTTCGGGAATCGATATGGTGATCCGCCAGAATGCGGAGGGGCTTATCTATGGGGTGACCTATGTAGACCATGTTAAAAAGACGGTTTTCAACGGCAGTGAACTGGGTAAGGAATACAGCGCCAAGGCGATGCTGGAACGTTGTGCCAACACGGAGGGCCGCGGGGAAAGAAACAGGGCCGGCGAGGCTAAAAAGGTCAGGCCGGGCAAAGCGTCGGGGCATGGCCGGGGTGGCGTAAACAAGCCGGAATATTTTACCGGTGAGAGGGAAAATAATAGCGGCTTTGGATTGGCGGAGGCTTTGCTGGATCCGGGGGATCAGCGGGAGGCGATGGACTGGCAGCTGAAGCTGTCGAAGCGGAAGAAAAAGCGGCGGCGTTTGTCGCAGGATTGATGGTTGTGAGGATCGTTTACCCGGCGTCAGGAGAACGATGGGATGCGTGTTGCCCGGATCGTTTTCCCGGTACCGGGAAGACGATAGTTTGATGATTTTGAAGAGGGGGATAAGATGCAGACGGGAGAAAATGATCAGGCCATGCGCAAGATCCTGGATATGACCAGGCTGATCAGTATAGTGGTTTTGGGGCTTCATTTTTATGAGGTGTGTTACGGGGCTTTCGCGGAATGGCATTTGACTGCACCGTTGTCGGACAGGTTGCTGGCGAATATTGTCTGGACGGGCTTGTTTAGTAACTTTTATAAGGCGAAGCTGATCGCTTTGGCTTTCCTGGCGATCGCGCTGATCGGGGTGAAAGGCAAGAAGGATGAAAAACAGAATTTCAGGACGGCGTTCATCTACCTGCTGTCGGGTTTACTTTTCTTTTTCATCAGCTTTCTGGTGTTGCTGGTGAGGGGAAAAATGACGGTACTGGCGGGTTTGTATATGGGTGTCACGGGGTTGGGCTACCTGTTGTTTTTGAGCGGTGGCACGATGCTTTCGCGCATCATCCGGGATAAGCTGTCGGGTGATATTTTCAACCGGGATAACGAGACTTTTCCCCAGGAAGAGCGGCTGCTGGAGAACGAGTTTTCGGTGAACCTGCCGACGCGGTACTGGCTGAAGGGTAAGCTACGGAATGGCTGGCTCAATATCATATCGCCGCAACGCTCTACGGCGGTTATCGGAAGTCCGGGAGCTGGTAAAAGCTATTTTCTTATCCGGCATTTTATCACTCAACATATCCGCAAGGGCTTCAGCATGCTGGTCTTCGATTTCAAGATGCCGGACCTGTCGGTCATTGCTTATAATACCTGGCTGAAGTACAAGGGTAATTATAAGGTCGAGCCGAAGTTTTACGCCATCGATTTCGACAACCTGGCCTGCAGTAATCGCTGTAATCCTTTGGAGCCTTCGGTGATGCTCGATATTACCGATGCGGTGGAATCTGCACGAACGATCCTGCTGGGGCTGAACCGGGAATGGGTGAAGAAACAAGGCGATTTCTTCGTGGAAAGCCCGATCAATTTCCTGACGGCGATCATCTGGTTTCTGAAGCGTTATAAGGGCGGTGAGTTCTGTACCCTCCCCCATGTGATCGAGCTGATGCAGGCCGATTATGACCAGCTGTTTACCGTGCTGCGGACGGAACAGGAGATCGATGTGCTGATCAATCCTTTTGTGAGCGCTTACCTGCGGGATGCGGTAGAACAACTGGAAGGACAGATCGCCTCCGCGAAGATCACGATGTCCCGGATCGCCTCCCCTCAGTTGTATTATATCCTTTCGGGCAATGAGTTTACGCTGGATATCAATAACCCGGATGCGCCGAAGATCGTCTGCATGGGCAATAACCCGCAGAAAATCCAGATCTACGGCGCGGTGCTGTCGCTGTTTGTCAACCGCCTGCTGAAGATCATTAACCAGAAAAACAAGTTGAAATGCAGCCTGATCATGGACGAGTACCCTACCCTGGTAGCGGATATGATCCCCACGATCGCAACGGGTCGTAGCAATTTGATCTCTACCTGCCTGGGGATCCAGGATGCGAGCCAGTTGCGCAAGGAATATGGCCGGGAAGCGGCGGACGTGATCATGAATATCGTGGGCAATATGGTCGTGGGCCAGGTGGCCGGTGATACGGCCAAGCTGGTCTCGGAAAAGATCGGCCGGATCATGCAGGACCGGGAGAGTTTATCCATCAACCGGACGGATACTTCTATCAGCAAATCGAAGCAACTGGAGGCCGCGGTGCCGGCCTCGCGGATCTCGGCGCTGAGTTCGGGCGAGTTTGTCGGACTGGTAGCAGATACACCGGATCAGAAGATCGAGCTGAAGTCTTTCCACTGCGAGATCATTAACGACCATGAGGCCTTGAAAAAGGAGGCGGACGGCTATTTGCCCTTACCGGAGATCCGGACCATCAACCCGGGGATTGTACAGCGGAATTATTTGCAGATCAAACAGGATGTACAGGAAATTATCCATGAGGTCATGGAGCAATTGTTGAATGATCCGTCGAGGGTGCATTTGGTGATTAGAAAAGCTTAGGTTATAAATCGATATTGTTAATATGTGCAAAATAAACATTTTATTATGATACTATTTATTAACGACATTTATTCCTTTTGCAAATAACATCTGAATGACCTAATCTTAGAAACAGGCCATAACTTCATGAAGACCAGGAACGAAATTATTGAGCAGATCAGGATTGAATTAGCCGCTATAAAGGACCGGAAATACACTTCGAATGGGGCTCCCCTGTTTACCATAGACCCTACTGTAATTTCATTGGATTATGCAGTGAGTTCAGGTAATATAATGGTAGACGTAAATGTGTATGGTAGTTTCGATATTTTTCTTAAGCTTAAGTCTCAAATAGACATGCATAGCAAATTGAATGATTATCCTAATTTGCAGCAGGAAATATCCGCAGACCTGACCCTTATCGAAGCAAAAATTAATAATGAACCCTAGGATTGATACAGCTTAAGCTTTGATTTTTGGCTTAAATTTTGTATTTTTACTTATAATGATCTAACTGCTAATGGCTCAAAAAAAGGTGAATGCGAACTCAGCATATATAAAAGGAGTGTTAAAGGATGAGAGATATTTGATTACTGTAAAGAACCTGCGATCTCGTAACTTTAGTAGAAATCTACCTTTCTTAATCCTTTCAGAAAAACTACCCGATGGCCAGGTTTATCGTGAGTACCCGGATGGCAGGATCGAATTACAGGAGGTATTTGCCAATGGACCAAAATTCGAATCCAAACTTATTCAAGTGTTAAATGCACCCGATGCAGATTTGGTGCGTGAAGAATATGGATTACTCTAAACCCACGTTATTGGTTATTTCGGGCCCGAATGGTGCCGGAAAATCTACTCATATTCAAACCATGCTTCCTGAAGCGTTTACTGGTATTTGGTCGTTTGATCGTGATCAAGTGCGTTCTCAGTTTGAGACCGAATTGCTTGAGCAACAAATCCCAGCAGGTGCAATTACAAAAAGAGCGACGGAAATGATGGAAGAAAAGTTAGTAGGTGAAATGAAAAAAGCAATTGCTACGAAAAATCATTTTGTCTTGGAAACGCCGCTCTCACACGCGGATTATTGGAGATATTTAGATCTATTTGAAGCTAATGGGTATCAAATTCAATTAAACTATCTCTGTCTTGATAAAGTAGGTGATTGTATAGGCAGAGTTGGACAGCGAGTGCTTGAAGGTGGACATTATGTAGCGCCAGATACCATAAAAGGTGTTTACCAAAAGAATTTAGAACATATTAACGAGTATAGAAAAACCTTCAAGGTCATCGAGCTTTATGACGGCATGAAAGTTCCGACATTGCTGGCCAGAATTGAAGATGGCAAAATCGTGGAGGCGAACGAATTTTCCCTTAAAAAAAAGTGGATAAAACAAGGCTTGCCCGACATAACTTTGCAAATTACAGCATTTCTTTCGCAGCAAAAAGTCGACCTTAAACCGAAATCCCGATTAAGCAAACGTCCAAAACTATAGATGTTGAGTAAACTCCAGAACATAGATCGATTAGTTTTCCGTAAAGTATTTCAGGAATAAGGCCTCCATTTCGTTTCGGTGTGCTTCACAACGGGCGAAACTCCAGTCTTCTTGCTGGAAGATCATCGCAGATTTGAGGGAGTCCGGCCGTAGTTTTTCCCGAAACTCCGCGAACTTGACGAAGTAGGGCTTGTTGCTGTATTCGGAATTCATTCCCGGTGAAATCAGGACCAGGTTTCCGAAGTCGTCTAATTTTTGTCTTTTGACCTCTGCGCTGTCGGAGTCGGAATAAACCAGGTTCTGATCCCCCTCACGTTTTTGCTGGGGCGAAATATGTTCTATAGAGTTTTTTGCAGTCATACGATACGTCTCCCATTTTCCGGCGTCTTTGTCACTGATTCTTCCGGCCGCCTGCAACTGTGCCCGGTAATACCATAATACAAAATCAAGCTTGTAGAACCAATAACTCCAAAACCCGGTGCCTTTACTGCTATGTATAAAAGTAGTACTGTAATTCGCGGCCGGTCTACCGTCCATTGCGGTCCAAGTACGCAGTCGCAGGTCTTCCAGATTGCCGGAGCAAAACATGTCGTTATCCAATTTCCTTAAAAAGTTATAATGCCCCGGCCTGTCATCATGTTTTAAAAGTTGAAAAAGTAAAGGTGTGAGCCAGTATTGCGTGATTTTTTCCTGGGAATGGTACAACATCCCCTGGAGCATCGCAAAGCCGTCGCTGCTTTCAGGTTCTCTCCTTTGCAGGATATCCTTGCTTTTGTAAAGTTTTTGAATTTGCTGAACCGTGCTGTTATCTTTGACGACCCATTTAATGACATAGCGGTCAAATTTCATCCTGACATCCATGAGCAGGTCTAAAAATTCACGAATGGCATTGCCTCCGGATTTTTCCGGCAGGTGCTCATGAAAAACACGCAGTAGTTTCTTTTCATTAACCGCAGGGATCTCAGATGGCAAGCGATCCGGGGATTTCCTGTAGAGGTAAATACGCAGCGTATGTAATAACAGCATCGGGAATGAAATTATACTGCGTACTTTACCAGCATCATAAAGCAAATCAGATGGCCCGTTTTCATTCTCCGTTCCCGGGATCACCTCACCGCTGATCAGGTCCCAAAGGTGATGTTTTTCGTCCGGTGTTTGTATCCGGAAATAGTGCAGTACATCCCGGCGCAACCACGTCTCGCTTTCCTGTTCATTCGCCTCCATCAGCTCCTTCCATGTCAACCCGGAAAGCTCCTTAACATTTCGCTCAATATAAGCATCCATATCAGCGCAGGCTTCCCAAAGTTTACCGTATGCTCCCCTTTCGTTGTCCGGCAATGCCTCCAGTAAAATCGATTTTAAGATTTGGTGATGCTGCAACTGAAGTCCGCGGTTATTAAGTACTTCAAAGAGGCGGTTGTCATCTATGTTTGCAGGAACCTGTGTAACAACCATTCTGACATCATGATATAAATAATGCGCGAATGACCGCTCATCGATAGGTTGCTCCCGCTCGCTTTCAAAAAAAAGGCGGATCGTGCGCAAGCCGTTTATGATCGGTTCAAGTTCTTTTCTGGCTTCTTTTCCGAATTGCCCGTAAACCGAGGGGTCTTCAAAATATTGATTCGCGAAATCCCTGATCTCAAAATAAATCCTGGCCTGCTCGTTATTGCCGGTGAATGGAGCCAGCTGTCCTCCCAGGTACATCGCGATAAGCCAGATCGTCGTAAACCGTTGCTGTCCATCGACAAGGTCCAACAGACTGTCATTGATCCTGGCACGAACCATCATGCCCCCTATAAAGTAATACGGCTGACCATTTGAAGCGTTATGGATATCCTCCAATAATGTCAAGATTTGAACATCCTCCCAGACATACAGGCGCTGGTACAATGGCACATTAAAGTAGAAGCCGCGGGAAACCAACTGATCCAAAGAAAATTGTTCAGAAGTGATTTGTTGTTCTGCGGTATTAAGCCTGAAGTCGGTCATTTATCCAATCTTTTTTATCTGTTAACGGCTCAGTATCCTGTTTTTTATAATAAACCCTAAGGCAGCGAATATAATTAGCCTGCACACCGGTGCCGTCGGAACCTATTGCTGTTTTGTAATCTTCCGACGTGGTATTTACCCTGATGAAGCGGAACACTTCTCCTGGCAGGTAGGCAGAAGTGATGATATCCAATATATTCTGCGGCTTATCTCGGCAAATCTTAACGGGAGTCTGGGCAACAATACTTTTCTGCATCACGCGGTAGGCGCCGAGAAAATAGTCGAGCCAAAGCGCACAGGAATAAATTTCTGCTTCGCCGAACTGGTCCCAAAAAAGGATGATGCACAGCCGGAACAGTGATTTCAGGTAGCTGTTCATACCTGCATTCAGGTAAACTACTTTATAGAATTCCTGTACCCTACCGACAGAAGTGCCGGAAGGCTGTTCTTCGTCAAACAGGAAACGGTATAATCCAGTGTATTTTTCAGTATACAGGAAAAAGCCGGCTCCCTCCTCGACCGGTTGCCGTAAACTGAAAGGCATAACAACGTCCGACAAATCATGATCGTTCGGTTCAGGTTTGACCAGTATCCGGTTATCCATGCTGACTAATCTGCCGACGGGCGGGTTTGCCCGCCCGGGATAAAATGTCAGCACACCGGACCCACTTTTAATGCTTCCGGCTTCAAACTCATCGCGTATCGCTTCGCCCTCTTCATAGGCCACATCCTTTCCTTTCCAGTGCCTTCCGCGCCAAAGTACCGTAGAAAACAGTCGGTCAAGAAACTTTTCATAATTGTTGGCATCAAAGTTTCTGGCCAGAATCCGTTGTAATTCAACATCGTTGCGCAAGGCACGCAAATGGAAAGATTTCAGGAAGTCTGTCGCGCCAAGGCTGAGCCCCCGGTTATTTTGGCTAACAAAAAAGTTAAAAGCATCATCCGCGCTTTCAGTGACAATTAAGGTTAGCTGAAGGTAGCCGAACAGGTCCTTCGCCTTTTCCAGATCGAGGTAACGCCGTATTTTCTCCTGAATAAAGCGGTAGTTTTTCGCGATATTGGCCTTAGAAGCCGGGGCCTCATAAAACAATTCGAGGCTTTGCTTATGCAACCGGACTATACTGTTACCGGGATCAATTACTGCATTGATCAATAGCAGCGTTGTAATTCGCTGTTGACCGTCTATGATGTTAAAAGTATTACCTCTTTGATGTAAGAGGACTGTTCCGAGATAGTGGGTATCAGTGCCTGATTCCATAGCTGCCCCCCTCCCACAAAGCGTAAAATCGCGAAGGTCCTGTAATAATTTTTCTACTTGCTGTTCCTGCCACACGTAAGGTCGCTGATACTCAGGAATCGCAATATGGTAGGAAGTCCGGAAGTTAAATAACTCATTCACAGTGCAGGTGCCAACCGTTATACCCGTTTGCCGCTGATTAGGTAATAGTAAATGTAATAAAGCCGGGCTGAGCAGCCCATCCAGGTTATCCATGGCTCAAAATACACATCTTATCAGAATTCAGATAAACTATATCGGAAAAAGAAATACCTACCCGGTATCGCGCCATTTAACAGACAAATTGAATAAAAAAACCGATGCGCAAATAGGCTGCGTAGTTGTTCTTTTTCTTTGTATCATTAACCCTGATTTATATGTTATGAAGCACGATTCTGACCAACTGGCTAACCTGATCAATGAATTATCCGCCTATGATACCAAATTTCTGGACCTATCAGCCGCAATACTCCAGGCCAATCATCAGAATATGTATGCCATCGACTTACTTTCGGTTGCTGTACTGAACCGGGCTATTCAACTGACGAATGGTTTCAGCCTGCTTGCCGGCAATAACAACTATCTTTGCGCAATCCCCCTGATCAGGATGCAGTTAGACAACGCGCTTCGGTTTTATGCGTTCTACCTCGTGCAGGACGGAAACAAATTATTCAGTCATTTCATTGACGGTAAGCCAATAAACCGCTACCGCGACAAAAAGGGCAATCTTCTGACCGATAATTACCTGGCCACCAGCGTTGATAAAATATTTCCCGGAGTGTTGGCTATTTATCGCAATACATCAGGCCATATACACCTGAGCGAGCAGCATCTTTTTGCAACAAAGGAACCTAAAACGAATGATAAGCAGCCTTCCAGAATTGCGGTTGGCGGCAACACCGATCCGTTTTCACCGAAATTAAAAATCAACTTCGCTTCGACTATGAATGAAGTAAACAAGCTCGTGTATATTTTATTGGATCAATGGAGGCGGGAGAAAGAATTAAAAACCAATGGCCCTTTAGTCCTGGCACTTGTTTAGTCATCAATTTAAATCATATCAGAAATAATTATTCCATGGCAAACGAAAAAGTCCTCCTAGCCCCCCACCCTGTTTGGGAAATAATGGAGGGGATCAATACATTCGAAGATTACGCAAAGCTTCTGCCGGTCACCAGACTGAATGACGGGGTCGACGAAAGTATAAAGGCGTATTATGAGCCGATACGCAAATTACTGGAATTCGGGTATTTTGAATATAGTTTTATAACCATGGCCTTCAGGAGCTCGTTTCAAATGCTCGAGCTGATACTCCGGGTTTATTACAAAAAACACATCGGGAAACCGGCAAAACACCAAACGTTAAACCAGCTTATTATTTGGTTCGCGAACCAAAATCTAATTGATAAAAAACAGGCAGAACAGTTACAGTTACTTCGTGAACTCCGCAACGGATACGCCCATCCCTCGGAAAACACCGTAGCCCCGTTGACCTTTATCAAGATTATCGATGACATGCTGATCCTCGCTAATGAATTCTACGGAAAATGAAATAATTCTCAGCTTATCCCGTCATTCAACAGCGTTTTAACATAAGCATTAAGTTCTTTCAGTTCCCTGAATGTCAGCTTGAACCATTCCCCTCTAAGCCTTCTGTTTTTAAATTCATGTGGAGCAGGCGTTCGGTATCCGCTGAGGCTTTCCAAACTGCGATCATCGAAATTTCAGGCGCTTCGGACTGTAGAGTCTTTTCCCTATGACGTGGGTTCCAGCTCTTGCCGATCTTAAAATGATTATTTCTACGGTTATGCATCAGGTAAATATAATTCTCCCCGCGAACAGGGACTACGAGGGCTGGTTTCCCGAAAATAAAGCAGAACAGGTCCGGCCGATGGATCCAGGCCAGCGGAACGATACCCTTTTTATCCTTAAGGATGAATATTGCTTCTTTATCTTTGATTTCACTAAACTCGCTGTAACTCACCGTAACAAAGCCGAGTTTCTCGTAAACCGTCCTAGTCTGTTCCTGAAATGTAGCATAAACAGTCACGGGGTCTTTGTCATATTGCTCAGCGATTAAAAATGAATAAGCGCCGAGTATATTATCTCGCTGGCCCTCATGCATGCTGAGTTGCAGCAATACCCCCGAGAGTTCCCTCTCCCCGTTGATATAAACAAGGTTATATGAAACCGTCTCCTCATAATCCAGCAGATGAAATGCAAAGCATTCTGGATGTATCCCGGTAATAACGTTATTTATCGTTCCGTCGTCGGCATTGTCCGCCATTTCAAACACTTTTTAACGGCTTAAGCCGTAATAATTTCGCGCTATATAACTTCGGATATCTTCGCCGGCAGTTGAATCCATTTAAATATTATTAAAATACAATCGATAAATTTACATATTTGAACAATATATATATATCAACCTGCAGCATAACCTTTCATGATCACGATGGACAAAAAGTTTCTTTCCGATATCGAAGTATTAAAAAAAGCGATAGATTCCCATAAACTGGTGGTATTCGGAGGAGCCGGCGTCTCGATCGATTCCGGTGTCCCGTTATGGGCTGAACTTATAAAAGCATTGTCGGAAGGGATCGACCTGCCTTGTTACGAAGTCGATGATCTGAGGATCGCGCAAATGTATTTTAACGACCGCGACGCCAAGGAATATACAGAGAAGGTCAGGTCCGTATTAAAACATAAGAAAACGAATTACAACCCCATCCACAGCGCAATTTTTGACCTACGGCCAGAGCATATCATAACCACGAACTATGACGAACATTTCGAGCAGGTTATCAGGGATAAAGCGCTGCCATTTTCGGTGGTGACCAAGGACGAGGATTTCCCGTTTTCACTGAGCACTAACCTTTTGGTAAAAATGCATGGTGACCTGTCCGATGTCAACATTGTGCTGAAGGAAGACGATTACCTTGACTACAGCCTAAGCCACCCGCTTATCGAAGGGTTTATCAAATCGGTTTTCGCAAGCAAGGTCGTTGTATTTATCGGATACAGTTTCTCGGATATTAACCTGAAGCAAATCATCCATCACGTACGCACGATACTGGGGAAGAACTTTCAGAACGCGTACCTGCTGACGATGGATGATAATATGCACGCTATCCAAAAAGATTACTTGAAGAATAAAGGGGTGAAAGTTATAGCTTATACAGATGGTACAGGAGATAAGGGGGATGACCTGATCGAGGGTTTCTTACGCGGGGATAATCATTTGCATAAAACTTACTATCAAGATCAGGAAGGCTTGAGCCCTAAAGGACAAAAACTTTATAATTTCCTCCGGTTTGTATCCAATTATGACGTACCATTGGAAAAGTTAAAAAACCAGCACCCGATAGAAAAAATCTACCATTCGCTGAAACGGTTTGAAGACCTTCCTGCCATTCCTTCCGAATTTCTTGCAAGGCTTTACCCTTTTAATGCGGGCCCCACTGGGGGGATCGGGCTAGATGGCTATACATTGATCATTACAGCAGGCGAATTAAAAAGTTTATTCTACGACGAATTGGATAATATCGGTAATAACCTTACGCTGAACGAGCGTGGGAAGACGGGATTAACCGAACAAAAGATCAAAGAACTGAACGCACAACTGGAGTCGGTTAGAAAAAGGCTGAACAGGGCCCTTATTTTCTATATCCAGGTAGAGGACCCAGCAGAGAAAAATACCCTCCCTGCCTCAAAGACGCTCGAGATATTCCCCCTGCAACAGCCCTCATGTGATTGCCTCGGCTGTTGCTACGATCAGTTGTCTTTTGATAAAGTGATCCGGAGCCTGCAGGATTCGGACGTTATGGAGACCTCACCCCTTGCCGATGACATTTGCCTCGCTTATATCGAATATAAGATGGGAAACTTTATCAAGAGTTATCATCTTTACGAGAAGCTGGCCAACAAAGCCTGGCGGACAAACAATTTCATCACTTATTTTTTAGCCAAAACCAGCATCAAAAACCTAAACAACCTGATCAGGTTTCATGAAACTGCGGAACAAAATGTCATCAACGAAATTGTGGACCAGATCGCCTTTGTCGACCTTGATAAGATACTGGTCCAGCTTACGGGTATAGACCAAGACCAGTATAAACTTTTGGCGGATATTAAGGATGAGAGATTTTTCAGGAGATATATCAGCCGGATAGAAGAACACATAGCCCATATCAACCGCGTGTACCAGCTTTATGAAGATAACGGCAGCATCAATGGTTCGGCGAACTATGTTTCCAGGTTGGAAATTGATCTGTCCAAACTTTTAAACTATTTGTCGGTCAACAGGATTGTTTTTGACGAGTATAAAGAATTTACCGATGTATTGGAAAGGGCTATCGAGGCATTATTAGTCAGTTATGCAACTGACCACCAGTATGCACATAAATTAAACGCTATTGACGGTTTTATCCTCGACATGATCATTGCTTATGGCAACGCCGATAAGTTTGAAAAATTATTAAAAAAATACCAGATTCATTCTTTGTCATTTTTAGACAATACGGTAGATGACCTGATATCAAGGGCAAATAACTTTTTAAAATCTAATCACCATATCAGTACCCTTCTGGGCAAGAGGGTCCTTCCGAACAACGCCACAAATGCACGGTTGCAAAATCATTTCTTTAAAACCAGGTATAACAAAGTTTTTCAGGTACTGATGTTGCTTTTATCCCAGGTAGATCTGGCAGAAAAAGGAGAAAAAGAGCTTATAGAGACCCTCCTGAATTACCTGGATAAACACCCCGCGATGAGCATTGAAAATATTGAGACTTTGAAAAGCTTTATGATTAGACATGGCAGGGCCTTCAGCATAGACCAGATCAGAAAACTTTTAAATCTGAGTGCTGCGAATAAGGATTACCGAAGATATGAGGGTTTCGTTACTGACGTAATCGAAGGTTTTTCAAGAAAAGACAATAGTTTCCTGCTTAGTGATGATAACCTGGAAAAGGCCCTGATCAGTACATTCAGTTCTGCTGATCTGCTTTCGCTCTGGAACCATGTAAGTGCTGAAAGCCAGGAATTAATCCGCTCAAAGGTCAAAGCTGACATCCTTTCCTCCGATAAAGCAGATGTTTATTACAAGGCTTCCTTGATGGGAGTCATCAATTACCGGGACTATTTCGCAGATCACATTGCGGATATCGATAAGCGAAAAGGCAGTGGTATACCCATTCAAATCAAAAACTGGGTACACCTTCCCGACTATGGGTTTTATAATTTCATCATGTTTACCAGGAAGATGAAAATTCCCGCAGATGAGTCGTTAAAGTGTAAATTTACCAACCTTTCCGATTTTTACATCTTTTTAATGGATCCGGAGAATTTTGACTACAGTAAATTCGACCCTGTTTGGTTGCTGGTATATGGCGTCGGCGAATATATTGGCGGTTTTAAAAACATGGTTCCGGTGGTCGCAGAAATACTGCATGGCTATTTATCGAAAAATTACAACCCCGAACTAAGTAGAGTCTATTTTAAAAAAATTTCCGGTTATTGATGGAAGCCTCCAACGATTTCACCGTTGGACAGGCGGTCCTGTACTCAATTCTTTAAAAAATGCGTATAAAAGTTGAAGCTGATATTCAATCAGATGTTTACATTGATGAAATGTTGGAAATGAAATTACACCCATTCCTAATCAGGATTGTTCCTCACGAAGACGGTTTAATCTCGAAAATAGCCTTTGAACGTCCCATTGTAGATTACGGGCCGTTTTTGCCGCAATTGACAGAAATACCGGGGAAGGGCACGGCACTTTACTTTCCCGAACCGGATTTCATTAAAGACGAAAAAAAGTTGATGCAACATATCGAATCATTCGGGGGGCTGGACCTGGGTATTAAAGAAATCAGTTGGGACAGCCCTCTGATAACCTGGATACCGGAAAATGAAGAAGAAGCCTCGAAAGTTCCTGTTCTGAGTTATCGCAGACAAGCGGATTATTATGGTCAGGCAAAAAAGAAAATCTCCCTGAACTGGCTCCAAGGCACACTGCTGCATAGAAAGATGCTGGCGCACCTCGTTTTGCCATTATCATTTTATCGAAAGGGGTGCAACCTGTATCACCGTTTTGAATATTCAGAAGCATTTTTGCAGTTCTATCTGATGCTGGAAGGCTTATTCGGGAACGGACAAACTAAAAACCAACTGGTAAAGAAGGCCTTTCAAGCATCGCCAAACTTGCATTATGGCATCGCGCATATTCTGGACGCCATGGAAAAGCCTGATTTATCGCAACACAAGACATGGCTTTCCAATTTTTTAGGAAGCAAGGGTTGGGGGTATGACCATGAAGGCATCATAAAAATGCTTGTCGAACAAAGGGGGGTGCTTTCTCATTATGCGATAAAAAGTACCCGGAAGCAACGTAATACCTTTGAAGATGCTGATTATCATTCCTTGGGATTTATCGCTATGATGATCGGTCATTTTTCGAGCATACCTTTACGGCTCGATCCCTTTCGTGGCAAAGGGATTTGATTTATGCCGATATGGGGCTTGTCCAATCTTTAAGGTCGCTGGCTTTTTTGCTTTTATTATACATCTTATTTGCTGATAATTAAATCAGTTTTCGCTGGATCATGCAGATTAATTGCTATGTCAAACAATCATAAATTAACGTAAGACCATCACATTTTTATCTCCTCAAATAGCACTAATAATGGGATAAGTGGTTCAATTTCAAGACCCCTCACTCCACTTAATTATCAACTAATCGCCTGTAAATCAAAAACTTACAGGCGATTTTTATTTTCAGGTGTCAATGTGCGTGTCAATCAAAAATAGGAAAATTTGACATATATGGATAAATCTATTTTCAGTGCTCATAGATATACTTTTGCATTTCACTGGGTTTTAAATCAATTGTTGAAGCTGTACGTCGAATATAAAATGTTTCTTGCCCTGTTTCATTAGTTACATAAACAGGCTCGCTACTTTTTTCCTTAATTGTAATTACACAAATTGTTTTCCCATTCATCATGGGAAAGTCTATTTTCAAATAATGATGAAAACGATTACCTAACGTTTTTGAAATAAGATTATCAAAGTGCTTTTGAAATTCATCTAACTTATCGTTCTTAGAAAAAGAATTAAAGTCTTTTTCCAATCCTATTATATTTTTGTTGTCCTCAACGCCGATAAGCAAATAGAAAGCGGCCGAACTCTTGGTAAGATTGTGGTTACTATCTGATCATTTAACTTGTGAAAATTTATAAAGTTTTATTTCATGATAGTGTGTATTTAAACGTTTGTCATGCCCCTTGATTGTATATGCAATGTTTTAAGCCGTCTGATAAACAGTTTGACCTTCGTCTTACTCCGGCTGATGTAATAATTTTCCCGACAGTGGTTTGTTTTCGAACCAATTCGTAGAAAGATTGCGAAGAATTGGAAATTGGGGCGAGAAAAATATTGATCTCTAAATTAATTCGGAATCCAGGTATTAATGTCTATATCTGTGGTTTCTAAAACAAATTACGATCCTCCCCGTGGGGTCACAAAAGCGAGCCGAAGTATTTCCGCTCGCTTTTAGTTTTTCATTTACAATTATTATGATAATTGCTTACTTACAGCAGATAATCAAAAGAGATTCGCTCAACGGTGATTGGATAAACCACATATCACCTGAAACGTCTTTGAACGATCTAACGACAAGCGTTCAAGGTCTGTTTATTTCCAGATAGAACTCAGCCCGGTAATAATGAAGTTATCAATATTTAGTTTACGTGATGCCGTAACGGCAAGGTTACTAAGATCACCGCTCGGAAAATAAACGACCGTCATGGTAGTTAAACCACCGTCGGCAAATAGCTCAACCGAGGTTTTATCAACGACGATCGTGATATTTGAGTTTTTAGCAGTAGTTAAACGTGGCGCTGTAAAACGACCGGCAAAATCCTTTTGAAAATCAGTTTTTCCTGCCTTTGTACGGTCAATAAAATATTGATCTTTTCCTGCATCATAGCCTATCAGCAATTCTTCTCCATTTTTATTTGACAGCTTAATGCTATAATCCTGTAGCTGCTTTAAACGCAACTTTAAAACATATTGACTTTTAAAACTACTGATCTTTGAAGAAAGGTCAATAGTTTTATCTACCTGTACTTGTTTTAAAGCAATTGTTTTGGTGTAGCTATTTTTCAGTTCTTCTACCGGTTTGGATGCCAGTAAGACTTTACCCTTGCTTTGTTGCAGTTCAAGCTCACGCGGTATGGTCATGGCATTGCGCCATACTTGGGTGGGCACCTGGTTGGCATATTGCCAGTTACTCATCCACCCTAAGAATATTTTGCGGCTGCCAGTATTGCTCCAGGTTATGCCGGCGTACTCATCGGGGCCGTAATCAAGCCATCGGGTATTGGAATCAACGGGTGTGAATTTATTACCATCAAAGCTGCCCACAAAGTATTGTGTGGCCGAGCCACCGTTGGGGCCTCCGGGGTTAAGGTTTACCACCAATATCCAGTATGTTTTACCGTTTAGCTTTAAAGGAAACAGATCTGGGCATTCCCATACACCACCATGTGCACCCGCTTTAATACCAAACTCACTCTCCTTTTTCCAGCTTTTTAAATCAGATGCTGAATAAAATGATATATGATCCTGGGTAGCCAGTGTCATCACCCATTTTTTCTCCGGGGCATACCACATCACTTTAGGATCACGAAAATCCCTTATGCCTGGATTTTTTAGCACCGGGTTGCCATTATATTTTGTCCAGGTATTCCCGTTGTCCAGGCTGTATGCAATACTTTGGTTCTGGAAAATTTCAGTTCCTGCTTTTTCCCCTTTAGGATCATGGTGGGTAAAGACCGCTACCATCGGGATCTTTCCCTTTTTACCAAAGCCCGACGTATTGTTGGAATCAACAACAGCACTGCCCGAAAATATATAACCCAGGCTATCGGGGTATAAAGCTATCGGCAGCTCTTTCCAATGCACAAGGTCTTTACTTACAGCATGTCCCCAGTGCATTGGCCCCCAAACAATGTCCTTGGGATAATACTGAAAAAACAAATGGTAGGTATGGTTAAAGTAAACCATGCCATTGGGATCATTTATCCAATGCGCTTTTGGCGAAAAATGTACCTGCGGGCGGTATTGCTCTGTGTAAGTTTTTTTTTGTAAATCCTGAGCTCTGCAAACACCAATTATGGTGATGAAGGCTGTCAGCATCAATATGCCGCATTTTGTTTTCATAATTTAAGTTTTTAAGAGATGATATTATTGGGCAGGGATATTCAAAAACAGTAAATAAATATTTCATAAATAATGGGCCCTGGTTTACTTTACCAAACCAGGGCCCATTATTTATGTTGACAAATTAATACCCAGGGTTTTGTTTATATAAACCATTGGTAAATGTTATTTCTGATTGTGGAATGGGCAAATATTCGTCTCTGCCGGCGGTAAATTTGGCTGTAGCTAAAAATGTTCTTCTACCCTTTTCAACATTGATATAGTCGTTTAAGGTTTTTTCGGCAATTCCCCATCGTACTAAGTCAAAGAAACGCGCACCTTCTGTTGCAAACTCCAATCGTCTTTCCCATTGTAGTGCTTTACGGGCATAATCCTGAGTCCAGTTGGCTAAAGTATAGGGTTTAATATTGTAGTTAGACGGAAAGGTGCCATCTATCTTTTTCAATCGTCCGGTACTTGCTGCTGCACGGTTTCTTATCTGGTTAATTAAGGGTAAAGCGTTTGCCTGCTGGCCAAGCTCAATATAGGCTTCGGCCTGCATGAGCAACACATCATCGTACCTGATGATATCATAATTTTTTGCCGAGCCCATGAACGGACCAAGCTTAAAATAGGATGAGCTTGTAGCCAATTGCTGATTGCGCATAGTATGGAAATTTCCGTAAACCCCCGGATCACGTACCCAACTATTGCTGAATGGCTTTGTGTTGTCGTATTTATACGGATGCCCATCTATCCCAACGGTATGGTCCAACCTGGGGTCAACTGTTACTTTTGTTAAATCGGCAATACTGTTGTTAAATGAATCAAAGTTCGGCAATCCATTCACATCGGTGGTGTGTGCGTTCACCAGGTTCTGGCTTGCGGCATGAAAACCGCAGCAGCCATATTGCGGCGCGCCGTGCGGGTAATTTAACCCATCTTCAAAATTCAGACGCCCGGCGGTAGTGCCGTCATTAATGGTAAACTGTATCGCGAATACAGATTCCGGTCCGTTCTCAGTTTCTGGTAAAAAGTTATCGGCAATATCTGTACTTAATGAATATTTTCCAGAGGAGATAACCGCCTGGGTAAGCGTAACCACTTCTTGTAACCTTGTTTTGTTAATATTGATTACATGGTGTTTTTCGTCCTGTTCGTAGGCCTGGTACAGCCTTAATTTAGCCAAATAAGCCTGGGCATTTAATTTATTGG
Source organism: Mucilaginibacter angelicae (assembly GCF_042434235.1). Taxonomy (NCBI): domain Bacteria; kingdom Pseudomonadati; phylum Bacteroidota; class Sphingobacteriia; order Sphingobacteriales; family Sphingobacteriaceae; genus Mucilaginibacter; species Mucilaginibacter angelicae. Next base: position 33,876 of record NZ_JBHLTS010000015.1, on the reverse strand, counting down.
CCCTGGCCAACTCTGGTTGGGTAGTTGGCAGGTTATCAACGGCGTACTGAAAGTCGGCCGCAATTTTATTCCAGGAATCCTCATTTGACAAGGTATTTGAAACTTTCAGGATATCATCCGGGGTTGCGTTTTCGTCAAAAATGGGTATGTTTTTATATAGTAGTTTCATGGTGAAATAACTATGGGCGCGCAAAAATTTCAATTCGGCCAAACGTATTTTCTTATTAGGGTAATCGGCCTCCGAGAGTGAATTCACGGCCTTTAGCGCCACATTTGCCCTGGAGATAGACTTGAACAGGTTTTTCCAGGTACGTGAAACAAACGAGTCCATTGATGGGGTCACCAGGTTGTAATGCTCCAAAGCATCAACCTCACCCACATCGCTGGTACCACCGCCGCCTTTGTAGGCATCATCTGAACGAACGCTACCGTAAGCCCAGTCGCTGTAGATTGGCCCTATCATATCGCCGTTACCAATAGCAGCGTAGGCTGCTGTTACCAAACCTTCAATTGCGGCAGGCGTTTTTAAATCTGATGAAGACAATACGCCTTTGGGTGTATAGTCTAACGCTTTTTTACAGGAGCTGAGAATGATCAGTCCGGATAAAACAGCTGTAAATAATATTTTTGCTTTCATACTGAATAGTTTTTTTCGTTAAAATGATGCGTTGATACCAAAACTGAAAACTTTAGGAATTGGAACCGGGCCAAGGTCAATCCTTTCAGGATCGGGACTTAAATAGTTTTTACTTTTTAACGTAAATACGTTTTCGGCCATCGCGAATACACGCAGCCTGGTAAATACTGCCTTCGGTACAATCGTGTATCCAACTTGAACGTTGCGTAGCTTGAAGTAAGAAGTATTCACAATAAAATAGTCGGAAGTACGGCCTTCATTATTGTTATCTTTCAATGTGAGCGCCGGCACCTTTGTATTGGTATGCTGCGGTGTCCAGCCATCAAACACGCCCGGGCCTACGTTTTCGCGGCTATGCATCAAATTGTTATACAGGGTATATACATCAAATCCTTTCCTGCCGGTAACACCCGATCCGAATATTGACAGGTCGAATTTTTTATAGGTCAGATCAATTCTTACACCGTACTCTAAGGCAGGCAATGTAGTCCCTATCCAGGTTTGATCGTTGGCATCAATTTTCCCGTCATGATTGATATCAACATAACGGATCCTGCCCGGCCCCGCGCCTATTTGAGTTGGGGCAGCATCAACTTCGGCCTGCGATTGGAAAAGACCATTTGTTTTATAGCCGAATATGTCAAACTGTGAATGCCCTATTATGGTATTATCTATATTACCTGGATACGCCGGTCTAACGTTCTCCGGTAAATCTGTGATCTTGTCTCTGAAGTGAGAAAAATTTAAAGTTACATTGTAATTAAAATCGCCCGATTGCTGGCCGTGATAGGTTACTAAAAACTCCCAGCCTTTATTGCTTTTTGAGGCACCGTTAACGGTCTTTGATTGGCCCTCGCCCAATGCCGAAGCGACAGGAGGCGTAATCAGGATGCCGGTAGTTCTTCGGGTAAAATAGTCAAATGATCCCGAGATCTTATCATGCAGGATGGTAAAATCGAGTCCCGCGTTTATCTCTTCGGTGGATTCCCATTTAAGGCCGGGGTTTGCGGCCTGGGTTTGTACAAAGCCCGAGGGTAATGAACCCGTATTGGCACCGGAAAGCGAGTACGCCGTGCCAACATTCATATACTGCTCCCAAAAGCCTGGTGTCAATTGATTTTGGGTGGTGCCATATCGGGTATCATAAAGCGCGAAGCGCGATTGATCACCAATTTCCTGGTTACCAACGCGGCCTACACCAACCCTTAGTTTTAATTCAGAAAAAATGGTATTGTTTTTCATGAAGCCTTCCTGGTCAATTTTCCAACCAAAAGAAGCAGCCGGGAAAATACCATATTGATTATTTGAACCGAATCTTGAAGAGCCGTCACGACGTACGGTTACTGAGGCTAAATATTTGCTGGCGTAATTATAATCTAACCGTGCAAACTGCGAAAACAAGCTGTTCCCGGTTGACCGGCCTGTTACGATGGTATTGCCTGTGCCAGCATCCAGGGTGAAATAGTCTTCAGTTTGTATAGCGTAGCCTTGCTTGAGGGTAGTTTGGAAATCGGTAAAGGTTTTAATATACTCGGTACCTGCTAATAGCTTGAAATGATTATTGTTATTTAAATCATAATTATACCTCAACGTATTTGAAAACGTAGTGCTCAGATAATGATTTTGATCAAAAAATAAGCTGTTTGTTGTACGGGCAAGGGCGCCTTCCTGAAAGGTTGGTGTTATGACTTTACTAAGGTAGTCTGCATTATCGGCACCAAAGTTGGATTTAAAATACAGGTTTTTAACCGGCTGGATCTCTAAGAAAACGTTTCCAAATGTGTTTACCCGGTTGGCGTTATTCCATTTGGCCAGATCCTGCATGTGCAAAGGATTGTTTCTGTCAGAATAACCTGCGCCAGACTCGCCGGCGTAAGTAACACCATCTTTTTGATAAACGGGTATAGTAGGCGCTAATGTGACTGCCAAAAATGTGGTTGCCGCGCCACCCAGGTCCGTGGTCGTAAGGGTCTCATTGGAGTTGGTTATTTTTAAGTTTACGCCAAATGTGGCTTTGTTATCAAAAGCGTGCACCACACCGTTAATGCTACCTGTAGTACGATTATATTTAGTAAACCTAACCAGGCCTGTGTTTTTGATATTGCCAAAGTTTATTTCGAGCGATGCATTCTTATTCCCAATCGATGCCGTGAAATCATTATTATAAACCATGGCTGTTTTATACAGCACGCTTTGCCAGTCGGTATCTCCGGCAGGGGTATTCGGGTCGCCGCCTACAAATTGTTTGGGTACCACGCTGTTTAAAACCGGGTTGTTATAATTACCATTCCAGTTAAAGGTATAGATATCACCATACCCGGCAGCCGGATCCTGGCCATCATTTACCGAAGCCTGCCATAGCGCCTTCCCTCTGTCAGCCGAATTCAGCATTTTAAAGCGCAATGATTTTTCGGACTGAACAGATGTGCTGTTATTAAACTGGAACTGAACTTTGCCCTGCGTATTGCCACCGTTTTTAGTGGTAACAATGACAACACCATTTGAAGCCCTTGATCCGTAGATCGACTCGGCAGAGGCATCTTTTAGTACCTGTACCGATGCGATGTTTGAGGGTGACAGATTTTGAAACACTTCAGGCCTGGTGGTAGGTATACCATCAATAACATATAAAGGGTTATTATTGCCCAAGGTGTTTGCCCCCCTGATCAGAATCCTGCTGGTTGCCCCATTAGCCGATCCATCTTTTTCGATATACAAACCGGCAACCCTGCCCTGCAAAGCCTGCATGGTATTACCCGAACTATTGTTTTTTACCGGGGCTAAATCAACAACCGCTACTGCTCCCGTCAGGTCTTTCTTCCTTTCGGATGTGTAACCGGTTACAACCACCTCATTGAGTGCATTGGCGGCATCTTTAAATACTATGTTAAGCACTTTAGTATCGGCTGCGATAGGCATCACAATAGGCTGGGTGCCTACGTATGAAAACCTGATTGACTGTCCGGTGGCAACGGAGATACTGAATTTTCCGTTAGCATCTGATAGTACTGATTTTTGGGTTTCAATAACCACTATGGTAACACCATCCATTGGTTTAGATGTGTTATCCAATACAGTCCCGGTGATAATACGGGATTGCGCGTATCCTTCACTTATTAGCAGTATAAGCAAGGAACAAATAAGTAATAGTTTTCTCATTGATTTTAATTTAAGTTATGGCTTGGTTAAAATATTTTTTTGATAAAGTCCTGATATTCTTTGATATTATAATCCGGGCAACCTCCTTTCTTTGTCGCAATAAATGCTCCCATCGCTATTGCATTTTTCAATAAGGTTTGTGGCTGTTCTCCATGATAATGGTTGGCTATAAAGGCGGCTAAAAACGAATCGCCGCTGCCAATCGTGTCTATAACTTTTACCTCGCGGCCGGCTACATGATAGGCCTTATCGCCCTTGTAATACGATGCGCCAAACTCCCCCTTGGTAACCATGATCTCGGGGATGGCAAAATGATCCTGGATAAATTTGATCTGTTCCGATTCCTTCCAGTATGATCCTCGGAATAAGCCCTGCACCATTTCGAGTTCGGCCTGGTTAAATTTTACAATGTCAGCTTTATGAAGCAATTCATCCAACAGGTCACGGCTGATGAACGGCGGCCTTAGGTTAATATCCAATACTTTAATAGCATCATTTTCCAACAGTTCAAACAAAGTATTACGCGATACACTATTCCTTGATGCAAGGCTGCCATACACCAGGTAGGTTGACGGCTTCAATTGCGTGATGATTTGTTTACTATTGTCAATAAAATCCCAGGCTACCGGGAAAACGATCTCGTATGATACCTCGTTGCCGTTATTCATTTTTGCAATTACCTGGCTGGTGGGTTGTTCAGTATCTGTTTGCAATAAATGTTTTGGTATTCCCCAGCTATCAAGCAGGGTTTTCAGCTTTTGGCCGCTGGCATCGTTACCTATTTTGCTTACCAGGCTGGCCGGTACGCCTAATTTATTCAGGTGGTACGAAACGTTTAGCAAAGCGCCGCCGGGCTGCGGGCCATCAGGCAATACATCCCAAAGGATCTCGCCGTAGCAAATGGCTGGGGTTGATATGTTTGTTTGCGGGTTCATCATTATTAATGCATTACCATATTGGTTTCTATTTGTTCTAAAGAACGGCCTTTGGTTTCGGGCATAAACCGCCAAACAAAAATGAGCTGGCATACCATCATCACACCAAAAAATGAAAACGTAACCGCGCCGCCTAATGACTCGGCCAGGTAGGGGAAGCAAAAGGCGATGATAGCCGCCATTACCCAATGGGTTGAACTACCCAGTGTTTGCCCCTTGGCACGTACTTGATTTGGGAAAATTTCGGATATAAAGACCCAGATGACCGCCCCTTGCGAAAAGGCAAAGAAGGCGATGAACATCATCATATAAACAGGTATAGCAAACCCGCTTAAATGCCCGGAGTAAAAGGTGAAAGCCACCAGGAATAACGAGGCTATTAGCCCGAATGAACCAACCAGCATTAATGTGCGCCGGCCTACCTTATCAATAATGTTGATGCCCAGCAGGGTGAATATAAAATTGATTAACCCGATACCCACTGTAGATAACAGCGAAGAGTGCGCGCCAAGCCCGGCCATTTCAAATATGCGGGGCGCGTAGTAGATAATGGCGTTGATACCCGATACCTGATTAAAAAAGGCGAAGAGTACGGCCAATATTACCGGTGTTTTATACTGACCAGAGAAAAGACTACTACTTGAAACGGTATCATGAAGGGTTGAGTTTTTGATAGCAGCCAGCTCCTGCTCGCAGTTAAGCGGGTTAATTACACGCAATATCTCCAGTGCCCTGCCGGTTGCGCCTTTTTTAAGGATGAGCCAGCGCGGGCTTTCTGGTATAAAGTAAATCAACACTAAAAATAATGCAGATGGAAACGCCTGCACGCCCAGCATCCAGCGCCATGAAGCTTCACCGCCCTGGCTAATGAGATAGTTGGATAGGTACGAGATCAGAATGCCCAATACCACATTGAACTGGAACAAACCTACCAGCTGGCCTCTTCTATCGGCGGGCGATACTTCTGAAATATAAATAGGCGCTGTTACTGATGATATGCCTACACCCAGGCCACCTAATAACCTGAATACTAAAAACAGGTACCAGTTATCGGCAAGCGCGGTACCTATTGATGATAACAAATAGGCGGCAGCCACAAAATATAAAGTGTTTTTCCGTCCGAAGATATCGGATGGCCTTGCACCGAACAATGAACCAATTACGGTACCAATAAGCGCGATAGATATAGTAAGCCCATGCTCCATTACAGACAGGTGCCAGAATTGCTGGATAGATTTTTCGGCGCCCGATATCACAGCGGTATCAAACCCGAAAAGGAAGCCACCAAGGGCCACGACCATGGACCAGGCCAGGACGGAATGTTTTCTCATAATAATTATAAAAGGTGTTAATTGGATTTACAGTTGCAAAGTAAGACGATGTGCAAAGCGGCAGTTATTGATTTTATACCAAAAGAGTATAAAAATTAAAACATATATAAATAACTGATTATCAATAAAATAAAATCAATTCCCAACACTTTTCTACCAGGATGTTCGATTTTAATACACTGTATTTACAGTTTTGATACATGATGACACGACGGAAGCCCGCGGCCGAAGTCTGTTATTTGTATTATAAAAACTTTTATCGATACTTTTGTATACGTCCCTCCCAAAAAGGATTGTATTAACCAATAAAACCATACTTAAACGGATACTTAATATTTTATAATGGCTTTGCTTTATCACCTGCGCAACCTGTTATTACTAACCATATGTATACTGATGGTATTTACCGGCTGTAAAAAAGCCGACAAAACATCACAGTATACCATAGGCTTTTCGCAATGTGTGGGCTCTGATTTGTGGCGGCGTAATATGCTGGATGAAATGAAAATGGAACTGTCATTACATCCCGATGCCCGTTTTATTTATGCCGACGCCGATAACAGTAGTAAAAAACAAATTGAACAGGTAAAACAAATGCTGGATGAAGGCATCGATCTGCTCATCATATCGCCAAATGAGGCGCAACCCTTAACGGGCATAGTAGAGCAAACCTATAATAAGGGCATCCCGGTTATTGTCATTGATCGTAAAACTTCATCAGACCTTTACACCGCTTATGTGGGCGCCGATAATTATCAGATTGGCAAAATGGCCGGCGAATACATTGGCAGTAATTTAAAGGGCAACAGTAATATTGTAGAGGTGATGGGCCTGCCCGGCTCTTCGCCGGCAATTGAAAGACACAGGGGCTTTAGCGATGCCTTAGCCAAATTTAATAATATACATATTAAGGCCCAGGTATATGGCGATTGGCTGAAAGATCATGCGCAAAAACAACTTTATCAGGTACAGTCCGATTTAAATACAGCTGATGCGTTGTTTGCGCATAATGATGTTATGGCAAGCGCATCCAGAGAGGTTTTGAACAACCTTCATTTAAACCATCATGTTAAAGTACTGGGTGTTGACGCAATGCCCGGAGCTGGTGGAGGCCTGCAAATGGTAGCATCAAAAACTATTGATGCCAGTTTGGTATACCCAACAGGCGGTAAAGAAGCTATTACCATCGCATTCAGGATCTTGAATAAGGAGGCTTTTGCCAAAGAAAACATCCTGCAATCGCTGGTTATCGATTCAACCAATGTGCAGCTGATGAAAATGCAATGGAACAAGATCAGCAGCCAGCAAAAGGATATTGAACGGCAGCAGTCATTACTGAAAGAACAGCGGCAGGTGTACAACAGCCAGCAGCTCATTTTAAATATCATTATAATAACACTGGTGCTGGCCATTGTTTTTGGGGGACTTGCCTTTTACTGGCTGATGGAAAACCGCAAGATTAACAAAAGCCTGGAAGCAAAAAATAACGAAATTTTGTTACAGCGTAACCAATTAATGGAAATGTCGGCCCGGGCTGAGGTTGCCACCGAAGCCAAGCTGAATTTTTTTACCAATATCTCGCACGAGTTCCGTACGCCATTAACGCTCATCCTGTCACCGGTTGAGGATATGATGAAAAACGAGAAGCTGAATATTATAGCCGGCAAAAATTTAAAACTCATACATAAAAATACATTCAGGCTGTTAAGATTGGTTAACCAGCTGATTGACTACCGCAAAATTGAGTACGATAAACAGCAAATTAACGCGGCACCAAACAACTTGGTTGATTTTGTTACGGATATCATGGGTAGCTTTCAGCACCATGCCCGGAAACGGAACATTAGCATGAACTTAATATCGCCAGAAAAAAATATAATAGTATGGTTTGATGCCAATATGCTTGATAAAGTTTTCTTTAACCTGCTATCCAACTCATTTAAGTTTATTAAAGATAATGGCCGTATCCAGATAACCTTCTCCCAAAATCCTGAAAACGTTGAAATTGCCATCCAGGACAATGGCATAGGCATGGAGCCAGAAGAAGCTGAACATATTTTTGACCAATTTTACCAGGCCGATAATGGCGTTGCAAAGGGTTCGGGTCTGGGACTTTCCTTATCTAAAGAGATCATATCCCTGCACCATGGTAGCATCAAAGTAAGCAGCAAAAAATGGCAGGGAACTATTTTTACTATTACACTACCGCTTGGTAATCCATACAACTACAGTACCGGCCAAGCCTTCAAGCCTGTTAACACTGTAGCCATTGACGAACGCTCCCGTATTTATACTGCCGATCTTGAACAAGATGAAATAAATACCGACACAACTGCCCTTGCCAACCCTAAAGAGCAATCGATCCTTATTATTGAAGATAATACCGATTTGCTCGGCTACCTTGCCAATAAACTGGGTGCCGATTACGAGGTTTTTACAGCTGACAACGGCGTGCAGGGTTTGGCGGAAGCATTTGAAAAAGTACCCGACCTTATTATATCAGATGTAGTGCTGCCAGGCATGTCGGGCAAGGTAATTACCGAAAACCTTAAAACGGATATCCGCACATCGCACATCCCGGTGATATTGCTCACTGCGCAGGCCAGCGTTGAGCAGCAAATTGATGGCATTGACAGCATGGCCGATGTGTATATGGTTAAACCTTTTAATTATGATCAACTACTGGCAACGGTAAAAAATCTTATCAAAAATAGGGTGATACTTAAAGAACACTTCATCAGCGATGTAAGTCACGGCAAAATACCGGTATCAAAATCGCTTGATAAAAAATTCCTTAACGATTTTGCAGGTATAGTAGAGCAAAACCTGGCCAATGAAAACTTTAATGTAGATGACATCTGCAAAAATATCGGCATTTCGCGGGTGCAGTTATATCGTAAAGTAAAAGCGCTATTAGGCTGTAGTATTACCGATTATATTTTGAACCGCCGGTTAAAAAAGGCCCGATACCTACTGACCCATGAAGGATATTCCATCTCCGAAATAACCTACATGGTAGGTTTCGCCAGTCCTAATTACTTTTCAACGGTATTTAAGGCGCAGTACAATTGTACCCCAAGTGAATATAAACGCAAACAACTATATTCATAAGTGTTTAAGTTATTTATTATCTGGCTATTCTGGACGGCTTGACCATATCAAGCCGTACGCTTTGTCTGATTGACTAAAAAGTGTGTTTAAACGCTAAAATAGGCCATTTTGATTAAAAAAAAGCCCCGCAGACGTGCGGGGGCTTGTGCTCCCCTAACTGGGCTCGAATCATGGAACCGTCAATGCAATCGCGTCATATAGTTTTAATCCCCATTGACAGTTTTATTCAGATAAATTCATTTCTTCTAACAGCGTTAAAAGCGGTATAAGGGGTTCGATTAAGCCCCCTCCGGCCTACTTAAGGAGATGAACAGATTTGTTTAACTCCTTTTTTATTAAATACAATAAACTAATTATCAATAAATTAGTATAAAAACCCGAACACTTTAAACCGTTTCGATAATTTGTTTTTTTTTTGCAAGGGAACTTTCTCTACTCATTACTAAAATCACTTATATTCAGTTAAAAATGCATTTTTATGATTCAATTTCCCCTAAAGGTTCTTGACCGATATTGTTACTAATATCTTCCTTAATTCTGTAAGTTCTTGCAATGAGATAAAGGAAATCTAATATGATCATTGCGTCTTACTCGGACGTATAGGCAAGCTGATTTCATAATCGAAATTGATTGTGTTCAATTCAAGTTATGAAAAACAAAATATTACTTTAATCTCAAAATATTTATGGATCAAATTATAGTCTAACATCGAAAGCCAGCACATTTTTGCCCTTCTTAAATTAGATAACGCTTGAAGATTTCCAAAGATTGTGAGCACTGATCCCCAGTCATCAACTCACGACCTGCAAGGCGAGAGCCAAAAACTGAAGAGCCGGAATAAAACGGGATTGATTACTACGGTCGTCCCGGGAAAGACCATGTTCATGGGTTCTGGTAAACAGGCTTAACAGAAGAAGGAGCATTTTAAAGCGCCAAAAAATAATTTGGTGTGCTTTATTGGGCGACTTTCAATGGACAATCTCACAGTGTGAACACATCAGCTGCAGTTCCGTTTTTACGTTCATTTATAAAGTTTCCGGGTTTGCCTATCAAATCTGCGCCATTTATAGCAGACTTAAATTATTTTTTCTTTTACCGTTCGTATAGCTTCATCAATAGCATATTCCTTGGCTTTATTCATAAAAAAAGCAGGATTATCCAACAGATCGTCCAGTATTGAGGTACCATCTGCTCGTTTTTTGGTTAGGAAATAGATGGCATATGCTGTGCCGGCGCCTAATAAGAATGTTTTGATCGTCCCCATAATTCTGTTTCCTTGTACTACTCAATGATGGTGCCACAGATCAGGCATGGCATGTTATTCTGCCAGTTCTATCCAAACCGGTGCATGGTCGCTGCTATTGTGGCCAACTGCGCACCTCCATGTCAACAGCACCTTTTACTAACCGTTTATCAAGGTTAGCATTCAGTAGAAAATAGTCGAGCCGCAAGCCGGTGTTACGGCCATAGGCCTCCCGCAGGTAAAAGTATAGATCTGCTTATTAGGGTAAAGTTTTCTGATTGCACCGGTCCAGCCTTGCGCTAACATCGTTTCAAACAACTCCCGCACTTCCTTTCTGAACTGAGCATTATTGCGGTATTTATCCGGCTTATAGGTATCGGGATCGGTCGGCATAATATTGTAGTCTCCTACCAGTGCTGCAGGCAATCCAAATGATAGCAATTTTTGCGCATGCGTTATCAGGCGTTCAAGCCAAAGTAACTTATAATCAAACTTAGGGCCTGGAAAGGGATTGCCATTTGGGGCGTATAGGCGCCCGATCATTACGCCGTTGATAAATGCCTCTATATCGGCTGTGCAGATCATCCGGTTCGCCGCCCAGGCCGCGCCGGGTTTCCCTGATCTTGCCACACCTTGTCAGCATTGCAACACCATTCCAGCTTTGTTGCCTGTGCCAGATCGCATGATAACCCATATCCAGTAGTACCTTTTCAGGGAACATATTATCAGCCGCCTTCAATTCCTATAAACAGACCACTTCCGGCTTTGCTTCTTCCAGCCAGCGAAGCAGGTTGGTCAGTCGTGCGTTGATGTTATAACTCGCTATTTCACGAGAACACAACACAAAAGATGAAATATAGTTGCCTGCATGTGAAACTTAATTGTCCGTTAATGCTTGTGTAACCTATGGCAACTATCAAAAATATTCAACCACTCAATGCAGAAAAACTATTTGACTTGTTAAAAACATCATTCGCTGACTATATTAATACTAAATTAGGATCCAGCCTATCTATCGAATATGCCCATGTGTATGACGAGATCAATGTACTGTTTCCCGAAGTGATTGAAGGCCCTGCGCTGAATATTACAGTAACCGATGAAGAATTGACGGTTACCGTATTGGCTACCGGTTCAGATTACAAAACTGAGTTACTGGAAGAAAATCTGATCGGTTTCCTGGAGCTACAGGCGGGTTAATTCACTGCTTGCGTAACTCCTGGTTGATTTCGTTTCTGATTGCTCCTGATTTTATTTGCGATGCTTGCTCGGACGGTGCAAGGCGTAATATTTACCCAGGATTTTTCTTCAAAAATGGCGCAGTCTTATTATGGGGTGGAAAGATCAGGCCCTGAGCTCAAAATCGACCCAGTTGTTAGTTGTGCGAAGGCCTACGCCCACTCCGTTGTCCGACACCGCGGTATAGGTCAGGTAATAAGTTGCTCCCATCTGCGATACCCGGCAATCCTCAATACCAAACCTTTCCAGGTATCCGCTGCCAAACAGGGAAGCATTATTTTCCGGTTCGCTGAAATGAATACCATCCTCACTGCTTAGTAAACGAAGGTGCGAAATGGTGGTCAGGTAATCCAGCCCTTTATACTTTATGCCACGTGCATCTGTTGCGATCAGATCGGGACCATTCAGTGGTACTTCAATAATCTCGGTATTACCAGTTGCATTGATTATTGGAAAATAAAGCATGCCTTCCTTTTGGGCAATGCTCTCGGCAACCCTAACGAGCAGTCAAATCTTTCCCTGGTTTGGTCGATGCACTACTTCGTTTTCCAACAACAATTCCGGCAGATCAGCAGAGAAATCGGAATCAATGGCTTGCCCCATTTTCGATACTATATGCCCACCCAGAATCATGTTTCCTGAAATAATTATAAAGAGAGTTTCTGCTGATATTCATTCCCAACGCTAACTCACTTAAATTTACTCCTCTTGTATAGATCAGCTCCCAATAATTTTTAAGGAATTGGCCCCAATCAGATACGTCTTCGGGATGCTCTCCTCCTTAATAACTCAGGCCTGCGTAAATAAAAAGATGATTACGGTTACGCCGTACGATAGAATCCAAATACTATCAATAGCACGATAATTGCGACAGCAATTATTACCTGCCATAATATCGCTGTGCTCTGTTTAGTCATATGGTTAGTTATTTATAGTTTCTACGAAGCTTTCAATTTTATGTTGTAGATCGCGCATATGCAAACGGTATATCAAGTATTTGTCCTCGAAGAGATGGTGTTTTTAAACACCAATGTAAAAATCCCTATGCCGAAATTTGATATATGCGGGAAGCTTCCGTTTTACCGTCATTTACCTATAAGTAAGATGCCATTTTTAGATTACGTATTACAAATTCCATCTTATGGTTGGAAAGATACCGCGGGTTACCTGGTTAAACCAACGGCCGGCCAGATTTTGAAGGAGTTCGTTTCCAGATTAAACTTATTTAAAACCAGGAAAAACTGGCTGCCTGTATTTAGCTGGTTGAAGGTAGCATGCCTCGCCGTTTTTTTTGTGTTGTTTTTGGTTTACTATTTAAGCTGGTGGACGTTGCTGGCTGCATTCATATATGGCATGGTTATCATGGGTACCCATGGTACCATCTGGCATCACCGGTACTGCACACATGGAGCTTATAAGTTCCGTAATAAATTCTGGCGCTTTGTTACCCAAAATCTGACAATCAATGTGATCCCTGAAGAAATCTATGTGATCTCTCACCATGTACACCATTCCAAATCAGACCAGCCAGGTGACCCTTATAATGCGCAGGCAGGTTTTTTATATTGCTTTTTGGCGGATGTGAACCATCAGCCCATAGCGAAAGATTTAAGTGAAGGCGATTATAACCGGGTAAAATCCCTAATGAAACATACCGGGTTAAAAGCCAATACTTATACACAATACGCGAGGTGGGGATCTTACGTTAACCCTTACCGGGCAATATTGTCATGGATCCTAAACTGGGGTTTTTGGTACACAATATTTTATCTGTTGGGCGGAAATGCGCTCGCATTTAGTTTATTTGGTGCAGCCGGTTTCTGGGCAGTTGGGGTACGTACCTTTAATTATGATGGCCATGCCAGGGGAAAGGACAGACAAAGGACAGGAACGGACTATAACCACAACGATAAATCAATTAACCAGTTATGGCCCGGTCTGGTAGCCGGCGAGTGGCACAACAATCATCATTTATATCCTAAAAGCGCACGCAGCGGTTTTAAACCCCACCAGGTAGACCTGGCCTGGTATTATATCAAATTGATGAACTGGCTGGGCGCGGTAACCGAATATAACGACAATAAAAAACAGTTTTATGAACGCTACTACCTGCCCTATAAGAATGCGCATCTAAAGGTAAATGAATCATAAAATAATTTCGCTGGAATTAGTTTTCTCATTCAAGCACCGCCTCCGACTATGAACGAACCAACAAAAGATCAGAAAGACCTTGCCCCAGTCTTAGAGCCGGATCAACTCCTGAACTTTTTTACTTACCATCTGAACCGGATTTACTGCGCAAAATCGCATTTGTTTGAGCGATTACCTGAACTGGCAGAGCAAGCTCATTTTAAAGATTTGAAAAATGCTATTTTAGAAACATGGGAAGATATAGGTAAACAGGTGGCCTGGATTGAAGAGATATTTACATTGCTTGATGAAGTGCCTTCATTAAAAGATTGCGATGAACTGATCGGATTTATGGAAGCTGGCTTCTCAGGCATTTATCATAAAAAGGAGGAAACTGGGTTGCGCGACCTCTCTATTTTATTTTATTTATCTGTTGTTAAAAGTATTGAAATGGCTTCCTTTCAGTTATTACAAATAACTGCTGTAAAATTACCCAACAGGCAGATCCGGCAACTTCTGAAGGAAAACTTCGACGAGTCAAAGTCCGACCTGAGCTTGTTTGTCCAGATAACTGCACGGTACATCGATTAATAACACTTAATTTTTTATAAACACCAATGTCAGTGATCAATAAAGTCATGTTAGTAGGTCATGTAGGGAAAGCCCCGGAGCTCCGTTATATCGGGGCCTAACGACGCGGAATACCCGGATATGCCACAAAACGCTTTAAACCAGGTAAAAACGATCTATTGCCTGCCCATAGCAAAGATGGGAGACGTGTTGCCGAAAATATTAGCAGCCCAGGCAAAAAAACAAATCAAAATCCCGAAAGATATTCAGCTTGAAGTACAGATAGCCGAGCGCGTACTCAGCGACCTTGCCGCGGTAAACGCATTGGGCGAGCAGGTCTCTTCAATTGCCCCGGTTGCGGAGGCGTACTATGGAAAATTAAAAAGGGCACGTTTCTACGATACCGCTGTCATACCGGGCATGCTTACACTGCCGCAACATTAGTAGCGGAGCAAACCAACAAAATAGAAGAAACCATGTGGGTAGCGTTACGTATGTTCGAAGAACGCCGAAACCTGCTGACTACATTCGCTAATGAACAAACCGGCGCTGCGGCGCGGTCTGCCAAAGAGCGTGCGGCTTTATCCCAGGTTCATATTGACCGGATCAGGGCTATCTTATTAGCTGATGATAAGGCGACTAAAAGTGACCTGCCTTCATAAGCTGTTTCCGGGCGGCGGTAAATACTTGATTGCTGTTGATTATAATTACCTTTAACCTTATCAAACAATCAGGCAGGCACCAGATGATCAAGTCAATAAAAGCGGTTGCACCGGAAACAGCTCAAAAAAAGAAGCCTGTAAAGTCCGGCAGCAATAAGAAGCCAAAATCATTTCCGGTTATTGCCATCGGCGGATCAGCCGGTTCTTTCTCTGCCTACGAAAAATTCTTCGCACATATGCCGGCCAACAGCGGGGTGGCCATTGTGATTATTATGCACCTTGATCCGCTGCACAAAAGCCAGCTCTCCGAGGTGATGCAACGTTATACCGCTATCCCTGTAATTGAAGCCACCGATGGCATGTTAGTTGCCCCCGATCACATTTATATCATCCCCTCCAATAAGGATATGGGGATCCATAATGGCAAACTCCTGCTGCTGGCCGCATCGAAACCTGAAGGCATCCGGCAGCCTATCGATTACTTTTTCCAGAGCCTGGCCAATGACCAGTGGAACAGATCTGTAGCCGTTGTTCTTTCGGGAATGGGTGCAGATGGTGAAACCGGTATACGGATGATCAAAGAAAACCTGGGCATGACCATTGCGCAGGATCCGGATACTGCTGATTACGATAGCATGCCTTTAGCTGCCATCGGCACCAACCTGGTAGATTATGTACTTGCACCGGAAGAAATGCCGTTAAGGATCATCGAGTACCTGAACCATCCGGTCATTGCGGAGGAGGCTGATGATAGCCTGAAGATGTCATTAAAAAACAACAATGCCATCCAAAAAATATTGATGTTACTGCGTTCGCACACAGGAAATGATTTTGCCTTATATAAAAAAAGCACAATTACCCGCCGGATTGAGCGCAGGATCGCTTATTACCAGTTTACAGATTATGCGCAATACGCAGGCTATCTCAAAGATAACCCGGAGGAGATTGATAGCCTGTTCAATGAACTACTGATCGGGGTGACCAAATTTTTCAGGGATGCCGGCGCCTTCGAATCGTTAAAACTGTTACTGAAAGAACTGATCCGGCAAAAAAAAGATGATGACCCTGTAAGGGTGTGGGTAGCAGGATGCTCTACAGGGGAAGAAGCGTATTCAGTTGCTATGTTACTGATGGAATGCATTGATACACTTAAGCGTAAGATCATATCCAAAATCCAGATCTATGCCACGGATCTTGACCCGGCTGCGCTGGAGCATGCGCGAGCTGGCGTTTATCATGAAAATATAGTAGCCGAAGTATCACCCGAACGCCTGAAGAAATTTTTTACCCGCGAAGAGGATCGTTTTCGTGTAAAAAAGGAACTAAGGGACATAATCGTTTTTGCACAACAAAACCTGATCAAAGACCCGCCTTTTATCAAACTCGACCTGCTTTGCTGTCGTAATATGCTCATTTATTTCACACCTGAGCTACAGAAAAGGATCATTCCATTATTCTACTACGCCCTCAATCCAAATGGGATCATGTTTATGGGCCCGGCCGAAACGATTGGCGGCTTTACAGATATGTTCCGCTCCCTCGATCCAAAATGGAAAATATTTAACCGGCAGGAAGGCAACATCATGCTGGGCAATATGATCGATTTCCCTTTTCATACCACTAAACAGTATTTACACACCTTAAAATCAAATGATGTGAGCATTCCCAAGCAAAAACGCTCTTTTACAGATATTTTCAATAAAATATTGATCGATAAATTCCTGCCTCCATCTGTTTTGGTTAATGAAAAAGGCGATATATTGTATAATAACGGCAACACAGGCAAATACCTTGAACTACCCCGTGGCGAAACAGTTGCGAACAATATTTTAAAGCTGGCCCGCGAAGAACTCAAATATGCGCTATCCAGCAGCTTACACCAGGCGCTTAACAGCGATGATACCCTGACTCTGGACGATATCACTTTGAAAGAAGGTAAGGATTTGCGGTTGGTTAGCATACGGGTTACATCGGTAAGAGAGCAGGAGGCGCCTTCACTGGTGTTGTTTGTATTTGAAGATCACGGGCTGATCAAAACGGACAAGAAACCAGATCTTCAGTCTTCCCTAACCAATAGAAATTCGGTTACGGAAGCACTAAAAAAAGAACTGGTTTACACCAAGCAGCAGCTAACTACTACTGTTGAGCAAATGGAAGGCTCAATGGAAAAGCTTAGGTTAAGTAACGAAGAATTGCAAAGCACCAACGAAGAACTCCAAAGCACCAATGAAGAATCGCTGACCACAAAAGAAGAAATGCAGTCGCTGAATGAGGAATTGATGACGGTAAACAGCCAGTACCAGTTAAAAGCAGAAGAACTAACCAGGCTAAATAACGATATGAAAAACCTGCTGGATGCCACAGAGGTTTGCACACTTTTCCTTGACAATGATCTTAACATCCTTCGTTATACCCCGCAAGTCAGGCATTTATTCAACCTGATTGCGAGTGATGTAGGACGACCGATCAATCATGTGGTTTCTAATTTTGAACAGCCTATAAATGAAAATGATATCCGGGAGGTGATCGATAAACTAACCATTAAGGTTACGGATCTGCGTACGAAGGATAATGAATGGTATCGCGTAAGGATCATGCCTTACCGCACCCTGGATAACTACATTTCCGGGGCAGTATTGACGTTAACCCAGATCACTGATTTTAAACAGATGCAGTCTAAATTGGAAGTTTTAAAGGATTATGCTGCTTCCATCTTAAATGAGCTTCCCGACGCTGTCATTCAAATGGACAAGGATTTCCATATTTCAGGTGCAAATATCCTGGCCCTGAAGTTATTTAACATAGCCCAGCATGACCTACAAGGGCAAAGCGCTGTTGAATTTTTGAAAAAACTATGGAAAACAGAAGAGCCCGAATATTTGTTTAAGCAGTGTCTAAGTGAACGAAAAGAAGTTTCAGCGGCCGTAACCACTAAAACAAAACAACCCAAAGTTTACCAGCTAACTGCCCGCCCATTTTTTGAGCAAACCGAAACGACGCCTTTAATTGTTTTAAGGATCAATGAAAACCAAGACAGCGCATAAAGATTTGATAAGAGAACCCGTTACAGGTTCATCAAACGAACTGCGCATGCAAAAAGTGCTGGAGGAACTGCACTTGCACCAGGCTGAACTGGAAATGCAGAACGACGAGCTGCGTATCGTGAACGAAAAACTGGAACTGCAACAGCTCAAGTTTTCCGGTATATATGACCTTGCCCCTATTGGCTATTATATCCTTGACAAGGATGGATTGATTGGAGATGCCAACAATGCCGGAATTTCACTATTAGAAACCGGTAAAGGTAATATAGTTGGCAACAGGCTGCAAAGTTTCGTGGCAACGGATTACCGGGATGCTTATCACCTCTTTTTTCGTGAAATGCTGAATAGTGGAAAAAAACAAAGCGGCCAGTTGAAAATGATTTCCAGGAAAGGGCGTGAATTTTATGTTCAGATGGAAGGTATAGCCATTTCTCCTGCCCGTACATTACCGCTGCAATGTGATATTGCAGTTATGGATATAACAGAAAGGGTTGAGGCCGAAAAAGTGCTGGCCAAAACAAAGGAGCGACTGGAGCTTGCCCTGGAGGCCTCATCCTCCGGTACCTGGGAGCTGGAGTTGGACACCATGAAATTTTACCTGGACGAGTTCAACTACCAGACCTGCGCCATACCGGGCGGTAAATTTGACGGCCGGTACCAGACATTTATCAACCTGATCCATCCCGATGACCGCATAAGCGTGGACCAACAATTTCGGGTTGCACTTAATAATCAAATATCTATCGACCTTGTCTGCCGCTTCGATAACCAAAGCGGTAATACCCGCTTTGCAAGCATCCGGGGCCATGTGATCACCGAACCCGGGCATCCAAACCGGTTTGTGGGCATCATGATGGACATAACGGCTAAAAAAGATCTCGAACGGGAAGCCATAAACATTAAACACGAGCAGCAAAGAAATATCGCACTGGCGACTATCCATGCGGAAGAAAATGAACGATCCCGAATCAGCGAGGCTTTGCATGACGGCGTTAGTCAGTTACTATATGGTATCAGGATCAAGCTGGGAACCCTGTTAGATGCAGATAATCCTGTGGAAATAATGCGTGATGTTTACAAACTGCTCGACATGGCAGTGTTGGAAACACGGAACATTTCATTTGAGCTCGCTCCTGCTATCCTCAACGATTTTGGGTTAAGGGCCACGATAGATGAGATGGCCCGTCGTTTAACCACACCGAAGATGGTTATTAAAACAAAGCTTACCCGCCTGAATGAACGGCTGGGCCTGCCGATTGAAGCCAATATATTCAGGATTTTGCAGGAACTTCTTAATAACGCAATGAAACACTCGGAGGCCAGTTTAATCACCATTGAGGTCAAAAAAAGCAAAAACATTGAATTATCCGTATCAGATAATGGCAAGGGCTTTGAAATGGTAAAACAGGAAGATATCGCAACAGGTTCCGGACTTAGCAGCATCAGGAACCGGTTAAGTTTATATAATGGATGTATCACCATTAATTCTAAACCAGGAATGGGCACTATGGTCAAAATTACCCTCGAAATAAAACCTGAATAATTACCAAATGACGAAATTGCCGATCAATATCATATTAGCAGATGACCATCTGATTGTCAGAGGGGGAATTAAATCCATGCTGGAAAAGGAAAAATCGTTTCAGATAACCGGCGAGGCAAATAACGGTATCGAGGTGCTTCGTTTGCTTGAACAAGGTATTAAAGCAGATATTATACTGGTAGATATGAACATGCCTGTTATGGGGGGAATAGAATTGACCGAACGTTTAAAACGGGACTACCCTGATGCGAGGGTGATCATTTTAAGCGCTCTGGATACCGAAAAATATGTAGTCAAAGCTTTTAAATCTGGTGCCTGCGGCTACCTGCTCAAAAACATCAGCACTGCCGAACTGATCTTTGCCATTTGTCACACGTATGAATTCGGACAATATATTTGCGCTGAACTATCCGGGCGTTTCCTGAACCGCCTGCTTACCATTCCTGATCCAATTACCAATGAAAATATCGAAAATATAGAATTCTCCGCGCTCGATGTAGAGATCCTGACTTTGCTATCTGAAGGTTTTACCAACCAGGAAGTGGCAGACAAACTTTTTACCAGCAAGCGGACCGTTGAGAACCACCGGCAGCAGCTGATCGACAAAACAGGTTCGCGGAATACGATCGCTTTGGTCCGTTTTGCCATGCTTAATGGTATCATCTGAAGCCAATTACAACAACATGAAGTAAAAACCACATAAGCCAAAGGGTATTATAACCACTAAAGGAAAAATCTGGCCGGGTATCTTTGAAATAAATCCACGGCTATGCAAAAAATCTTAACCATTGAGTTGTTGGAAACCCTGATCGGACGGGGTTACCGGTACTGCCTATCACGAACCACAAACATTTTAGGTGAGGATGCTGATCTTTGTATTACCCTGTTACCTGTAAAACGCGCCCCCTTACTAAAAAAATTACCGGAGAGATTTGATACCTATTTTAAAATAGACGAAGAGCCGCGGCAGATGGCCATGGGGATTGATGAAACTATAGTGCTGGTTGACCTGGGTGAGATCAATATTTACACAGAAATAAGCTGATGGGAAAGCGGATATTGATATTTGATGATGACGGTGCCGTACTGGATGTTTTACAGGTGTTGCTGGATTACGAGGGTTTTGATGTGGAAATTATAGAAAGAACTGATGACCTCTTAAGTTTGGTACAGTTGTATCAACCTTCGCTGATCCTGATAGATTTTTCATTAGGTGGAACAAATGGTGGTGACTGGTGTACCCAATTGAAAAAGCACCCGGAATTTAAAGCTATCCCGATTATCATTTTTACAGCATATTCAAATAAAGGCATCGAAAAAGGAACCTATGGCTGCGATGATTTTATCGCTAAACCGTTTAGTATGGATACACTCCTCTCCCGGATTAATTTACTCATTAACAGAATATCGGAAACTGATTTGAAAAATGCTAAAGAAAGTAATGGGTATGGTCACCAACATTATTCGGCGTTATGACGATCATTACTGTGCAGGAGCCGGAAACCGGGAAAATAATGGAGCTCAAAATACATCCCGTAAAAAACTTCACCTTTCCGGGATGGGTGATTTTAATACCCGGCAAAAGGAATATCCTGCTTTTCCGCAAAGAGGAACGATGGCATACTATCCCGGAGAACATCAGTCCGTTGTATGCGGAAAAGATTGCTGAAAAACTCACAAAACTGGCTTTATAATCATATACGGCTTTTATCCGCGCCTTATCTATTGCACTATATTATAAATAAAATTTATGTTGATCATCTTTTCATTTTTTATTGCCCACTGGTTTCTGTCTTTGTTTTTTCAAACATTTTTCCAGCATCGCTACGCATCCCATCGCATGTTTACAACGAGTAAGACCTGGGAACGGGTATTCTATCTTATGGCTTACTTTTTTGAAGGGGCTTCATTTTTAAATCCCCGTGCTTACGCAACTATGCACCGTGAACACCATGCTTATAGCGATACAGAGAAAGATCCGCATTCGCCGCATTTCTTTACCGACATTTTTCAGATGGTTAAAGCAACGGTGCATACCTTTAAGGATCATTTAAAAAGAACCAGGGAACCTGATGCGTGTTTTAACGGCTACTATCCCGAATGGCCGCTCATTGACCGTATGGGTTCATCCCTGCTTTCAAGGATCATTTTCGCCTTAGCTTATACCTGCTTTTACATTATTTTTGCTACACATTGGTGGCTTTTTCTTTTACTACCTATTCATTACCTGATGGGGCCTATTCATGGTGCTATCGTCAATTGGTGCGGCCATAAATATGGCTATACCAATTTCAATAACAACGACAAGTCAAAAAACACAACGCCATTTGATTTCCTGATGCTTGGCGAGCTATTTCAAAATAACCATCACCGTCATCCCAATAGCGCCAATTTCGGTAAACGCTGGTTCGAGATAGATCCTGTTTACCCGGTGATGAAGGTAATGCACTGGTTGAAGATCATCAAATTAAGAAAAGTGTATTAATTTACCATCATGTTTCCATGAATGCATAAACATCTAAAAACAAAGGCGGCTGAATTATTCATCACTGTTTAAAAGATATTTCCAGATCTTCGTTCCTATCTATTTAAGTCTGATTACAAGCAATTTATGAATGATTACAAAAAAAGGCGTGTTTAAGATGAAACTAAATTAGGTGATGACCATAACTGCCTGTAACGGCAATACAGAAAGTTTAAGGTGGCGATCAGTTTGCTTGCTGCTTAAATTACAACGCCTCTCGCATTTGCAGAAGGCTACGCCATAAAGGAGTTAGAAAATACGGTGAATTAAAATAGTTAAGGCCCATCGTCGGGCTTTTATTTGTTATATTTATGGCTCACGCTTTATTTCTCCCTTGTAAACGTTATGGAACGATGCGCTTTAACAAAAGAAACAGCAATGGCGGCCAATTTCTTTTTCGATCAGGAAGTGCATTCATTTTTACGCGAGTGGGTTAACGGACACAAAGAAGAAACGCTGCTCCAGTTTGAACAGCCTCTGGACGAATATATCAGGAATGACGCCCTGCGGGATTTTTTCCTTAACACGCGGCGTCCTATCCAACAGTTATTAAAAAACCGCATCATTGCCTGTCACTTAGGCCGGCGGTCAAAGTTTGTTTATTTTGATCCTGTTAACGGTGATCCTTTATTAGCCGATACAGAGCAACGGATCTATAATCTTGCCCGCAGGATGGATAGCGAAAATATGCATGTGCCGTTCCGCTCTGTTCATCCGAACAAACAGACAGAGGCAGGTGATACAGCCGATATCAGCACCTACCCCACCGGGTCGGCGCTTTGTTATAACAGCGGCAATCATTTTATGAGCCGCCCTGCAAACGGGAATGTATTTAACGAGAACAGTAAGCGCTGCACAGCAAAATCAGAAGGGCGGCTGCACATTCTGTTCAAACGCGGTTTCCTGGAAGACAGGTTGCAGGAGATCAAAATGCTTACCGCTGCAATACAAAATGAAGTTGAAGCACTGCCGCAATTCTTTGTGATCTATAGCAGGCATTCGCTGCAGGAAGGACATTTCGGGACATCTCTTGTAGTGATGGACCCAGCCAACCCGGACTTTCCAATACGTGTTACGGTTTGTGATACATTGCTCAAGGATTTACCGCAGCATCCGCGCTGGTGGAATCATTTCATCGAAGAATACTCCAATGTCTTTGGTCCTGGAATAACAGAAATAATAGAAGATCTTTCCCATCCACTGCAAAAGGTAAATATCAAAGGCGACCATCCCTATAACCACGACTGGGATTGCCCCTATTACGCGGCCAGCATGGCCGACGCACTGGCCGACATGGTGAAGAACGATCCGGATCTTATATTAAATGGAAGGCTGGAAGCGGTCCATAATGCAATGAAGGATTTGATGCCTGATTATTATAAAAAGGGTTACGAATTGAAAGACAGGCAGGATATTCGGCGGGTAAACCGTTTAAGGCGGTGGCTAAGCGGACGCGAAGTGATCAAGGAGCTCGTGATTGAAATTAACCGGACATCATCGTATGAGCTTTAATTAAACCGACATGGTATCAGACATCTTGTTCAACCAGGAGGCGCTTTAATAAATGAAGATTTTCCAGCGCTGCCCCGGCCGTATTATTAAAGTAGACAAAAACGCTTTTACCTTCCTCCTGCCACTCGTTGATATAAGACGCATATTCAGAAAGAAAACTTTCACTGTAGCTTCCCTTATAATTACCTGAGGGGCCATGGAAACGAAGATAAACCAATTCATCAGGGGTTATCTCCATCGGTGTGGCAGACTTAGGCATATCCTGTAATACCATCGCTGCCTGATGCCTGCTTAGCAATTCAAAAACATCGTCCTTATACCATGACGAATGGCGGAATTCAACAGCAACAGGCCATGTATCAGTGCTTAGCATATCCAGCAATACCTCTAATTGCGGCAAAGCGTTTACCTGCAGGCTCGGTGGGAACTGAACCAATAAGCACCCTTGTTGCGTTTCGGGTAACCTGATCGCTTCCATAAAGGAACTGACATCCTGCGGATTGAAAAACAGGTTTTTTTCATGGGTGATCCCTTTCCAAAGTTTGAAAGTAAAACGAAAATCAGCACTTACTTCTGTCGCCCATCGCGCAATCGTTTTGGACTGCGGGATCTTGTAAAACGAGCTGTTAATTTCAATACTGTTTTCCTGTAAGGAATAATATCCCAACCTTGAAAGGTGACTATATTCCGGCGGAAAATCGCGTTTGGGCAGGTCAATTTGTAAACCGCTGGTGCCTCCAAAGAATTTTCCTTTCATCAGTCGAGGATAATATACCAGTGATGGTCATCATCCAACGCATAGATTAATCCATCACTCATTTCATAAACATCACGGTCATGTTTTTGGCTGAAGTAGATTTTTTCATCGCGGATCACCGTGCCGTTATTTTCTACCCGCAAAAAGAAAAGCAGTGCACCTAAGTTAGGTGCAACATCTTTGAGGTGCCTGGCCTCCCCTTCCTTTACAAATGCCGAGCTCATGCCTGTTTAAGTTTTGCTTCCATGCTTTGGGTGGTATGTGGAACTGCCATTAAGCGTTCTTTCGGGATCAGTTTACCTGTAGAACGGCAAATTCCATAAGTCTTGTTTTCGATACGAATAAGTGCAGCCTCGAGCTGATCGATGAACTTTTTCTGTCGTCCTGCCAACTGGTTGGTTTGTTCTTTCTCGTAAGTCGCCGAACCATCTTCCAGCGTTTTTCCGGCAATTGCTGCATCATCGCCGTTAGATCCGGAAGCGCTGAGCGTTCCAACCAGGTCCTGCAGTTCTTCACGTGCGACATTGATCTTATCTTTAATCAATGTTTTGAACTCATTTAATTCCGTGTCGTTGTATCTCGTTTTACTATTTTCTGGTTGCATGATTGGGTTAACAATGATTTATGTAAATAGTTGGGTATAATTAAAAAAGAGGGTTTATTACGTAAGTAAGATAAAAGCTCCTTTCGGAGCTTTTATTTGTTTGTTCATTCCTTCTGACCAAACGTTATTCATCATCCTCTTTGTCGCTTTCTGCTTCCGCTTTTTTATCCTCTTCCAATAGGTTGGTGCCTATCGGGTTAGCAGCAAGCAGTTTGGCAAACCAGGCCAGGTTGGCGGTCATATAACGGAGCGTTTTGTTGGTGTATAAATAATGTTTTCCGCCGCCTTCAACGTAATCTTTTTCGCCGCCGGCCATTCCTACCCAATAAGCATTCACATTGGGAGGAATGGTAAATCCCACCTCCTGCAGGGCCCATAGTACCTGCGCTGCGCAGCTGTGCGCACCATCCTCATTGCCCGTGATCAAACAGCCACCCACTTTATTATAGGGCATATATTGACCGTTTTCTTTGCTGCTCAGTTCTTCGTCGCGAAAGATCGCGTCCAGCCTTTCTATCACTTTTTGCGATGTAGAAGCGAGGTTTCCCATCCATATCGGCGTGGCTATAATAAAGATCTGGCAGGCTTTGATCTTTTCAAGGATAAGCGGCCATTGATCGCCTTCCCCCTCATCCGAAGAATTGCCGGTTAAAACATGGTAATCATTCAGGCGGATGATCTCGATTTCGAAACCCTGTCCCTCTAATTGCTCCGCTGCTTTCTCCGCCAGCGCGCCGGTGTTGGAAAAAGCCGGGCTGCGCTTAAGTGTACAATTGATGATTAATGCTTTCATAGGTATATTTTAATTTGATGATCGATGTTTTGTTTTAACATTAGCTGATGATTCCGTAAGGCTATCATAATCCTCTCAACTTGTACCGAACGTTGTTCTGCTCATTCTTCAGAAACCTAAGCGCATCATCGACTATTTTTAAAGCTCTCTGGTGCAGATCCTGATCTCCGTTTGTCATGGACGTCAAAAACAGTTGTTTTTTCCGCAGGTATTTTCCGGCGTGTTTGAGATCGTACTTTAAAACCCAACCTATATTATAGATCATATCACCATATTTAACGGTTTGTGCAGCAGAACTTATCGTAGTCAATCTTGCGGCCTCTTTTGCCTTCCGTGCTTTTTTCTTTAAATCGGGATAGTTTTTTTTCGTAAATACATCGGTTAGCTCTATGGTGCAATTGAGGATAAAATGGGCTTCGGGGTCTGTATAACCAAAAGTGGTCAGCGCCGAATAGAGTTCCATCTTAGTCGTTTCTGTTTCCTCAAAAAGATCATGACAAAGGCCGGTCTCGTAGCCTAACGGGATGACAGAGGCTAATTCGGCAACCGCAACAAGGTGGTTGACGTAGGGCTCGGTCGTACGCCTGATCAGTTGACCTTCATGCCGCTGTTTTATCCAGTTAAGTAGTTTATCGGTGCGGTTCATTTGAGCTTATCCAATTTAAAATAACCTAAATGGATCTCATCTTCCGGCATGCCGGTTCCGTCGTTAAACACAATACGGTATTTCGCTTTCTGAGCCGGTGAAAGCAGGTCCTCAAGGTGGTGAACACTGTCCACATCAACACCGTATTTCTCATCGATGTGAGCGGTAGCTATGCCTTTCAGGGAGTTGGTTTTAAAGAATAGGTTTTTCTTTGTAAACTGGATGGCAGCTAAACGGCTGTCTTGTACAGTGAGCACCGTATAGTGCTGTTCTTCCAGCTTCCCGCTGGTGTAACCACCCAGGTTCAAGAAGAAGAGTTTGTTGCCTGAAGCTGGGCTGTCATCACCTACGGGTACAACACGTACTGCCAAATCATCTACTTTGTTAACCTCCCGCCAGCCGTCAATGTGCAGACTGCTACCTGCATCCGGCCAAAACGCCCACACTTCGGGCACCAGGGCAGGCAGGCTTTCGGCAATGCCAAAGAAATAATCATGTTGTTCAACCACCCTTCCGGCGACTTCGGCACCTAACAATAACAAGTATAACTTCATGCCATTAATCTTTCAATAATGATACCAGAGGCCTCTTCACTAAAATCAAGACCGGAATAATCAGGGTTGTAGCCACCGATATAAGGCACAGCCATCATATAAATACGTTCATTATAAGCCCCATAGGCGTCCACTACCTGAAAATGATCATTGATGGTGATTCCGGAAACTTTCAGGTAGTAATCGCCATGGTCATCTTTTGAAACCGGCTTACCGGCATTCATGGCTTTAAGCCCCTCATCC
Source organism: Mucilaginibacter angelicae (assembly GCF_042434235.1). Taxonomy (NCBI): domain Bacteria; kingdom Pseudomonadati; phylum Bacteroidota; class Sphingobacteriia; order Sphingobacteriales; family Sphingobacteriaceae; genus Mucilaginibacter; species Mucilaginibacter angelicae. The sequence goes on along the minus strand of NZ_JBHLTS010000015.1, from coordinate 6,639 downwards.
GCAGAGCTAAATTTGAGTTTAGCAGGTGTAATAGTACGTCCATCGATCAGGCTTTTGAAAGGAAGCTCTTCAAAGGCCAAATGTGGTTGTCCCACACAATCCACATAAGTTTGGTAGTGTACACTTTGCACGTTCTTAGCTTCATCTGTATAATGGTAGGTAGCACCACCATTTTCATGTGGTTCTACCCTGCTTTCATCACCAACCGGGATCAGTTCCAGCACGCCTGCCTGGTGTAACGCTAATAACTCCTCGCTGGAACTTTGCGGGATGTAGGCGATCACAATAGAGATCAACGGCGTAAGCGATTGCTGCAAACGCTGCATATCTTCTGCAGAAAGGTGTTTGGCAGGATAGTTTAACGAAAAACTCAATACACCGAGCATTTCCTTCCAGTAAACGGATTTTTCACGTTTGATAGATTGCTCTGCTTCGGCATATTCTGCCTTTAATAATTGAAAAGGATCAACTTCCTCGCGCAATGCCATCATAGCGTCCACAAATTCTTCCAGGCGCATGTCTTTGATCTTTTCGTAAAATTCCGGTTCCTTTGCCTGTATCGGCAATTTAAAGTCCCGTTCAAAAATATAATCCAGGGACAAAAAACCGTTGTTAGCTTTAATATGCGCTTTGATCTCATCTTTACTCAGCAGGCTGTCATTAGATAAGTGCGAATCTTCCAAATGGAAACGTACTGCGGGCAGCATGCCGTTCCGGGTATGCATTACCAATTTAAAATCAGGATGATCGGAGAAAGGTTTATAAAACAACTTACCGCTTTTATCTTTATCAAAAGTCCCGTTATGGCGGGCCAGCGTCCGGATAGCATCGACCGCGGTAAGGGATGAGCCTTTGATGGCAACCGGATGGTTGAGCTTCAAGGCCAGCTTGGCCGGTGGATACGGCGAATCAAAATAATCAGGAACGCTTCCTTCATGTTTTTTTGGCCAGTTATGGCCTGTACAAATAATCACCCGGTCAAATTCGGTTTGCTCTCCGTCTCCGGTTTCAACGATGACCACGCCTTTTTCGGGCTGATCAAGAATATCGGTTACAGTCGTTTTATATTGTATAGCATAAGTAACACCGGCTTCCCGGGCTTGCTTTTGCAGCAGGTCAAATTGCGTGGTAAGGTATTGGCCAAACAATAAACGCGGCAGCACTTTGTACTCATTGAAACGGGCGGCCTCCATATGGTATTTATCCAGCGTATCTTTAGGAACGGTTTTAACCCAGTCGTCCAGAGAAGTAACTAAGGGCGGAATCTCGTTACCCGAAACGTTGGTAATATGCTCATCATTGGCCCCTTCGGCGCTGTAGGGCATGCCCGATCCTAACTTATTTTTCCGCTCGAAGATGGTAATGCTGAGATCCGTATTCCCGGTGTTTACCAATCGTTTAAACATGAACAGGCCGCTCGGGCCGCCGCCAAGTATGGCGATGCGCTTTTTATTTTCCAATATATTCAGGTTTATGGGACTCGATAAGGGTTAGTACACCTTGCGGCTAATTGTCGTTCATTTGGTTCCAAAGCGCCGGGTTATCACGGATATTGCTCAGGTGCTCAATGACCTCCTGCACTTCATCATTATTTAATTCCCGCTGACCATCTGCCGTATAAGTAAAGAGCTTGCCGGGCAGTTCAAAGGTAATGTAACCGAAATACTCGGGATCTTTGATCCATTCCAGGTGCAGGGTGCTTTCCTTACTCCTGCTTATCAAAGGATTGCCTGCACCAATATCCAGGAAAATACTGTACATATGTGTGATTATCGTGTGGCCATTCAAATGGGCAGCGGTATCCGGGATCACCATTAAAGGGTAACCTTGTTTAAGTTGAAAAAATAAGAGTTTCATGCCGCTGTCAATGTTTATATCTACTACAACAGGCTTTCCATTTAGTTTTATTTGGATATTTTTTATATTAATACGAAATATTCCATCTCAATGCTTTAATAAATTGACTACCCACTTCAAAGGTCAAGGGCACTGACGTTGATATATAATCGGATATCAAAGAAATAATCAGCTTTTTACCGTTTAACAAAAAAAGTCCCCCGCAATCGCAGGAGAATTCGTCGCCTATTTTTCATATGCTTTATATTAATTTCATCTCTTCCAAGAGCATTAAAAGTGGAATAAGGGGTTCGACCAAGCCCCCTCCGGCTCCACTTTAAATAACCAAAATCAGTTATTTAACTAAGAAAAAAAGCTAACCCATTTGAGAGGTTAGCTTTTTTTATTTTAGCTATTGTGAAACATATGTGAAACGTTTTAGTTGTTTTTAAAAATGGTTAAACTGTGTATTGACAATCACTGGTCTTTACTTTTCACTCAGTAATACAGGTTGACAAGATCTATTAAAACAAAATTCAACAGGTCAAACTCTCCTACCTTTCAAACCATAATAAATCACCGTTCCCGCTCCTATCATTATACCTATCACAGTTAAAATATGCTTTATCTCTTCGTTGTGATGTTCTGATTCACAATCAGAATAACGTTTCTGAAACGGTTGAATTTGAATAAAGAAGAAAAGGACGCGTTGATGGCCTTTTTAAATTCGATCACTACAGAACCCTGGAGGATAATACCAGCGGTGCTGCCAAACTGATCTTTCATTAAGCACTTTAAACATTTGGTTATTGAATTCTTTTTTAATAATCGCATTGAGAATAAAATCAGCATGCCTTTTTATTACCAACATCTTTCCCGCCAAAGTAACAAAGCAGGTTATAAAAAATCACTACGTCCGTTACAACAGTTTTGTGCGGAGGTAGTGGTTTTTTTTGCTCAGCTCAATTATTTAAGGCTCAATTTACTTCTAACCTCCGCTTCCTGAAAAGCCCACAAATTCCTAACGGCCTAATATAATCTGATAACCTTCAAAAAGCAGCCGGAACCCTTTGGACTGCAGATACGGAATGGAAAATGTTCCTTTTCCATAATGCTCGGCCGGAGTTAAACTCGCCTCGCTCGTTTTGGGTAATATGCCGGGCATCGATTTATAATTTTCTAAATGAATATCATCAATAAGAATCAGAGCATCTTTCGATAAAAGGTCATTGTCGATTATTATTTGACTATCTAACAGATGAAGCCGGGCACCCTCTTCGCAAGTTTCATGATGATCCATATAAAGCAAATCGATTTTTTGAGTAAAGTTCCTAAGGAAATCCGTAGAAGTCTCTAAGCGGTAATTTATATTTTCCGCATATCCTAATGTAATAGCTTTACTAATTCTCATTGCTTTTTCGTCCGGATCAACAGTATAGAAAATATTTTCTGAGCCATCAATTACTTCCGCACATATTCTTGTAAACAGTCCGGCTCCCCAGTCCCAATTTTCAACAACATTTTCATCCCAATATTTTATATTATCACTCATACAACCCGGAATCCCACCGCTTACAAAACTTCTTGATGTCCCAAGTTCAACAATCACATTATTTTTTTTGGAGGCAAGTTTATTAAACACATAATGAAAAGATTCGTAACGCTTTTCAAGATTTTCGCTGTATTTGGCAAGTACAGATAAATTCATTTTTTTTTATTAAGGAATGGTAAATAAAATACTCAAGTATAAAAAACTGACATTAAAAAAGAATAACTCATAATCAACTACAGGTATTCAGTTGTCAAAAAACTTCTATAACGAAGCTTTAATGCTATGTTCAAATTGTTATTTATGCAATTAAATAAGCACCTCTTTCAAAAGACTGACTCAAATCTTCCATGCTGGTTCTGCGTGTTTGATACAGGATTATATGAGTGAGAAAATCAAGATAGCTTTTACAGCTTCTTAATTCTTTTAAAACCTGCAAACAATTCAATTCATAGTCGCCGAATAATTCTCTAAAAGACATACATTCAATTTCGCCCTCAATGCTAACCATGTTTATAACTGAATTACCCGACTTTAAAGTTATTGGCTTAAACCTAACGTTATCGCCATTTATTTTCCTGATTGTGGTCCACAACATTTCGTCGTTTTTCATTTGCCCCCACTTTAGGAGATTGCGGTGCAGAAAAACCGGTTCACCATTATCATCGTGCTGTACCATTGTCATTCCATAAAAATCCATATTTGAGGTAGTGTATCCGGCATAACTCAATGGAGTTGAAATCATATAATACTCTTTTTTTAAGGCCATCCATGCAAACTTAAAGGTGTCTTTATCCCCAAGTAAAAATTTGTAATACAGTTCCCGGTTTTCATTAAAATAAATACACAGATTAAGTTCCTTCCAACATTTTTCCTTATCAATTAATATTTGACCGCTTTCCTGTTCTTTAGAGTTATCACTTTTACATCCAATTATTTTCCAAATGGGATTACTATCTGGGGTTGTCCAGGCGTCGGGCCAAAAAATCGTTCCGCTTTTTAGGTATTCCTTGCTATCAAAAAGGTATGTTGGGTCTTTTACACAGTTATTGTCAGCATCTAAAAACAACACTTCTTTAAACGAGCTGTTTAGAATCGAAAAAGGCTTCATAGCGTAACCCTTTAAAGAGTCCTGGGAATAATCTTTACAATCTTTGCATATTACACCAAGTTCTTTAAACTTCATTTTCATGGATTCATTGATTTCACCTCCCTCATGCCAAAGTTCGACGGGTAAGGAACACCCGGATTTCCTTAACATCGAAATATTAATCCATGCACATGTAACGTACATATAGCCGCCCGCGCATATCACAATTCCACGTCCGGAATATACATTTGGATATGGCGGAATGCTACTTGCGTAAGCAATCCAGTCATTCCTCATTTTTCTAATTCGCCTTCCGCTCAAACGGCAATTGTTTTCACGATAAAAATCTTCGGTAAATCTATTTCTAACAGGTCCTCTTTGAAAAAGGTCACTTATCCTCATAATTGTTGGTTTATAATATGCGCTGGATTGAATGAAAACGGCGATATATAAGCTATATGACCGTAAGTTCATTATTTTCGCTATTCTCAGAGACTGTATTCCAATTTTTCTATCGATTCATAGTCATTTCCAACTAAAAAATCCGGTCTTGGATTCTTTGTATTCGTCGGAAGGTTATTTATGCTGTTATAGGTTATTATAATCGCGTCCCGATCAAATGGAGTGAGGTTAATATTTGAAGCATGAAATAGGTTACCATGAAAAAAGAGCGCTGTTCCCTTCTTTCCGTTGGCTGTTACTATGCTGTTATCATTAGCCAGTTTAGTTAATAATTCCGGGTCAATTGTAAACTTTATGTTGGCATTTAAAGACGATGAATAATCAGTTGTTTTATTATGATCAGAATATTTACCAGGTGCAGCATTAGCCAAATCACCTTTATTGGCGAATTTTACTATTCCCATTTTATGGCTTTTGGGTACCATTAGAAGAGCGCCATTAGAGGAATCTGTGTCCTGAAGGTAAATCATTACGGATACCAAATGAGGATCTTTAATACCATCATCAATATGCCAGTAAGGAAAATCCTGGTGCCACTCCCACCAATCACCCTTCAAGCCTTTTTTGGTATTTACCTTGTATTGATGAATGTATACATCATGTCCGATTAGCTGCTTTGAAGGAACAACAAATTTTTCTAACCGGGCAAGTTTTTTGTAGGTCTCATTTACAAAGTGAGGGGCAAATATTGATCTAACAGAGCCGTTGTCTTCCAAGATTATTCGAGGAGAGTTTTTTTCTATTGTCTTCGGCAGTTCGGCACTCAAGATATCTACCTCTTCCTCATTCAAATAGTTATCAAGTTTGAGATATCCATTTTCGTTATAAAAGGATATCTGGTCTGAATTTAGGTTCATATGATTTATTTAAAAGATTAGTTTTTCATTATCGATCTCTGCGTGAGATAAGTTATTGGTATTTTTTACCCATATGGTTGAACTGATCAGCTCCGCCTGCTCCACAAGCACCGTTTGGCTGAACAGGTCGCGAAGCGACACTTTTACACCGAACTCCTTATGGATATGGCCCGCCAACCGGGTCGCCTTCAAACTATGCCCCCCTAAATCAAAAAAGTTATCATGGATCCCGATCCCGTTACGGCCGAGCACTTCTTCCCATATCCCGATCAGCCTGGCTTCCGTCTCGTTGCGTGCTCCCTCGTAAACCGTCCCACCCGAAAGCTCCTGGCCCGCCGGTGAGGGCAGCCGCTTTTTATCCACCTTCCCGTTTGCCGTTAGCGGTAATGCTTCCAGCTGTACATAATGGCCCGGTACCATATAGCCCGGCAAGCGTTCCTGAAGGTACTGACGAAGCTCCGGCACATTCAGCAGTGTGCCGCTTACCACGTACGCTACCAGCTCCCGTTCGCCGCTGCCCAGATCCAGCGCCTGTACAACCGAGCTGCTTACATCACTGTGACCGTTTAGCGCGCTCTCGATCTCCCCTAATTCGATCCGGTAACCCCGGACCTTTACCTGGTCGTCTAAACGGCCCTGGTATTCTATATTGCCGTCCGCAAGCCATCTGCCAAGGTCCCCCGTGCGGTATAGGCGTTCACCGGGCTTGAATGGGTTTGCAATAAACTTCTCAGCGCTCAGCTCTTCGCGGTTCAAATAACCCCTCGCAACTCCGGCCCCGCCTACGCAGATCTCTCCCGTTACCCCTACAGGCTGTAACTTTAAACCGGCATCTAAGATGTAGG
>NZ_JBHLTS010000014.1:0-30095 GCF_042434235.1 Mucilaginibacter angelicae | reverse complement strand
GGCCCCAAGGATTATACGGGGTCTGTAGTTTGACCTTGTTTTTCCAGGCAAATATCTTACTTCTCATCCCAAAGCACGTCATTACATTTTTTTTCAGGTTTCCCCTGATCGTTACTCGCAATGACGTTTCTTTTAAGACGTTACCATTTTTTTAGCTTCCTGAGTATATTTGACAATTAACCCGGCTGTTTTGGCCGATGCCCCCGGTTGCCCCATGCGCACATCGAGCTCATTGTAACCATCAAGCATGGTTTGGCGATAGGTTGCATTATTGACAATCAGGTTTAACTCTTCGGCCATTTTGTTAGCAGTGCATTCTTCCTGGATCAATTCTTTTACTACCTGTTTATCCATGATCAGGTTTACCAGCGATATAAAATTGAGTTTTACCAGCATGCGGGCTATGGCAATAGTCAATTTTCCTCCTTTGTAAACCACCACCTGCGGGACATTAAACAGTGCAGTTTCAAGCGTTGCAGTACCAGAGGCTACGATAGCGGCATGGGTCTGGTTCAGCAAATCATAAGTGGCGTTAAATACAATGGGGATCTCTGCACCATTTAAATATGGTACATAATAATCAGCCTCGAAAGCCGGGGCACCTGCAATTACAAACTGATATTCGGGAAAATTAACCGAAGCCCGGATCATATCAGGTAGTAACCTGCTGATCTCCTGCTTACGGCTGCCGGGTAATAATGCGATAATGCTTTTGCTGGTAAGGTTGTTTTTTTGCAGGAACTCAACATCTGGTTTAAATGCCGAAACCGCATCAAGCAGCGGATTGCCTACATAATCAACGTCCATTCCCCATTCCTTATAAAATGCCACCTCGAAAGGCAGGATACAAAACAGGTGGTCAACAATGCGTTTAATCTTGAGCACCCGTTTTTGGTTCCATGCCCAAACTTTGGGCGAAATATAGTAGCAAACTAAAATGCCCTGTGTTTTGGCATACTCGGCTATTTTGAGGTTAAAGCCAGGGAAGTCTATCAGAACCAGAACATCCGGCTGGTAAGCCGTAATATCCTGCTTACATGATTTAAGGTTTTTGAGGATGGTTTGCAGGTTGGCTATTACCTCTACAAAGCCCATAAACGCCATATCGGCATAATGTTTTACCAGTGTGCCGCCTTCAGCCTGCATCAGGTCGCCGCCAAAAAAGCGAAAATCGGTATTCTTATCAAGCGCTTTCAGGGCTTTCATTAAGTTAGCCCCGTGCAAATCGCCCGAAGCTTCGCCGGCCACCAGGTAATATTTCATTATAAAGATTGTAGTTTAAATATGAATATGGCCAGCATAAACAAAAGCGAAATCATGGCAATGCCATTGCCCGTTTTATCGGCGCCCTTAGCATAGCAATAACGAAGGATAAACAGGTTGAGGGCAAAGGCAACAAAGTAGGGGATGCCCGGTTTGTTCATAAAAACAACATGGTTTTTAAGCACAAACATAAAAACAAACAAGCTAATTGCCGGCAGTATTGCGCCAATCAATAAACCTGTTGCTGTATCGTTTTTATTAAGCATGCCCTTATACATTAAATTTCCAGTTGTTTAAATAAGGGATGGCATGGTGTGCCGTCATATCAAATTGTACGGGTACCACTGAGGCGTAGCCCTGATCCAACGCCCAAACGTCGGTATCTTCACCGCCATCGTTCAGCTGAAAAACACCTGTAAGCCAGTAATAAGGACGTTTATGCGGATCAACACGTTCATCAAATTCTTCGGCCCATTTGGCTGCTGCCTGCCTGCAAATTTTGATGCCCTTGATGTGTTTTATGTTAGGGAAGTTTACGTTTAACAGAGTAGCCTGTGGTAAACCATTAGCCAAAACCTGCAATGCAAGTTCAGTTACATATTTGATGCATGGCTCAAAATCGGCTTGTAAGGTATAATCATCCAGCGAAAAGCCAATTGATGGAATGCCTTCAATAGCCCCTTCAACCGCTGCCGACATAGTGCCTGAATACAGTACATTGATAGAATTATTTAAGCCATGATTGATACCCGAAACACAAAGATCAGGTTTTTGGCCTTTAAAAATTTTGTTAACGGCAAGCTTCACACAATCAACCGGGGTGCCTGAGCAGCGGTACATTTCAATACCCTCGTAAATGTCAACCTGGTCCAGCCGTAAAGGTTTGCCGATAGTAATAGCGTGTCCCATGCCCGATTGCGGGCTGTCAGGAGCAACAACTACCACGCGGCCAATCTTCGCCATGGCATCCATCAGCGCTTTGATACCCGGGGCGGTTATGCCATCGTCATTTACAACAAGAATGGTAGGTTTGGTAACTTTCATTGTGCGAAATTAGTTATATTTGATTTATGCTGACTGCTGACAAGAAAAAATACACCGTTGATGATTATTTGATGCTTGAGGAAGGTGCCCCTTTTCAGTTGATTAACTATGATTTGATTATGTCGCCTTCACCTATCCCTGCTCACCAGCAGTTATCTGCTAAGATTATCCAGTTATTATCTAATTTTTTAGATAGCATAAATGATAATGGCTTTCTTGTAAGTGCACCAATGGATGTGAAGTTTGACGATGGTAATGTACTTCAGCCGGATATACTTTACATAAAAGAAAGTCGGGTTGTCGATCTTGTAAAAGATCGGATTGAAGGAGCACCGGATTTGATCATAGAAATACTTTCTCCATCTACTGCTTATTATGATCTCCGACAAAAAAAGGATGTTTACGAAAAATATGGTGTAGCAGAATATATTATAATAGATCCTGTACAGGAAAATGCCGATATGTATAAACTAACTGATGGAGTGTATAGTTTATATCAAAAAGTACTCAAAACGGAAACGTTAACCTCTCTGATAATTCCTGGCTTTAAGCTGGAACTCTTAAAGTTGTTTAAATAAAAAAGCCCCGTTCCCGGAGCTTTTCTGATTTTATAAACTGTTTATCCACTTTACCAGCTCATCGCGGGTTTTACCCGTTTTTTGCTGGAGTTTACCAAGTGTTTCATCGTCTTTACCTTCCTGCCAGGTAAGGTCGTCGTCGGTAAGGTCGCCGTAGGCTTGTTTGATTTTGCCTTTCAACTCGTTCCATCCGCCTTTTATTTGTAATTTATCCATGATGTTTTTTATTTAGATGTATATGGATAACGGATGGGAGGGAGGATAGTTTGATAAAAAAGAGATAAGAAGTCAAGAGTCAGAACTCAAGAAAAGAAGGATGGGCAGAGGATGATTTGAACTTTCAGTTATTTGCTCTCTATCTTAAAGTCTTCGTAAGAATGTTTGATATATTGAACCATATCATAATCGCTCCAGCTTCGTACCTGCTGTATTGAAGGCCAATATCTGATCACAAAATCCCTGGCCTGTGTGTCATTTAGCGGGGTGTTATTTTGGACAATTTGTTCATTAAATCTCATGCCTATCTCCTGTCCCTGAAGATCCGATATCGATGCTTTCTTAAATCTTCTCGCGTTTATTACCTCGCTTTTAAAGTTTTCATAAATAAAGGTCATTGGTTTAAGAAAAAGGTAATAATAATGGGGGCGACCGGTATAAAATACTCCCTTGCTCCTATAAATATGTTGCGTTTCGGCCAAATCTTTTCTTAGCGAGTTTTCTTTTATTACAACTTCCTTCAAAGTGATGATTTTATTCAAAAATGCTATTGTTGTATGTGAATCGTCAGCCACAATATTCTTAGTTTCAAAAAGGTCGTTTGAAAACTCCAGTGTGTCTCCGGGATTGGCTGCTATTTTGAACTCGCCGATATCGTTGGTTATTGCCCGGTTTCGCGTTTGCTTGTTCACAACTTTAATATTTGCTAAACGCCCACCTGCCCCGTTTTCGTAAATAATACCATTTGTTAATGCTGTATTCTGAGCGATAGCCGCAAATAACCACCCAGACAAAAGCACTGATAACCATACCTTTTTCATAAGAGAATGTAATAACTACAATATCCTGCAAAAAACTTAGGGTTAGAAACTTACATAGATGATTTAACTATAATTAACAAAGTAATCTGTGTTTGGAAGGAATAGGCTATTATTCTTTGTAAGCTTTCAGCACTTTTCTCCCCTTATCTTCCCCCTGCCAAAGGGTGATCTTATAATGATCTGTACCCTCATCATCCTCGGGATTAACATTTTTTATGGAGTAAGAATAAATGCGCACGCGATATCGTGCAGGAGTAACAATAGCTTTCAGGATGATCTTCGTATCCGGGAAATTCAGGATCTCTATAATACCCGAACTTAACTTTACACTGCCTTCAACAACATGGTCGTATTTGCTGAAGTCTTTTTCAGTATCGGCAGTGTTTAATACATTAAGTTCGGCTTTGATGTGGCCATAGCTGGCTGTTTTTATACCGATGATATCTTCAGTAGTGCCTAAGCGGGCATTTTGGGCGTCGTTGTTCCAAAAAGTGGTATCTCCGGTGGTGCCTGTAAATGCCGAATCGCACAGATAGAATTGGTTGTGGGTGGTAAAAAAATCGAGATTGTATTTACCCTGTGAGAAAGAGAGGCAAGAGATTAAGAGTAAAGAGCCAAGAAGAAAAAGTCTTTTCGTCTTGATCTTAGACTTATTGTTTCCTGTCTCGCTCATTTTCTGTTAGAATATTTAAAAACGTCATTGCGAGGCACGAAGCAATCGCAAACTATACAGGGCGAACCTACTAATCGGGGATTGCTTCGTGCCTCGCAATGACGTGTTATTTATATAGCGTTAAAATTAACTAAAGTAATCTAATCAAAGAGCTCCTGCCTTGATCTCATCAACTACAGCCGGATCAAGCAATGTGCTGGTATCGCCTAAATTTGAAGTATCGCCTTCGGCTATTTTGCGTAAAATACGGCGCATGATCTTGCCCGAGCGCGTTTTTGGCAAACCGGTCACAAACTGAATTTTATCAGGTTTAGCTATCGGGCCAATGATGCGCGATACCGTCATGATGATATCCTTGCGGGTGATCTCTTCATCGCCATGTTTATCCGGGCTCACCACGTAGGCATAAACACCCTGCCCTTTAATGTCATGCGGATAACCAACCACGGCCGATTCAACTACACTGCTGTGCATGTTAATGGCGTTCTCTACCTCGGCAGTACCTATACGGTGACCGGATACGTTCAACACATCATCCACCCTGCCGGTAATTCGGTAATAGCCATCCTCGTCACGTAAGCAGCCGTCGCCTGTAAAGTACATGTTTTCGTAAGTAGCAAAGTAGGTGGTGCGGCAGCGCTCATGATCGCCATAAGTGGTGCGCAGCATGCCCGGCCACGGGAATTTGATACAAAGGTTACCGCTTACGCCATTGCCTTCAATTACCTTGCCGTTCTCGTCAACCAAAACTGGTTGTACGCCCGGTAAAGGCAAGGTAGCATAGCCCGGTTTAGTTGGGGTGATACCCGCGATAGGCGAGATCATGATACCGCCATTTTCAGTTTGCCACCAGGTATCAACAATTGGGCAGCGGTTTTTACCGATGTTGTCATCGAACCAGTGCCATGCTTCTTCGTTGATAGGTTCGCCAACCGAGCCTAATTTTTTGAGCGAGCTCAGGTCTTTGTTTTTTACCTGGTCCAGCCCGAAGCTCATTAACGAGCGGATAGCTGTTGGAGCAGTGTATAATATGTTTACTTTAAATTTATCAACAATCTCCCAAAAACGACCACAATCCGGATAGGTTGGGATCCCCTCGAACATCAGCGTGGTAGCCCCCTGCGAAAGCGGACCGTATACGATATACGAGTGACCTGTGATCCAGCCGATATCGGCAGTACAAAAATAAACCTCACCCTGGTTGTATTGGAATACGTTGGCAAAGGTGTAGCCGGCATAAACCATGTAACCGCCGCAGGTATGTACCACACCTTTAGGCTTGCCGGTTGAGCCTGATGTGTAAAGGATGAACAGCATATCCTCGGCATCCATCACTTCGGCAGGACAGTCTGGGTTTCCCTGTGTCTCAACTTTTTTGATCTCATCTTCCCACCAAACATCGCGGCCTTTGATCATGGAAACCGGTGTACGGCTTCGGGTCAGCACAATTACTTTTTTAATCGAACGGCATTGTACCAAAGCATCATCAATAACGGTTTTAAGTGGTATTTCTTTATTGCCACGTTTACCGCCATCGCAGGTGATCACAATGTTGCACTCGGCATCGTTGATCCTATCGGCAATTGACTGTGCCGAGAAACCACCAAAAACAACTGAGTGGATAGCACCGATACGCGCGCAGGCCAAAACAGCAATAGCCAGCTCAGGGATCATGGGCATATAGATACAGATACGATCGCCTTTTTTAGCGCCGTTGTTTTTTAGCACATTGGCAAACTGGCAAACTTTATCGTGAAGCTGGCGATAGGTTAATATCCGGTGATCTTCTTCGGGGTCATTTGGCTCCCAAATGATGGCCGGTTTATCGCCAAGGGTTTCCAGATGGCGGTCGAGACAGTTTTCAGTAATGTTGAGTTTTGCACCCTGGAACCATTTGATCTTAGGTTCCTTAAAGTTCCAGTCCAATACGGTGTCCCACTTTTTTTGCCATAAAAAATTATCGGCAATGCCGGCCCAAAATTGCTCGGGCTGCTCAACACTTTGCTGGTAAACCTTTTTGTACTCTTCAAATGATGTAATTTTCATCGGTTGGTTGGTGTTTGGTTGGTTGATGAAGCTGCTACGCGCTTAAACTGTTTGTTTCCTTTTAGCTTATAACGTTTTCATGCGGGTTCAAATGGTGGGCGTAATTTAATAATTTATGTGCGATGTGTAAACTAAAATCGCTGCTTTTTAAATTTTTTTAAAAAGTAATTATTGGACGATTTGCACCTTTAGATTTTGGTATTGTTATTGGGTTGTGGAAGGGGTGCGTTAGGGATAGGAGAGGAAAGCCCGCAGCGTGCGATGGATTAGTGTAAGGCCAAAGCGAGGACTTGAGGCGGATAGCCCGGCCGCAGGCAACGCCCGGATTCTGAACCGTGATTTTTAGGATTAATGGATTGGCAGGATGTCTGAACCCGAATTAAACGAATTACGGAATTTATTGAATTTGCCTGGCATTCTCACCATTCTTTAATTCTATAAATTCTGGTTCATACAATATTTAGACCTGCGACTGGTGTTGTTATTGCCGGTCAAAAGAAAAAAATAACTTATTATTAACTAACAAGATAGCATTCACGCATCGCTATAAATCTTTTTTAAAATATTTTGAAAACACTATTGAATATTTGATTTAAAAGTCTGATATTTGCAAACTCTTTTTGGATAAAGGGTTGATAATTAAAAATATTTGTCATGTCAAGAATTTGTGATCTAACAGGAAAAGGATCTATCGTAGGTAACAACGTTTCAAACTCAAACGTTAAAACAAAACGCAGGTTTCATCCTAACTTGAAACTTAAAAAGTTTTATATTCCTGAAGAAGATAAATGGATTACCTTAAAGGTATCTACTTCTGCTGTAAAAACTATCAGCAAAAACGGTATTACCGCCTGCATCAATAAATTTGTTAAAAAAGGCTACATTTAGTAGTTGGCTTTCAAGTTTAGCAGTATAATAAAATTGAAAAATTACGTAAGCCGCGAGGTTACACGTACAACATAAAAAGAAAATGGCAAAAAAAGGCAACAGGGTTCAGGTGATTTTAGAGTGCACTGAACACAAAACAAGCGGTATGCCAGGCATGTCTCGCTATATCACCACTAAGAACAAAAAAAATACAACTGAAAGATTAGAGTTGAAAAAATTCAACCCTGTTTTGAGGAAAGTAACAGTTCACAAAGAGATAAAATAATTGGTTGATGAAGTTGATTGGTTGATTAGGTTAACATGCTAACAACAATTAACTTGCTATTCAATAAGTCACTAATTCAATAAATTAACAAGAAATGGCAAAGAAAGTAGTTGCAACCCTGAAAGTAGCAGGTAAAGGCAAAGAATATTCAAAAGTGATCACTATGAATAAATCACCTAAAACCGGTGCTTATTCATTCAAAGAGCAAATTGTCCCTAACGATTTAGTTAAGGATGCAATTGCAGGTAAAACTATATAATCACTCTTTGATTAAAATATTGAAGCCGTCTTGTTTTTACGAGAGGGCTTTTTTTGTTGATGTGCAGATTTTAGATGTGCAAATATGCAGATGATAAAATTTTAATCTGCACATCTGAAATCTGCACATCTGAAATTCGCACATTTGCATATCAACGAACATGGGATTATTTGATTTTTTTAAGAAAAAGGAAAATACGCAGCAAGATCAGCAGGCGCTTGATACCGGTTTGGAAAAAACCAAGGATAACTTTTTTTCGAAGATCACTAAAGCCATCGCCGGTAAATCAACCGTTGATGATGATGTGCTTGATGAGCTGGAAGAGATCCTGGTAACATCGGATGTTGGCGTAAGCACTACCCTCAAGATCATCGACAGGATCCAGACCCGTGTTGCGCGCGATAAATACGTAAGCACCAACGAGCTCAACACCCTGTTAAAAGATGAGATTCAGCACCTGCTTGCCGAAAATAATAGTAATGACTTCCGCAATTTTGAATATGGCGATCACAAGCCCTATGTAATTATGGTTGTTGGGGTTAACGGCGTTGGTAAAACAACCACCATAGGCAAACTGGCCCACAAGCTTAAGCAAGCCGGTAACCAGGTAGTATTAGGCGCTGCGGATACTTTTCGTGCAGCGGCGGTAGACCAGATCAAGCTTTGGGGCGAGCGTGTTGGCGTAAAGGTTGTTGCCCAGGCCATGGGTTCAGATCCCGCTTCGGTTGCTTATGATACCCTGCGCTCGGCAGTAGCTAATGGCGATGATGTTGCTATTATTGATACCGCGGGCCGTTTGCATAACAAAGTAGGCTTGATGAACGAGCTTACCAAAATCAAGAATGTGATGCAAAAGGTTATCCCCGGTGCCCCGCATGAGATTTTGCTGGTGCTGGATGCATCAACCGGCCAAAACGCTATTGAGCAATGCAAGCAATTTACTGAGGCTACCAATGTAAATGCCCTGGCGCTTACCAAACTTGATGGTACGGCTAAAGGCGGCGTGGTGATAGGTATTTCAGATCAGTTCAAGATCCCGGTAAAATATATAGGTGTAGGCGAAGGTGTGGATCATTTACAGCTGTTTGACAGGCAGGCGTTTGTAGATAGTTTATTTAAACAATAAAGGCATAAAAAACGCGTCATTGCGAGGTACGAAGCAATCCCAAACTATGCAGATTCGCTCTGTAAGTCGGGGATTGCTTCGTACCTCGCAATGACGACTTTATAGAGTATGAGGACGAAAGAATTAGATAAGCCCAAAAAGATAGCCAAACCCCGTGTAAACGTGGTTACGTTAGGCTGCTCAAAAAATATTTACGATTCGGAGATATTGATGGGCCAGTTGAAGGGCAACCAGTTTGATGTGGTGCATGAGGCCGATAAGGTAGGCAAAAATGATATTATTGTAATTAACACCTGTGGCTTTATTGATAATGCCAAGCAGGAATCTATTGATACTATTTTACAATACAGCGAGCTTAAAGAACAAGGCAAGGTAGGTAAAGTGATTGTAACAGGTTGCCTGAGCGAACGCTACAAACCCGAGCTTGAAGCCGAAATTACCAATGTTGATGCCTACTTCGGCACCAATGATCTGCAGAACTTGTTAGCATCTGTAGGTGCCAACTACAAACATGAGCTTATTGGCGAGCGTTTGTTAACAACACCTTCGCACTTTGCTTATTTTAAAATAGCTGAGGGCTGTAACCGTCCATGCTCATTTTGCGCTATCCCTTTAATGAGGGGCAAGCACCTGAGCTCACCAATAGAACAGTTGGTTGAAGATGCTAAAAAGCTGGCCAAAAACGGCACCAAAGAGTTGATCCTGATCGCCCAGGATTTGACCTACTACGGGCTCGATCTTTACGGCAAACGTAATTTGGACGAGTTGCTTCGCCGTTTATCTGATGTAAATGGTATTGAGTGGATCAGATTGCAGTATGCTTATCCGTCAGGGTTCCCGATGGAGATCCTGGATGTGATGAACGAGCGCGAAAACATTTGCAAATACCTGGATATGCCATTGCAGCACATTACAGATAGTATGCTGAAATCTATGCGCCGTGGGATCACCAAGCAAAAAACCATTGACATTGTAAACGAGATCCGTGATAAAGTACCGGGCATAGCCATGCGTACCACGCTGATCACCGGTTATCCCGGCGAAACCCAGCAGGATTTTGAAGAAATGGCGCAATGGGTTGAGGATACCAAATTCGACCGTCTGGGTTGTTTTACTTACTCGCACGAAGAAAAAACACATGCCCATAGTTTGGTTGACGATGTACCCGAAGAAGTAAAACAGGAGCGTGCCGACGCCATTATGGAAATTCAGCAAGGCATTTCTTTTGATAAAAACCAGGAGAAGATTGGCAATACCTACAAAGTACTGATTGATAAAAAAGATGGGGGCTATTTTGTTGGCCGTACCGAATTTGATTCGCCCGAGGTTGATAACGAAGTTTTGATTGATGCAAGCGTTGATTACGCTACCGTTGGCAGCTTTGTTAACGTGCAGATAGACAGCGCTGAAGACTTTGATCTTTATGGACAAATTGTAAAATAACAGTATCAGTTATTTGATATTGAATGATTTTGAGATTTAAAATCTAAATTCGACACCAGCATTTAAATTATTTATTTGCTGGTGTTTTGTTTTAGGCCAAAATCTGCAAACTAACACCCCAAACGGCGAAGCCTTCTTGAACACCTTAGAAGACAAGTCAAAATTGAAAAATCAGAAATCAAAAAATGGACGCTTCCTGTATAAGTTATAAAGACACCGGTTTTTTTTCTCACACAATTGCCGAATACATCGACAACAAACCCGAGCTACAACCATTTTACGGCTACCGTCCGGATATGGCTGGTTTTGCTGAGTTTTTGAAAAACAAAAAGGTTGTTGCCAACCGCGAGGTGCTGGTGCGTGTGTTAACTAAGCAGTACGAGTGTTTGGGTAAGGAGGCTGATAAATTATGTACTTATTCTACCGCACTTACCGCTCAAAATCTGGAGCTTTTAAAGCTTGATAATACGTATACCATTACAACAGGTCATCAGCTTAATATTTTTGCCGGGCCATTGTACTTCCTCTATAAAATTGCTACTGCCATTAAACTGGCGCAGCAACTTAAGGCAGCCCATCCCGGTAAAAACTTTGTTCCTGTTTACTGGATGGCCAGCGAAGATCATGACTTTGCCGAGATCAATTATACCAATATTGGCGGTAAAAAAGTGCACTGGTGGTATGAGGCTTCGGGAGCAACCGGTCGTATCGACCCGGTAAGTATTCGCCAGGCGCTTAACCAGTACAAAGGCGTTTTAGGAATGGAAGGCCACGCTACCGATCTTGCCGAAATTGTTGAAACCGCCTACACCAAATTTGATAAACTGGCCGATGCCACCCGTTATCTCGTTAACTCTTTGTTCGGCCAGTATGGTTTGGTGATTATTGATGCTGATGACCATGAATTTAAAAAAGAGTTCGCGCCCATTATTGAGCAGGATATAATCGGTCAGCATAGTTTTAAAAACATTACTGAAACCAACCATAAACTTCATGAACTTGGTGTGCACATCCAGGTTAACCCGCGCGAGATCAATTTCTTTTACCTGAAAGATCAGCTTCGCGAACGGATAGTTTTTGAAAATGACAGCTACCAGGTGCTCAATACGGAGATAAAGTTTACCGAAACCGAACTAAAAAAAGAAATAGCCGAATACCCTGAGCGTTTTAGCCCTAACGTGGTGATGCGCCCGCTATACCAGGAGTGTATTTTACCCAATATTGCCTATATTGGTGGTGGGGCCGAAGTGGTTTACTGGCTGGAGCTGAAATCTAACTTTGATCATTACAATATTGATTTTCCTATCCTGATTCTCCGTAACTCGGCATTGGTGATCAAAAAGGAGCAGGCTGCCAAAGTTCAACGCATGAACCTTGATGCCATCGATCTGTTTAAACAAAGCGACGCCCTTCAAACCTACTGGATTAAAAAACACAGCGATCATAACCTGAGCATTGCCGAAGAATGGCGCGAAATGGAAAGCCTCTTCGAGAAAATAAAACTCCGTGCTTACAAGATCGATCCTACACTTTCTCCCTCAGCAGCAGCGGTACAAGCCCGCCTTAAAAAAGCGATGGACAATCTGGAGAAGAAACTTATCAGGGCCGAGAAAAGAAATTACAGTGTACGTTTGGAACAATTAACCGCCGTTAAAGCCGAGCTTTTCCCTAAAGACAGTCTGCAGGAACGTTCAGAAAACTTTGGTTTGATGTATGTGAAATGGGGACAGGTTTTTATTGATGAACTCATTCGCTTGTTTGAACCGCTTGATTTTAAGTTTACTGTGTTAACGGAGAAGTAAAGTTAGGGTAGATAGCCTATGTTTTAATAGTAATGATCATCAGTTGATATCAGAAAAATCCAGATCAAGAATCCATTCATTCGGGTTTCTTATCTGATCTGATACTGGCCTCTTAAATAATTTACAACTAAAAGTATATTGCAAATAAAAAACGATGGAATTATCTGAATCGAATTCGATCCGGAAAGAGTTATCATTGGTTAATATCTTATATTCAGTTTGTTTATCGAGCTCAAATTCAATGCAAATAGGTTCAACCCAAACACGTTTAAGTTTATCTGTCCTGTTAGCAAATTCAATATCTACCAGTAAATCTGGGTTTTTGTAGAAGTGGTTGACCCGACTTTTAAAAATAGGAGCTTTGTAAATGGATTTAAATAGTTTTTTCATATAGATTGAAATAACCCCGCTGCCGGAAAGAAAAATAGTAAACCAGCAACAGGGCTTGCAACACAAAACAAAAAGGCTTTTATTTCGACTTAAGACTTTGAACTAAAGATTTCCGACTTTAATCTTCCCCTACCAGCCTAAACACCATTCCATCCATATCTTCTGTGATCCTGATCTGGCAGGCAAGCCTGCTGGCGGGTGGTGCATAGGGCAGGGTATCTAATACGTCAAGTTCGGTATCGGTAGCAGTAAAGTATGCTTCAGGGCCTTCAATAACCTGTACGTGGCAGGTGGCGCAAAGGGCCATACCACCGCAGGTAGCCAGTATATCATATTCAGATGCTTTTAGCACTTCCATCAGGCTCAGGTTAATCCCCTCCGGAATTTCGACGGGCATCCGGCCGCCGTCGCGGTCAATTATGGTTAAATTTATCATGGCTAAAAAGCGCTAACACCGTAAACGGTGGTGTATTTAAAACTCAGTTTTTGTTCGGGGTAAACATATTTGAAAGCACTTTGGGCCATCAGTGCCCCCTCATGGAAACCGCATAGTATCAGCTTAAGCTTACCGGGGTAAGTATTGATATCGCCAATAGCATAGATCCGCTCGATATTGGTGCTGTAATCAACGGTATTTACCGCAATAGCTGATCTGTCGATATTCAAACCCCAGTCGGCAATAGGGCCAAGCTTGGGGCTAAGGCCGAAGAGCGGGATGAGGTGATCTGCTTCGATATGGCTTACCTGCTGGTTACGGTCGAGCAGGGTGATCTCCTGCAGGCGATCATCGCCGGTTAAGGCAACCACATTTGATTTCAGGATCAGGTCGATCTTGCCTTCTTTGGCCAGTTCAAATACCTTTTCGGCGCTGTCAGGTGCTCCGCGGAAAGTATCGCCACGATGGATCAGCGTAACGCGTTCGGCCACATTGCTCAGGAAAATAGCCCAGTCCAATGCAGAATCGCCACCACCGGCCAGCACCACTTTTTTATTGCGGAAATGCTCGGAATTTTTCACCATATAAGCTACGCCTTTGCCTTCAAAATCAGTAAGGCGGTCAATCTCAGGTTTGCGCGGTTCAAAGCAACCGAGGCCGCCTGCAATTACTACTACCTGGCAATGAACGCTTGTACCATCATTGGTGACGATATTGTATGAACCATCATCATTGCGGTGCAGGTTTTCAACCCGTTCGCCCAAACTAAAAGTTGGGTGGAATGGGGCAATCTGTACCATCAGGTTATCTACCAGCTGCTGGGCGGTGACATCGGGATATCCCGGGATATCATAAATAGGTTTATGCGGATAGATTTCGGAAAGCTGACCGCCAACCTGTGGCAGCACATCAATAAGATGGCAGCGCATTTTGAGCAGTCCGGCTTCAAAAACAGCAAATAAACCAACAGGCCCCGCGCCTATAATACAGATATCGGTAGTAATTTGTTCCATGTATGATCGCCTTTGATTCAGCACTCAAATTTGGAGCTAAAGCTGCTGGCAATCAAATGATATAAAGTAATATACGATTACTTTAAGTTATAATTGGCGAGGCAAAAACGTTTGAAAAGCTCAATCAGTTTGCTGTGTTTGCCATGCAGTTGGATGAACTGAAATGTGCGAAAGATCTCCAATCCCTTAACATCAATAATAGTGAGCTCATTGTATTTCAATTCGCTCACTACCGATTGGATAGACAAGAATGTAGCCGTTTCTGAGTATAAAAGGTATTGTTTTATAGCGATACTGCTTTCCAGCTGAATCTCAATGTTGAGGTCTTTAGGGTTGATTTGTACGCCTGCTAATGCATTGAAAATAACATCCAGGGTGCCTGATCCGGCTTCCCTTAATACCAGCGGGATAGCGGGCAATTGCTTGGGCGTAATCTCTGCCTTTTTCGATAACTTATTGTTAGCACTGGTCACCAATACAATCTCATCCTTAATAAAATCGGTATAAGATAATTGCGGCGAATGGGCGGCCCCTTCCACAATGGCGATATCTATTTTTTCGGCCAGTACCAGCTGCGAGATCTGGTCGGTATTGGCCTGGATAAAGTTGAAAGTAACTTTGGGGTATGTTTTTTTGAACATAGCCAGCAGCTTGGGCAAAATGGTTTGTGCCACGGTGGTACTTGCCCCTATATGCAGTGTACCGGCTTCTATATTGTTTAGTTGGGCCAGCTCGGTTTCCAGCTCGGTATAGGTCTGAAAAATTTTTTCGGCATATTTTTCCAATATTTTGCCCGCAGTAGTGAGGGAAATATTGTTGCCGTTTCGTTTAAACAGCTGCACGCTGAGCTGCTGCTCCAGCTCCTTAATGTGTTTGGTAACGGCAGGCTGGGTAATAAACAGTTCGGATGCCGCCTTGGTAAAGCTTAACCGCTGCGCAACCGTATAAAAAACCTTCAGCCTGAAATCGAATATCATTAAGCCAATTTAGGAATAAAACGGCGAATGTTGTGCATGACGTACACTGTCTCCTTCACGTCATTGCGAGGCACGAAGCAATCGCGAACTATACAGGGAGACTTTCATTACCGCTCTGTAAGTAGGGGTTTGCTTCGTGCCTCGCAATGACGAGTGGAAAGATGCGGCTTTTACATCACACTTGGTACACCTGTTTTTAATTCGTAGCCAGTTGCGGACTGGCATTTTTGCGTTTCAGTATCAACGCGGCTATCAACGCTATCACCAAACCAACCGGTAAAATCTCCATATAGGTAAGTACAATAACACCGAAGGGGCTTTTATACATGTTAACGTAAGTGGCCATGCCCGCGGCTTGTTGTTTAAGTTCGGCATCCGTTGCACCGTGGGCTTTGGCGTCGTTTAAAACATGGGCTACGTACTTCGTCATAAAATCAGGAAAGAATACATAAAATTCAATCAGCCATATCAATACATAAACAGTTGATGTGATAAGCACAATGTATAGGCCTATCATGAAAGCCTTACCGAAGCTGATTATGCCTTCATTGTATTTATCGCGATAGTTTTTAATGGCTACAAATATTAAAGAGAAAGCCAGCAGCATGGAGCCGTAGCCAACCCACATGTTACCCTGAAAATTGGGGTTGTTATAACACAGGGCACCCGAAATGCCCCCGGTTGCCGCAATGATCAAACCGGAGATCGATCCAAAAACAAGTACATTCTTTTTCATATCATTTTATGTTAATGTTTGATGGAACAAATTTGGCTTGTCAAAAACTTTTCGGGCTCATACTTTAGGGTGATTTTGTAAAATGTGTCTTCATTTAATACTAAAGGATTATCCCGCTTAAGGAATAATGCTAAGCCGTTTTGCCATTTCAACGGCTTGTGTACGGCGTTTCACCTCCATTTTTTCAAAAACCCTGGCCGAATGTGTTTTGATAGTATTTAACGATACAAACAACCGCTCCGAAATTTCCTGGTTGCTCAGCCCCTCGGCCATCAGCTGTAAAACATCCAGTTCGCGCTTGCTTAGGCCCAGCTTTTCTACCTCGGCCTGGTTCATGGTAAACTCCGGGCCGTTATTAACATAAACCTGCTTTTCTATTACCACCGTTTTGGGTTTGGTGAGTTTTAGCGCAAGCCAGATCCCAAGCGCTGTAAAAAACACCGCAATGGCAGCCATATAAGCTTCATAGGCATTGTTAACAATAATCAGCTTAAGCTCCAGCCATTTCAGTAAAAACAGCAATAAAGCCAGTGATAAACCATACAATATGGTAAGCTTATTTTTTGCCAGCAGGTTTGAAGCCATGTTGTAATAACTGATTTACATTAAAATTAGGATATTTTAAACAAAGCAGGAAAAGTGTGTAACACAAAAAAAGTTGCCCATAACCCGGTGTTTTTATATTATTAATAATCAGTTATTTGTAGTTTATTAAATGAATAATTTATCTAATAGGTATTTTTTTAACATGTATTTAACCAAAACGATATATATATATTAATTTATTAATAGTATTTTTGTGAACTAAATCTTATTAATAAATCATGGTAAAAAATCTAAACCTCAAATTTTTAGCTGCGGGAGCAGTTTTATTAATGTCCATTGTTTCAAGTTGTACAAAAGATCTTGTCCGTGCGCCTGGAGCAGATAATACACCGCCATCAAAATTGACCACACATTCTGCCGGAGATAATAAGTATGACCTGCTGGGTTTTGGTTACGATGTAACCGGCGAATATGCCAGTTCAAATTCTGCAACGTACCCGGTAATCGATGTTGACAAACTGATACAGAATGAACCCGGACGATTTGTTCCGGATAATAATGTTACCCAGTATGGCGAATATGCCTCTGGCGGGAATGCGTCGGAGTATTTGAGTAAGTTAACATCAAACACTACTGCAACAATAGCCCCGGCAGGAGTTAGTAAGTTTTGGGGTGCAACACTTACTGTAAACTTTCATGAAACAAATAACGTTTCATCAAAGTACTCATATGCAAGCGCTTCGCTTATCATAAAACAAAAAAGGTTAAAATTCGACGCGCCGATTGATCTGATTAAAAGCACCTACTTAACTTCTGTATTTAAATCGGATGTTAGCACTATGTCGGCCCAACAGCTGGTGACCAAATATGGTACCCATGTTTTAACAGATATTATTTTAGGCGCCAAGCTAAATGTTTTTTATCGCTCACAAACCTCAAGCTCAAACAAGGGTGAATCTGTAAAAGCGGGTTTAGACGTTCACGGCATGTTCAATACATTTGGATTTAAATCTGACGTAACTTATGCAGATTCATCTGTAAATTCAAATTATAATCAAACAATGTACTACAGCACCGTAGGCGGCGATGGAACTAAAGGTGTATTTGGGCAGCTAAGCCTGGATAATACCAGCCCTAAAGTAGATATATCTCCATGGCAAAGCAGTTGTACACGTGACAATGCTGCTTTTATACAAATAGGCAATGCAGCTGGTACCCTTATCCAGCTTTCAGACCTGATTGATGATGCTGCGAAAAAGCAAGCAGTAGCAAGTTATATTACGCAGTATATGGGAAGTCATAATATCATTACATTAGTTTACGGAACTACTCCTTTGTACAGGTGTTTTAATACCAGGAATGGTGATCGTATATTAACTGACAAACCACAAGAATTGGCCGGAAATCCAGATTGGCGTGTAGAATCGCAAATGGGTTTAATATATACAGATTCATCAATGCCTGGTACAAAACCATTATACAGGTACTTATTAGCGGGTGTTCAACATTTCTTTACCACTAATTTTAATGAGTTGGGAAATGGTTCAAGCTCTGCTGTTCTTGAAGGTGTCCTGGGATATCTTAGTAATACCCAGACCGCAGGAACAATACCTATTTACCGTTATAGACCAGCCAAACCAGGTGCACATTTTTATACCACCAACTTTAATGAATTGGGTAATGCCGGCGGTAACAGCGGGTATATTTACGAAGGTATAATAGGATACATTAATCAATAACAGCTATTCTCGGCATAGTTAAATTTTAGTAAATAAAAAGAGGCTGTTTCATAAGTATGAAACAGCCTCTTTTTATTTAATTTATTCGGGTAGCTTGTGGATAACGTTTTCGGTTTATGCGACTCTCAGAGCCTTCATTTTACTTATGAGACATCCTCATATCTTATATTCTATAATAAATTCGGGTAATCCTAAAATCTCCCCAAATCACGGGTCAGCCTATTCAGCTCCTTTTTTAGCTGCGTCCTTCTTTGCTTTTTTATCGGCTTTTAATTTGGCGAAGGCTTTTTGCTGTTCGGGTGTGAAAACCTTATTTAAGCTGGCGGTAGTGCGTTGTTTGATCTTTTGATCGGCCAGGTGGCTTGTTTTTTTGTCTTGTTTCAGCTTTTTCAAGCTATCAATGCTTGTTGCCTGGGCAAGCAGGATAGCATTCACTTTTTTGGACTGGTCGGCAGTAAGTTTAAGATTTTTTTGCAGGTGTTCGGTTTTGTTGCCCGCTTTTTGAGCCGGAGTTTTTTCAACCTTTTTTTGTGCGCTGGCTGCAAAGCTTAACCCGCCAACAAGGGTCAGTATCATCAGTAGTTTTTTCATGGTCCTTTTTTATTTTTTGTAGATAATTTAAGCCATTGACAATATAGATGACTTTTAGTTTAAATAGCTATGTATTTAAGTTTGTTTTACAATTAAATTAAACCAAAGGGGGTTTTTATGGTCATACAGGTGCAAATAAGTTAAATTTTTAATTAAATAACCCGGATACAATGAAAAAGGCTGTTAAGTACTGGTGTGGCTTTGTTGTGTTGTTGTGTGTGTTAACCATATTTACTGCCTTTTTGCCGGGCTATTCCCATATTGAAGATTTAAAGTTTCCTTATAAAAAAGCCGGTTTAACCCCTGAACAGGCCGCAGCCCATTTGCTAAGCCGCTTTACCTACGGCGCCACACCCGGCGAGGTGGAAGAAGTTGCCAAAATGGGCCCCGAAAAATGGTTTGCCGCTCAGCTGGATGCCCAGCTACCCGATGATTCCCTTACCCGGTTGTTAGATAAATATGATGCTTTAAAACTTAGCAATACTGAAGTAGTTGCCCAATATCCAAAAGGCGGCCAGATTTTACGCATGGCTGTCAGGGATGGCATAGTTAACAAAGATTCGGTTAAAACAGATCGTAAGGCTTATCGTGATCAGCTGCAAAACTACATGCAGCAAAACGGCTTAAAACCCGAGCAGGAATTGCTTCGCCAATTCATCAATCAAAAAATATTAAGGGCTGCTTACAGCAACAACCAGCTACAGGAGGTGATGACCAGTTTTTGGTTTAACCATTTCAATGTATCTGTTGTTAAGAATGATTGCTCGCAATTTATTCCGGCTTATGAGCGTGACGTGATCCGCCCAAATGCATTAGGGAAATTTGGTGATCTGTTACTGGCTACTGCCAAATCACCTGCTATGCTGTATTACCTGGATAATTTCAGCAGCTCGGGCAATAATGATAACATGCAGCAGGGCAATGGTCAAATACGGAAGAGGTTGGTGCAGCAAATGCAAAAGACCGATACGGGGCGTTTTGCTAACATGCCTAAATTGAAAAAGGGCAAACAGGCACAAGGCCTTAACGAAAACTATGCTCGTGAGGTGATGGAACTACATACCCTTGGTGTTGATGGAGGCTATACCCAGCAGGATGTTACCCAGGCGGCCAAAGTACTTACAGGTTGGTCGGTTTACCCGATGGGTGCTTATGGTAATGCCGGGCAAAAACTGATGAACCGGATTGGTGACGATAAATTACAAAGTCGTGGTTTTGTGCACGAAGGCGATTTTTTGTTTAATCCCAACAGGCATGATAATGGAGAAAAGACAGTTTTAGGTCACCATTTTGCAGCCGGTGGCGGTTATGATGAAGGCGTACAACTGCTTACCATGCTGGCCCATCAGCAGGCTACTGCCAAATTTATATCCAGGAAAATTGCTGTGCGCTTTGTGAGCGATAACCCGCCGCAAACGCTGATCGATAAAATGGCCCGTACTTTTATGAATAAGGATGGCGATATTAAACAGGTATTGATCACTATGGTTGATGCGCCAGAATTTTGGAGCGGGGCAGCCATAAGGGAAAAAACAAAATCGCCTTTTGAACTGGCTATAGGTTCGGTGCGTTCCCTACATGCCGATGTTAACCAGCCTTACCAGTTGTTTAACTGGATCAATAAAATGGGCGAAAAGATGTACTACTATCAGGCCCCAACCGGCTTCCCCGATAAGGGCCAATACTGGATCAATACCGGCGCGCTGCTTAACCGTATGAACTTCGGTTTGGCACTGGCTTCGGGAAGGATCCCCGGAGTTAGGGTTGATCTTGCCGCGCTTAATAATCATCACGAACCCGAAAGCGCACAGGCTGCGCTCATCACTTATAGTAAAATCATTATGCCGGGGCGTAAGCTTGATGAAACCATCAAACGGCTTACCCCAATGCTCAACGATCCTAAACTCATGGAAAAGGTTGACGAAGCCAGCGCCAAAACTCCTGCTGCAACCATGGCGCCGGCTGCTGCCAACGATGAACTGATGGATAAGCCTGCCGGTTTAAAAGGCAAAAAGAAAAATAATTTTATAGCGATGCAAAGCACCACCGGCAATAATTCTATGCTGGCACAGGTGGTTGGGGTTATCATTGGTTCGCCCGAATATCAAAGGCGTTAATTGCAGGAGGACAAAAAAATGGTATCAAGAAGAGGATTTTTAAAGTCGGGCGGACTGGCCCTTTTAGGCGTAGGCTTGCTGGGCGGCATCCCTGGTTTTTTAGCCGAAGCCGCCGCAAGCGAAAAGATCTTATCGCCCTATAAAAAGAAAAAAACGCTGGTATGCATTTTTCAGCGCGGCGCTATGGATGGCCTCATGGCCGTTACCCCCTTTACCGACGATTATTTAAAAGCCGCCCGGCCAAACCTGTTCATGTCGGCAGCTAAAAGCGGTACGGGTAATCCATTGATTGACCTGGATGGGCGTTTTGGTTTACACCCAGCTATGAAGGCTTTTGAGCCAATGTTTCGCGAAAAAAGATTAGGCATTGTACATGGTATAGGCTCACCCAATAATACCCGCTCGCACTTTGATGCGCAGGATTATATGGAATCGGGCACACCGTTTAATAAGGGCACATCAAGCGGTTGGCTTAACCGGGCAGTGGGTTTGCTTGGGCATGATGCGCTTACGCCTTTTACAGCGGTGAGCATGACATCGGCCATGCCGCGTTCTTTTTATGGCGATAATCCATCGGTAGCCATCAGTAATTTGCAGGATTTTGCCATCCAGATGCGGGGTAATCCAAGCGGGGCTAATATGGCTGCCAAAAGCTTTGAAGACCTGTATGATCAAACCGCATCGGGCTTGCTGAAACAAACCGGCAAAGAAAGTTTTGAAGCTATGAAAATGCTTCAGAAAACCGATGTCAAAAATTATACGCCTGTCAATGGCGCCGTTTATCCAAACTCGGCATTGGGCAATTCGCTGAAGCAAATAGCCCAGCTTATTAAAATGGATGTGGGCCTGGAGGTAGCCTTTGCCGAATCGAACGGATGGGATACCCATTTTAACCAGGGTACCGAAAACGGCATTTTTGCCCGCAACGTTGCCGATTTGAGCAACAGTATGATGGCCCTGTGGACAGATCTCGGCACTTACCAGGATGATGTTACCGTAATGACCATGACCGAATTTGGCCGTACTGTGCATCAAAACGGTACCGGAGGTACTGATCATGGCCGTGCTTCATGTAATTTTATTTTGGGCAATAATGTAAGCGGTGGTTTAGTTTATGGCGATGTAAAACCCCTTGCCGTAGAAAACCTGGAAGATGGCCGCGACCTTGCAGTAACAACCGATTTCAGAAGTGTATTCAGTTCGGTAGCTGATAGGCATCTCGCTATAAATAATGATCATGTGTTGTTTCCGGATTGGAAAGGGAATAGGGTGAATGTGATGAGGGGATAAACTAAAAAAATATAAACTGCCGCAGGTTTAGCGTAGCGTAACCTGTGGTAAAGCATAAGTTAAGCTTTCAGCTTCATCCCAAGGGTAATAAAGAGACTATTACTGGTCGAAATTTAGCGATAGCATAACTTCGACCAGCGAATTTTCTTGCTGCCTGCTCACCTAAACGCGGACCACAAGTGAGGACACTTGCGGTAGCGAAAGGCAAAATTTATTCTGTAGCAGACGCACCACATACGTTTGCCATTAGATGGGTCATTCAATTGTATAAGTAAGCGTGGTATAATAAAAACCACCAATTGATGGGCCGCCTAAAAAGGAGTTGTAATATTTGTTGGTGAGATTGCTGGCACCCAGTTTTACGTTCAGTTTGGTTTTCAGGAAATCATAGTTAACCTGGGCATCAAATGTGCCGTAATGATCAACATTGCCATTCACTAAAAAAGATTGCCAGTAATAGCCGCTTTGCCATTTATAGGTTACATTGAACCCTAAATTGCCCACCACCCGGTTACCACCAAAAGAAAAATTAGTGATCCATTGCGGTGTATTAAAGCCATCTTCAAGGGCATCCTCGTTGGTTGTCCGCTGTAGTTTAGCGTATGAAGCATTGCCTGATAATTGCAGGTTGGCCGGCAAATGATAGATAAGCCCAACGCTGCCGCCAATATTAGTAACCTTACTTTGCGAGTTTGTCCAGGCCCGGTAACGGGCTTGTTTAGTTTTATCATTCAGATAATAAGGAATTGAATCGGCTTTTTGGGTATTAGGTACATTGATCTCTACCTGGGCAATAAAATGATCATACCTGTTGTAGTAAAAATCTGCGTCGGCGCTTAGTTTTCCATCAAAAAATAATGCCTTGTAACCAGCTTCAAATGAGTTGATATGCTCTGGCTGCAAATAGGTGTACGGGTTCTTTTTCAGTAAGCCTTTTTCTTTTTCAATGGCGGCATTGGTTGAGATGCCCTGGTTGAAATCATTCTTTACAGCGGTTTGGAAAGCATCTATCGAAGTACGCAGATATGAGTTTTCAAAAATGCCGTTTGATACCACACGCAAACCGCCAATGCGTTTAACCCCACCGCTGTTCACGTTGGAGAACGCTTCGAAAATACTTGGAAACCGGTAGCCGCTCTGGAACGATACCCGGATATTATGCTCAACAACAGGCGAAAATACCAATGTAAAACGAGGGTTCAGCTTCAGGTCAAAGTAATCATTCCTGTCGCCACGCAGGGTGGCCGATAGTTTAAGCTTATTATCCCAAAGCTCTTTTGATGCCTGTATAAAGCCGCCCGTTTTGCTATAATCTAAATTGCTGAACTCCTTTCCGGGCACATAGTTGATAAAGTAGTTACCATCGGGGTGTATGATATAGGTGCGATGGTCAAACCCTGCAAGCAGGTCAAGCCCGGTTTGTTTGATAAAATCCTTTGAAATAGCTTTTGAGATATCTGCCTGCCCCTCTACATGAAACAGATCATCTTTAACACGCAGGGCCGAACCAACATCCCAGTTATTAATGTCGGCAAGTTTATTTAGTGTGGCGTTAAAGGCGGGCGTTCCGGGCTGGTATCTGCCGGCATCGGCAAACTGGCGGGCCTGATTCAAGGCTTGCTGTACATTGGCTCCTGCCGAAGTGGCATTATTAAAACCTTTGGTAAAATCTGCATACCAGTCGTTATCACTTTTAAAGTTGCGGTCCTGATTTTCACCGGCCGAGCGCAGGTTATATGATTTTCCTGTGTTTTCGATGGTGAGATAAGTGCGCACCTGGAAAATATCATTCTTCAGCTCCAGCGCATGTTGTTGCAGCGTATAACCCTTCAGCCTGAAACGGTTGGCCCGCTGGTAAATGTTATCCAGGTCACCAAAGCGGAAAGTGTAGGTAAGTTGTGTTTTCGGACTGAATTTATAAGCCAGCGCAGCATCCAGCTTCACATTGTGCAGGCCGTAGCTGGTCAAATCCTTTTCTGCATATCCTGTACGGGCAACCGAATACTGTTTGCCGCCGAGGGTAATTGTTTTCCTGTCGGATGATTCATTGCCATAACCATTGATGGGGTCATAGGCCGGATTTTGCGGCCCGCCCGGGATACCCAATTTGGCATTAGCGGCCGCGTTTTGATCGGTTGTATTGTCGGCTATCCAATCGTAACCGGTAGTGTAAGTGCCATTTAATTTAAACGCAAATTTAGGAGTGAGTACCTCAGCTATCCTGAAACTTGTTTCCGAGAAACCTTTTACCCCGGTTTCTTTATCACCCACATGGTTGATGCCCGTTTTTTGTTGGATGATAATACCCGGCGAGGTAAAGGGATCTTTGGTGATGAAATTAGCCAATCCATTGATGGCATTCAAGCCATAAAGGGCTGATGCAGTGCCGGGAATGATCTCCACACTTTCAATATCCAGGTCACTTGGGCCGAGCGCGTTTCCAATAGGGGCGCCTAAATGGGGTGCCTGGTTGTCAACCCCATCAACCAGCTGGGTAAAACGTACGTTGGTAGTGTTGGCAAAGCCACGGGTATTAATGATCCTGAAGCCAAGGCTGGGAGTAATGAGCTGAACACCTTTTACGTTTTCCAAAGCATCAAAAAAGGAGGGCGCTGCTGATAGTTTGAATGCCGATGCCCTGATCTTTTCAATACTCACCGGAGAGCGTAAAATACTCTCGCTGATCCGTGATGCAGAGACAACAACTTCCTGCAGCTGTTTCTTTTTAATGGTTGTAGTGTCTGTTTGCACTTTTTTGAGCGTGTCTTGTGCGTTGGCTGCTAAACAGGTACTTAATAATGATAAAGTTAAAAGTAGTTTTTGGTTCATATGGTTTTTAGGTTGCGACCTCCGGGTATTTAAATGTGAAAATAGCGTTGTGTTTTTGAAAATATATCGATAGCTAAAAAAATAGTTTTGTTTTTGGTTGTTTTACTGCTGTTTACTTCATTTTACGTTAGTTGTTTTAAAGGCTTTGACATCTTGGTCGGGTTCAAATATGAAACCTTACAAAAAATTGATACATATCAACTAAAAACTGAACCGATATGAATAACTGTTTTAAACTGTTTATTTTAAATTCGTTTAAACATTCTACTGCCATGAAAAAAATAACCTGCCTGTTCAGCTTTTTCCTGTTGTTAAGTTTAACCGTTTCTGCCCAGGAAATAGAAGGCGACTATGCCATTAAGAACGTGCAAACCGGTATGCTTTTACGGGTGAAAGATGCACACTCAGAAAACGGTACGCCACTGGTTGCCTACTATCCTGAAAACTGGAAATGTATGACCTGGAATTTTAAGCACGTTGCCGGGAATACTTACCAACTTCAAAACCTGCTGACCAATAAAACCTTTCAACCCAAAAGCAATGCTGATTCAAACGTAGCTTTAGAAGAGCAACCGCTCAATGCAAACAGCGCCAATCAGCAATATGAATTTGAGGCTATTGATAAAGATACTTTCATGATCAAACTGAAGGGAACCGACTTATACATTACCCCGTCTGATAAAAAAGGGAATGTTAACTCGCAGATTGTTTTGGCGAAAAAAACAAATACAAAAGATCAGTACTGGGATATCTACCCGCAATCGCCTACTATGTAATCTCACCTGAGGTGTTTCCTTTAGAAATTTATATCAACTTTGAACAGGTGTAGGTTTAATTGATTTGATAGTCAGTGTTTTAAAACAGATTTCGTATATTCATTTCTGAAATTTGGCTGCCTCTTCATCAATTATCATTTTTTAACCTATACAGCATGAAACCCTCACTATTACTTATCGCATTGCTATGCGCATTATTTACCGGTTGTAAAAACAATGCAGCTACCAATCAGCAAAAAACAGACAGCACCGCTAAACTTGATTTCCCTTTTAAGCCCCGATATGATATCCATTGGGAAAAGGGCGACGAAAAGAATGCCCTGATCGTACTTAACTGCCTTAAAAAGTATATTGCCGGCGATGTAAAAGGCGCGGCCGAAAACTTTGCTGATACGGTTTCCTTTATAGGCGATAATTTTTACTTTAACGGCAAGCGCGATAGCCTGGTGAACATACTTGCTCGGGTAAGGGGTGATATGGTTACTGTAACCAAGGAGTTTGATTCATGGATGACAACCTACTACCCTGATAAAAAAGATACCTGGGTTACCCTTTGGTACATTGAAAAATGGACTGATAAAAAAGGTAAAAAGGATTCGCTTTACTACGTTGACGATGTTTTGCTCAAAAACGGAAAGATCCTGGTGTATGATGAAAAGATCAGGCACTTTCCTACACCGACTAAGTAATCTGTAGACACAGTCTACATGCATAGGCATCCGAAGCCGGGAGACTTCGGATAGCGGATTGAAAATTTTGCTGTTCGTAGACTCTGTCTACGAACCATTATGCCTGTAGTCTGTGACTACAGGATGTTTCAGGACATTTTAAAACTCATCTGTCAAAAAAAACGAACTATTTATCGTATCCGGGTAAATTTTGAAAGGGCTTTGATTGCCCTGTCTTTAATTTGCTACTTTTAGATTGTC
Source organism: Mucilaginibacter angelicae (assembly GCF_042434235.1). Lineage (NCBI taxonomy): Bacteria > Pseudomonadati > Bacteroidota > Sphingobacteriia > Sphingobacteriales > Sphingobacteriaceae > Mucilaginibacter > Mucilaginibacter angelicae. The sequence continues at coordinate 3,302 of NZ_JBHLTS010000014.1, read as the reverse complement.
GATTGGCTTGAGTTCCGGATCTGGCGAAAAGCATAAATTTAATACATCGATGATTATTTGTTCATAACTGCCCTACATCTTCAGCATTTTATTAAACACCATAATTGAAAAACAAAATGAGTACAATTACAGTAAAAGACGGAACCGAAATTTTTTACAAGGATTGGGGAACCGGACAGCCATTGGTTTTCCATCACGGCTGGCCTTTATCTGCCGATGACTGGGATGCCCAGATGATGTTTTTTTTGGCGCAGGGCTATAGGGTTATAGCTCATGACCGCCGCGGGCACGGCCGCTCAAGCCAAACCGATACCGGCAACGAAATGGATACCTATGCAGCCGATGTTGCCGAGCTTGTTGAGGCGCTTGATCTGAAGGATGCAATCCATATCGGGCACTCAACCGGTGGGGGCGAGGTTATCCACTATGCTGCCAAATACGGAAAAAATGGCCGTATTGCTAAGGCAGTGCTGATCAGCGCGGTGCCGCCGGTGATGGTTCAAAGTGAAAGTAACCCGGATGGTGTTCCGATTGCTGTATTTGATGAGATCCGTGTAAATACTGCAACTCAAAGAAATCAATTTTACCAGGATATCACCATGCCGTTTTATGGCTATAACCGTGAGGGGGCTAAAATATCACAGGGTATTAGGGATAACTGGTGGCGCCAGGGCATGATGGGCGGGATAAAAGCACATTATGACTGTGTTAAAGCTTTTTCAGAAACAGATTTTACAGAAGATCTTAAAAGCGTGGATATTCCTGTGCTTGTTTTACATGGTGAGGATGATCAGATTGTTCCGTTTGCAAATTCAGCAGTAAAGTCTGCAAAGCTGTTGAAAAACGGTAAATTGATTTCGTATCCGGGTTTTCCGCATGGTATGCCTACTACCGAGGCCGCAACCATAAACAGGGACCTTTTGGCCTTTATTAAAGAATAAATACAGATTAGGCACTATTATTAAAGTGCTGCAATTAAAAAACGGCTGCCTCTTCAAGGGCAGCCGTTTTTATTTAATGTGATTTTATTGGTAATAAATTTTGAAGAATATTGGGGTATTGAATAATAGTTTACCTCACCGACCCCGGTTTGCTATTGAAATGTTTATTATTTTTGAATAATGCATCCGGAATTTGAAACATACCTGCGAACAGGGAGCGACCTGGCTGAAGAAACTATCCACCGGATCAGTGACCTGGCGGTACAACGAAAGCTGCGCCGTAATGAACTTCTTTTTAGTGCCGGCGAAATTTGCAGACATAAGGTTTTTATTGTGAGTGGACTATTATATACCTTCAATATTTCGGCAGGAGGGAATCAGCACATTCTGCAATTTTCGCCTGAAAACAGCTGGACATTAGATGTTGAAAGTTATGACCGGCAGGTACCCTCGCAGGTAAGCATAGGAGCGGTGGAACCCAGTACCGTACTCTGCTGGCAAAAAAAAGATTTCGAGATGTTACTGGCGGAGGTGCCCCAACTGAAAAAATTTGCCGAGGAGCTGATTGCCCGTAATATCCATTACAGCCGGAAGCGGATCCTGCTTTCCTTAAGTGCCACCCCGGAAGAAAAATACGAGGATTTTGTGCATACCTTTCCGGACTATCTGTCCCGCTTGCCGCTCCGCATGATTGCGGCTTATCTTGGCATCTCCATAAAAACCCTTACCCGCATCCGTCACGCGCAGTTACAGCGCTAATTGAAATTATGGTCAGGTGACCACCTTTAGCGGGTTCTTATTGGTGAATTTTGTATTAACAAAATCATTAACTTATGCGTGTATTTGTAACAGGGGCCTCGGGATTTGTAGGCTCAGCAATAGTAAACGAACTTTTAGGGACGGGTCATGAGGTGCTTGGCCTTGTCCGTTCAGATAAGGGTGCCGAACAATTGGCATCAACCGGTGCCGAAGTATACCGCGGCGATGTCAATGACCAGGAGTTTATTCAGAAAGGTGCCGCCGCTTGTGATGCCGTGATCCATACGGCCTTTAACCATGATTTTTCGAAATTTAAAGCCAATTGTGAAGATGACCGGAAGGTGATTACGGCCTTAGGAGATGCATTGGTCGGTTCGGATAAACCTTTGGTTATTACATCCGGTGTAGGTCTTTTAAATTATGGCCGCCTTGCAACCGAGGATGATGTACCGCCTGTAGCATCAGACGTTATTCCGCGGGTGGCTTCAGAAGAGGCTGCAGCAGCTGTGGCTGCAAAAGGTGTCAAAGTTTATACAGTGCGCCTGCCGCCAAGTGTACATGGTGAGGGCGATCATGGCTTTGTACCCATGATCATCAATCTGGCAAAGGAAAAAGGAGAATCAGCCTATATAGCTGATGGAAACAATCGCTGGCCTGCTGTTCATCGCTTAGATGCCGCAGTTTTATACCGCCTGATTGTAGAAAAACAACCGGAACTCTGTGTTCTTCATGCAGTAGCAGAGGAAGGTGTAGTATTTCGGGAAATTGCTGAAGCCATTGGCCAGGGCTTAAATCTGCCTGTACTTAGCAAAACAGGCGATGAGGCTGCGGCACATTTTGGCTGGTTCCTGCACTTTGCATCAATGAATTGCCCATCATCAAGCGAAAAAACGCGGGAAGCTTTAAATTGGCAGCCAAAAGGTACCGGATTGATTGCTGATATCGGTGCTGCGGGTTATTTGTAAAATCTTTTATCTGATTAATGAAGCCACTTTGCGGGAGCAGGGTGGTTTTGTTGTGTTTAACAGTAGCTGCCTTAGTATTGAACTTGCGGCAAGCTACCCATGAAATGTTTAAAAACGGGTCATGCTGAGCTCGTCGAAGCATAGTGGGCAGGCCTCTGCGCGCGTCCTTCGACAGGTTACCGATGACATGATAAAAAAGGTTCCCGTCAGCAGGTAAGCTTCGGGCGAAAACGGGTAGAACAATGGTGGCCTTGAGTGCAGGAAAGGGCATAGCAAGTTTTTGCAGAAGCTCGGGTGAGTGGGTGCGAAGCAGGGCAAAATAATTGCAGTCCGTGGTTCTATCCGTTTTGCAGGGCAAAGGCTTGTGCGCAAAGAAGCCTATCTGCTGACTTGATTTTTTGGGTACTTTTGTATCAAGACAAAAGTACCTGGCCCCGTGCGGCCAAGAGCGCGACGATGTAGGTTCATTATAACAAAGCCCGTTACCTGCCTGTCGGGGATTGCTTCGTTCCTTATAATGACGTGCAAGTAATTGGTTCATAATCAAGCTGCATTTTGAAGTGTAAGCCCGAGTTTTTGCGCTTCTTTTTGCAGACGAGCGATCTTTCTTGCCTTTTGTACCTCTACATCCTGCTGA
>NZ_JBHLTS010000013.1:409-893 GCF_042434235.1 Mucilaginibacter angelicae | reverse complement strand
TGTACCCGTTTGATGAACTAATAGACCAGCTGGATTTGCCGCGTGACCTGAGCCGTAACGCCTTGTTCGATGTGATGGTGGTGTTGCAGAACACGGGGATGGGCAAGGGAGTGCTCCCGACACTTGACGGCCTTGAAGTAAGGGCCTATGAAGAAGTGCAGACAGAGAGCAGTAAGTTCGACCTGACGTTCAATTTTACAGAAGGCACAGAGGGAATCCTGCTGGACCTGACCTATAACAGTGATATCTACAGCCGAGAGATGGCAGAGCGCTTATGCGGTCACCTGGAGCGGCTGCTGCCGGCGGTATGCGGTTCACCGGATGCACCAATTTCGGAGCTGGATTACCTGAGTGCTGCAGAGCGCAAAGAACTCCTGGAAAGTTTCAATGATACGGCGGTAGCCTACCCTGAGGAGGAGACGCTTGTTTCGCTTTTCGAGGCACAGGCAGCGCAGGCCCCCGGATCACCGGCACTGGTATTCGG
>NZ_JBHLTS010000013.1:0-331 GCF_042434235.1 Mucilaginibacter angelicae | reverse complement strand
GGTGTATTGAAGGCAGGAGGTGCATATGTACCGGTCGATCCGGGTTACCCTTCAGAGCGGATCAGTTATATGCTAAAAGACAGCGGCTGTAAGGTGTTGATAGATGACACCTTGTTATCGGAATTCCTGTCGTCATTAGCTGAATATGGTGCAGATAACCTTGCCGGTGTTAACGAATCGAAGGACCTGGCGTATGTGATCTACACCTCAGGCTCAACAGGCAAACCCAAGGGGGTGATGGTAGAACACCGGAGCGTGGTTAATTTAAGTTACTGGCATATAAATTATTATAAAGTAACAAAAGATGACCGGGCAACATTATATGCAGGAA
>NZ_JBHLTS010000012.1:0-848 GCF_042434235.1 Mucilaginibacter angelicae | reverse complement strand
TAATAGACCAGCTGGATTTGCCGCGTGACCTGAGCCGTAACGCCTTGTTCGATGTGATGGTGGTGTTGCAGAACACGGGGATGGGCAAGGGAGTGCTCCCGACACTTGAGGGCCTTGAAGTAAGGGCCTATGAAGAAGTGCAGACAGAGAGCAGTAAGTTCGACCTTACATTCAATTTTATAGAAGGCACAGAGGGAATCCTTTTGGACCTGACCTATAACAGCGATATCTACAGCCGTGAGATGGCAGAGCGCTTATGCGGTCACCTGGAGCGGCTGCTGCCGGCGGTATGCGGTTCACCGGATGTACCAATTTCGGAGCTGGATTACCTGAGTGCTGCAGAGCGTAAAGAACTTCTGGAAAGCTTCAATGATACGGCGGTAGCCTACCCTGAGGAGGAGACGCTTGTTTCGCTTTTCGAGGCACAGGCAGCGCAGGCCCCCGGATCACCGGCACTGGTATTCGGTGAACAGACGCTGAGCTATTCGGAACTGAACGGTTTGTCAAACCGGCTGGNGGGGTATTGAAGGCAGGAGGTGCATATGTACCGGTCGATCCGGGTTACCCTTCAGAGCGGATCAGTTATATGCTAAAAGACAGCGGCTGTAAGGTGTTGATAGATGACACCTTGTTATCGGAATTCCGGTCGTCATTAGCTGAATATAGCCCGGATAACCTCGCTGGTGTAAATGAATCGAAGGGCCTGGCATATGTGATCTATACCTCAGGCTCAACAGGCAAACCCAAGGGGGTGATGGTAGAACACCGGAGCGTGGTTAATTTAAGTTACTGGCATATAAATTATTATAAAGTAACAAAAGATGACCGGGCAACATTATATGCAGGAA
>NZ_JBHLTS010000011.1:0-2350 GCF_042434235.1 Mucilaginibacter angelicae | reverse complement strand
TGTACCGGTGATCCTGCCTTCCCTGAATTATAATATCCCAATACCTCCCCGATCAGTACTTCCATCGACCAGCCATCGCTGATGATATGGTGCATCACATACGCGAAAACCCAACGGTCTTCCGATAGCCGGCATAACAGCGCCCGCAGCAACGGCCCTTCAGCCAGATCAAAGCTTTCATTCACAAATTCCCTTACTTCTTCTTTCACCTGCTCCTGTGCATCCTCATCCCCCCTAAAGTCATATTCCTTCATATGAAACCCAAGCTCTTCCGGGCTAAGGATATACTGGCGTACATCACCTGATCCGTTTTCTCTGAATACCGTCCGAAGGACCTCGTGGCGGCTGATCAGGCGGCTGAAGCCTGATGACAGCAACGCCGCATCCAGCTCCCCGCGGAACTCATAAACGCCAGGCATGTTATAGGCCACATTGGCCTCCGACAATTGCCCGAGCACCCATAACCGCCGCTGTGATGACGATAACACGTAATCCGGAGATGCCCCTACTTCGGGGATACGGCTATATTCCGCCTGAATACCGGCGCTGATCAGCTCAGCCTGCTCCACAAGCACCGTTTGGCTGAAAAGGTCGCGAAGCGACACTTTCACCCCGAACTCCTTATGGATATGGCCCGCCAACCGGGTCGCCTTCAAACTATGCCCCCCTAAATCAAAAAAGTTATCGTGGATCCCGATCCCGTTACGGCCGAGCACTTCTTCCCATATCCCGATCAGCCTGGCTTCCGTCCCGTTGCGTGCTCCCTCGTAAACCGTACCTCCCGAAAGCTCCTGGCCCGCCGGTGAGGGCAGCCGTTTCTTATCTACCTTCCCGTTTGCCGTTAGCGGTAATGCTTCCAGTTGTACATAATGGCCCGGTACCATATAACCCGGCAAGCGTTCCTGAAGGTATTGACGAAGCTCCGGCACATTCAGTACGGTGCCGCTTACCACGTACGCTACCAGCTCCCGTTCGCCGCTGCCCAGATCCAGCGCCTGTACAACCGAACTGCTTACATCGCTGTGACCGTTTAGCGCACTTTCGATCTCCCCTAATTCGATCCGGTAGCCCCGCACTTTTACCTGATCGTCTAAACGGCCATGGTATTCTATATTGCCGTCCGCAAGCCATCTGCCGAGGTCCCCCGTGCGGTATAGGCGTTCACCGGGCTTAAATGGATTGGCAATAAACTTCTCAGCGCTCAGCTCTTCACGGTTCAAATAACCCCTCGCAACTCCGGCCCCGCCGATACAGATCTCCCCGCTTACGCCTACAGGCTGTAGCTTTAAACCGGCATCTAAGATGTAGATTTCGGTATTGGGTATCGGTTTGCCGATAGGGATGTTTGTCTTGCTGATACCTGTACCAGGTCCTACCCGGAAGATCGTTGCACAGATACTCGACTCCGTAGGACCGTAAGCATTGTAATATGTACCGTAATGATTGAATGCAGCCGCTTTTTCCGCTATCGCGGCCTCTCCCGCCGTGACCAGCTTTTTTATTCCCGAAAGCTTTTCTATACGCAGTTGTTTTAAATATGCCGGCGGGAGTGTTGCTATCGAGATCTGCTCTTCTTCCAGGTAGGCCTCCAGTTGTAAAGGAGACCTCTTCTGTTCCTCGCTAATGATATACAGCACCCCGCCCGAGGCAAGGGCCATAAATATTTCCCAAACCGAGGCATCGAATGATGGAGAGGAGAATTGCAAACACCGCTCCCCTTCACTTACTTCAAAGATCGTTTGCTGCGCATATATCGTATTGACGATCATGCCATGTTCGATCATCACCCCCTTCGGGTTACCTGTTGAACCAGAGGTATAAATGACATAGGCCAGGTCGGTTGCCCCGATCTCCGGATGCCTGTAATCCGGCGCTAAGACCAGCCCCTCCAGTTGAACGTCGATGGCAAAAACAGTACCCCCGAAACCGGACAAGTCAAATAAATAATCCATCTGCGTGATCAGCACCTGCAAACCCGAATCTTCTAACAGGTACGCCTTTCTCGAGGCCGGGTACGCCGGGTCGATCGGAACATAGGCGGCTCCTGCCTTTAGTATCCCAAGAATGCCAACAATCATATCACACGAGCGGTCCAGCAGTAAACCAACCAGGTCATTCGGCCGGACGTTCAGCGTCGTAACCAAATAAGATGATAACCGGTCTGACTTCTCATCCAGCTCATGGTACGTAAGTGAACCTGAACCACATACAACGGCCTGCGCTTCGGGCCGCAAAACCGCCTGCGCCGAAAAAACCGATACCAGTGTCTCTCCAACCGGATAATCGACCGCGCTGTTATTGAACAATTCCAAAAGCGTTGATCGCTCTTGTTCATTTAAATATTCAAGAT
>NZ_JBHLTS010000010.1:0-1517 GCF_042434235.1 Mucilaginibacter angelicae | reverse complement strand
GGAGATTCGTTAAAGGCAATGGTTTTGATCAAGCGTTTAAAAAAAGAGTTTAATATCAACATCCCATTAAAAGACTTCTTTCAAAAACAAAATATCAAAGAGCTGGCTGAGTATATAGATAATATTATATGGCTTAAAACGGAAACAGTACTTACTAAAGAAATTATAATTTAACATGAGAACGTTGTTAACGAAATTGAAGGAAAATAATATACATATTTCTTTAGATGGTGAAAACTTAAAAATAAGATACGACACTGATGTCTTACCAAGTGAAATATTCGAGGAAATAAAAGAATATAAGAATGAGATTATAAGTTTTCTAAAGGTAGAGGTTTTTAATGAAGTTGATTTTAGCGAGATTCCTGAGGTTGCTGCATCACCAGATTATCCATCATCGCCGTCACAGCGGCGGTTATGGATCCTGAGCCAGTTATCAGAGGCCAATGTGGCTTATAACATGCCGGGCGTTTATGAATTCCGCGGGGAGCTGGATGTGGCGTTGCTGTCATCAGGCTTCAGCCGCCTGATCGGCCGCCACGAGGCCCTTCGGACGGTATTTAAAGAGAACGGATCAGGCGATGTACGCCAGTATATCCTTAGCCCGGAAGAGCTTGGTTTTCGCATCGAGGAGCTTGACCTTAGGGGGGATGAGGATGGTGAGGATAACTTAAAGGGGCATGTAAGGGAATTTGTGAATGAAAGCTTTGATCTGGCTGAAGGGCCATTGCTGCGGGCGCTGTTATGCCGGTTATCGGAAGACCGTTGGGTTTTCGCGTATGTGATGCACCATATCATCAGCGATGGCTGGTCGATGGAAGTACTGATCGGGGAGGTATTGGGATATTATAATTCAGGGAAGGCAGGATCACCGGTACAGTTACAACCCTTAAGGATCCAGTATAAAGATTACGCTGCCTGGCAGCAATCGGTTTTATCAGCAGGAGCACAGGGTGTACATGCCGCATACTGGCAGGAAGTATTATCAGGCCCGCTGCCTGTGCTGGAGCTGACGGGAGACCTTGGCGGGCGTCCCTCACAGAAGAGCTATAACGGAGGTATGGTAAGCCTGCTGATCGGCGGTGGGTCAGCATCGGATTTAAAAGAACTGTTACAGGCAAGCGGAAGCACGCTTTTCATGGGGCTTTTGTCGTTGGTGAACGCGCTGTTGTACCGTTATACGGGGCAGGNCCGTTCCCATACGGACCTGGAAGAACAGATCGGGTTTTATGTGAACACGCTGGCCTTGCGGAGCCGTTTCGAAGGGGATTGGAGCTACCGTTCGCTGTTGTCGCATGTGCGTGAGGTAACGTTAGGTGCCTATGAGCACCAGCTGTACCCGTTTGATGAGCTGGTAGACCAGCTGGATTTGCCGCGTGACCTGAGCCGTAACCCTCTATTCGATATCCAGGTGATCGTTCAGAACGCGGGCATCGGTACCCGGGATGGTCAAGAAATAAGATCACTGTCGGTAGCCCGTTATGCGGGTTTTGAATATACCAATAGCGTATTTGATT
>NZ_JBHLTS010000009.1:0-3082 GCF_042434235.1 Mucilaginibacter angelicae | reverse complement strand
GCCTTGAAGTAAGGGCCTATGAAGAAGTGCAGACAGAGAGCAGTAAGTTCGACCTTACGTTCAATTTTACAGAAGGCACAGAGGGTATCCTTTTGGACCTGACCTATAACAGCGATATCTACAGCCGAGAGATGGCAGAGCGGCTATGCGGTCACCTGGAGCGGCTGCTGCCGGCGGTATGCGGTTCACCGGATGCGCCAATTTCGGAGCTGGATTACCTGGGTGCTGCAGAGCGCAAAGAGCTGCTGGAAAGTTTCAATGATACGGCGGTAGCCTACCCTGAGGAGGAAACACTTGTTTCGCTTTTCGAGGCACAGGCAGCGCAGGCCCCCGGATCACCGGCACTGGTATTCGGAGAACAGACGCTGAGCTATTCGGAACTGAACGGTTTGTCAAACCGGCTGGCGCATTTTCTGCGTTCGCGTGGTGTAGGCCGTGAGGACCTGGTTGGGATCATGCAGGACCGGAGTGAATGGCTGGTGATCTCGATCCTCGGTGTATTGAAGGCAGGAGGTGCATATGTACCGGTCGATCCGGGTTACCCTTCAGAGCGGATCAGTTATATGCTAAAAGACAGCGGCTGTAAGGTGTTGATAGATGACTCCCTGTTATCGGAATTCCGGTCGTCATTAGCTGAATATGGTGCAGATAACCTTGCCGGTGTAAATGAATCGAAGGACCTGGCGTATGTGATCTACACCTCAGGCTCAACAGGCAAACCCAAAGGGGTGATGGTGGAACACCGGAGCGTGGTTAATTTGGTAATAGGACAGCGAGCCTTTTTTAGAATAGACGAGACCGATCATGTATTACAGTTTTCTAATATTTCCTTCGACGCTTCAGTAGAACAAATTTTTATTGCACTTACAGCAGGAGCATTATTAAGTGTAATTGATAAAGAAACGGTTCAGGATCCATTAAAGTTAGAATCTTACATAACGAATTCCGGAGTAACACACATTCATATGGTTCCGGAAATGTTAAAAAATATAGAAGAAACGAATTATCCTTCACTCCGACGGGTAGTATCGGGTGGTGATAAATGCTCTACAGCATTAGCCACTAAATGGAACGCTTATGCTTTTTATAATGAATATGGGCCAACGGAAACAACGGTAACATCGATAGAGTTGGCATGGAATAAATTAAGCAGTACTGAATTATCGATTGGCAAGCCTATACATAATACCGGGATCTACATTTTAGATACCGGTTTAAAGTTACAGCCTATAGGAGTAACAGGAGAAATCTGCATAGGTGGAGCTGGTGTTGCACGCGGTTATCTAAACCGTGAAGAGTTGAGCCGGGAGAAGTTTATCGCAAACCCATTCAAGCCCGGCGAACGCCTATACCGTACAGGCGACCTTGGCAGATGGCTCGCGGATGGAAATATAGAATACCAGGGACGTTTAGACGACCAGGTAAAAGTGCGAGGTTACCGGATCGAGTTAGGGGAGATCGAGAGCGCGCTAAACGGGCACAGTGATGTAAGCAGCTCGGTTGTACAGGCGCTGGATCTGGGCAATGGCGAGCATGAGCTGGTGGCGTACGTGGTAAGCAGCAAAATGCTGAATGTGCCGGAGCTTCGGCAGTACCTGCAGGAACGCTTGCCGGGCTATATGGTACCTGGGCATTATGTACAACTGGATGCGTTACCGCTAACGGCAAACGGGAAGGTAGATAAGAAACGGCTGCCGTCGCCAGAAGGCCGTGAGCTTTCGGGAGGTACGGTTTACGAAGGTGCGCGCAATGAGACGGAATCGCAGTTGATCCGGATATGGGAAGAAGTGCTCGGTCGTGACGGGATCGGGATCAACGATAATTTTTTTGACCTGGGCGGTAACTCGATGTTGATAATTAAGTTATCCAAAGCTGTTAATAAGGTTTTGATGAAAGAGATTAACACGGCCACATTTTTTAAATATCCAAGTATAGGAAGTTTTGTCAATTACATTTTAGATATACCGGTAGCGAAGGCGGATGACGATTTCGACAGAGAAGCACTTATTGGGGATTTAGAGAAACTTGATTTTTAGATTATGATTCAAAATAAAAAGTACGATGGTTTGGAGATTGCTATCATTGGAATTTCCCTTCGATTTCCGGGTAGTGATAATTATAAAAAATTTTGGGATAATCTTCAAAATGGAAATGAATCAGTAACTACTTTTTCCGACGAGGAATTAACTGAACAAGGAGTTTCCGTAAAGAAGTTGCAGAACAAATTATATGTTAAATCAGCAGCTATTATTACAAATAAGGAGTTTTTTGATAACGAATTTTTCGGATACGGATTTGAAGAGGCCGCATTAATGGATCCTCAAATCAGGATCTTTCATGAACATTGTTGGCATGCCCTGGAAGATTCCGGTTACTCATCTCAGATTTCAAATAAAAAGATAGGCCTGTTTGCCGGAGCTTCAATTAATAACAATTGGAAAATCTATGCTAATGGTCAGGCAGGCAATTCATCTGTTGATCCTTTTTATTTAAATATGATATCCAATCAGGCGCATCTAAGTAGTTTGGTTTCTTACAAATTAAATCTGCGTGGACCAGCTATCTATATCGACACAGCCTGTTCAACTTCGTTAGTCGCCGTACATCAAGCCTGCCGAAGTCTGCTCATGAAAGAGTGTGGACTTGCCTTGGCCGGCGGAGTGACTATAAATACATTAAAAACCAAAGGATATCTATATGAAGATGGAATGATTAATTCATCAGATGGTCATTGCCGGGCATTTGATCAGGCTGCGAGTGGTTGTGTTGGGGGCGAAGGGGTAGGAATTGTGGTATTGAAACGTCTGTCTGAGGCGCTGAAGGACAATGATCATATCTATGCGATCATTAAAGGCAGCGCGGTTAATAATGATGGTAACAATAAGGTGGGTTATACAGCCCCCGGCGTTGAGGGCCAGGCGGAATGTATCAAAAACGCCCAAAAGTTTGCTGGGGTTTTGCCGGAGAGCATCAGTTATATCGAGGCGCACGGCACGGGTACGCGTCTTGGCGACCCGATCGAGGTAGAGGCGCTGAATATAGCTTTTAACCGGGACCGTACACATCGCTGCGCGATAGGTTC
>NZ_JBHLTS010000008.1:0-3419 GCF_042434235.1 Mucilaginibacter angelicae | reverse complement strand
TCGGGAGCCCGATAGCAGGCCGTTCCCATACGGACCTGGAAGAACAGATCGGGTTTTATGTGAACACGCTGGCCTTGCGGAGCCGTTTCGAAGGGGATTGGAGCTACCGTTCGCTGTTGTCGCATGTCCGTGAGGTAACGTTAGGTGCCTATGAGCATCAGCTGTACCCGTTTGATGAACTAATAGACCAGCTGGATTTGCCGCGTGACCTGAGCCGTAACGCCTTGTTCGATGTGATGGTGGTGTTGCAGAACACAGGGATGGGCAAGGGAGTGCTCCCGACACTTGAGGGCCTTGAAGTAAGGGCCTATGAAGAAGTGCAGACAGAGAGCAGTAAGTTCGACCTGACGTTCAATTTTACAGAAGGCACAGAGGGTATCCTGCTGGACCTGACCTATAACAGCGATATCTACAGCCGAGAGATGGCAGAACGCTTATGCGGTCACCTGGATCGGCTGCTGCCGGCGGTATGCGGTTCACCGGATGTACCAATTTCGGAGCTGGATTACCTGGGTGCTGCAGAGCGCAAAGAACTCCTGGAAAGCTTCAATGATACGGCGGTAGCCTACCCTGAGGAGGAGACGCTTGTTTCGCTTTTCGAGGCACAGGCAGCACAGGCCCCCGGATCACCGGCACTGGTATTCGGGGAACAGACGCTGAGCTATTCGGAACTGAACGGTTTGTCAAACCAGCTGGCGCATTTCCTGCGCCTGAGGGGTGTAGGCCGTGAGGACCTGGTGGGGATTTGCCTGGAACGTTCTTTAGAAATGATCGTGGCGATCCTCGGTGTATTGAAGGCAGGAGGTGCATATGTACCGGTCGATCCGGGTTACCCTTCAGAGCGGATCAGTTATATGCTAAAAGACAGCGGCTGTAAGGTGTTGATAGATGACACCTTGTTATCGGAATTCCGGTCGTCATTAGCTGAATATGGTGCAGATAACCTCGCAGGTGTAAATGAATCGAGGGACCTGGCGTATGTGATCTACACCTCAGGCTCAACAGGCAAACCCAAAGGGGTGATGGTGGAACACCGGAGTGTGGTTAACAGGATCGAATGGATGTGGAAGCATTATGATTTCAGTGCGGCTGATATTATCCTTCAGAAAACAACATTTACGTTCGATGTTTCGGTATGGGAGTTTTTTATGCCGCTATGTTACGGCGCAAAAATAGTCCTCTGCAGTAACGATGATGTAAAATCGCCTGAAAGGATTTTTACAATAATAGGAAGTGAAAAGATAAGCTGCCTGCATTTTGTGCCAAGCATGTTTAACATGTTCATCGCAAACTTGCCTGCAGATGCATCGCCGGGCTTATCGAGCCTTCGCATGGTGGTTACCAGCGGAGAGGCATTATCAGCGTCAACTACAAACAGATGGTATTCAAAAACAAACATACCGGTTCATAATTTATATGGCCCTACGGAAGCCTGTATCGAAGCAACCTATTACCCGGTTTCAGCGCAGGATACAAACATCCCTATCGGTAAGCCGATCTGGAATGTCGGGATCTACATCTTAGATGCCGGTTTAAAGTTACAGCCTGTAGGGGTAAGCGGGGAGATCTGTATAGGCGGGGCCGGAGTTGCGAGGGGTTATTTGAACCGTGAAGAGCTGAGCGCTGAGAAGTTTATTGCCAATCCATTCAAGCCCGGTGAACGCCTATACCGCACGGGGGACCTTGGCAGATGGCTTGCGGACGGCAATATAGAATACCAGGGCCGTTTAGACGACCAGGTAAAAGTGCGGGGTTACCGGATCGAATTAGGGGAGATCGAAAGTGCGCTAAACGGTCACAGCGATGTAAGCAGCTCGGTTGTACAGGCGCTGGATCTGGGCAGCGGCGAACGGGAGCTGGTAGCGTACTTGGTAAGCGGCACACTGCTGAATGTACCGGAGCTTCGTCAGTACCTTCAGGAACGCTTGCCGGGCTATATGGTACCGGGCCATTATGTACAGCTGGAAGCATTACCGCTAACGGCAAACGGGAAGGTAGATAAGAAACGGCTGCCCTCACCGGCGGGCCAGGAGCTTTCGGGTGGCACGGTTTACGAAGGTGCGCGCAATGAGACGGAATCGCAGTTGATCGGGATATGGGAAGAAGTGCTCGGTCGTAACGGGATCGGGATCAATGATAACTTTTTTGACTTAGGGGGGAACTCACTAAAAGCTGTGAAAATGATAAATATTATCAATGGAACTTTTGACGAGCATATAGCCGTCCTGGCGGCTTTTACTTTCCCCAATATTTCAGTATTGGCAAAACATATCGATTTAAATCTGAATCCAGATTCCAATAATTTCGATCAGGAACTTATTGAAGCGACGGATGCCAGGGCTAAAACCATCAGTTTGTTAAATTATAATTATAGCGATGAAGAATAACCAGGGCTACACGGGCATGGAAATAGCAATTATAGGATTGGCATGCAGAGTGCCGGGCGCCGATAATTGGAGGGAGTATTGGAATAATTTAAAAACAAGCGTAGAATCAATTGAATTTTTATCTGACGATGCATTAACGTCATTGAAAGCAGATAAAAAACTTATCCGACAATCAAATTTTATCAACGCAAGGGCTGTATTAAAAAACAAAGAACAATTTGACGCGGCTTTTTTTGATTACAAGCCTATCGAAGCAAATTTAATGAATCCCATGCATCGAATTTTCCATGAATGTGTTTGGGAGGCACTTGAAGATGCAAGTTGTAATTTAAAAAAAATTAAAGGGGCTGTAGGGTTATTTGCTGGAGGGGGAAATGATTTAAATTGGAAAGCTTACGCTCAATTATCAAATCAAAATACAGAAATAGATGAGTTAAGTTTAGATTATTTAAGCGGTAAAGATTATCTCACATCATTATTATCATATAAATTGAATTTAAACGGGCCTGTATTTTCTGTAAATACGGCCTGCTCAACCTCTTTGGTAGCTATTAATCTTGCATGTAACAGCTTATTACTGGGCGAAGCGAAAATCGCGATAGCAGGTGGAATATCAATTGGAACAAGTAAGAACACTGGATATTTATATGAAGAAGGGATGGTCAAATCATCAGATGGTCATTGCCGGGCATTTGATCAGGCTGCGAGTGGTTGTGTTGGGGGCGAAGGGGTAGGAATTGTGGTATTGAAACGTCTGTCTGAGGCGCTGAAGGACAATGATCATATCTATGCGATCATTAAAGGCAGCGCGGTTAATAATGATGGTAACAATAAGGTGGGTTATACAGCCCCCGGCGTTGAGGGCCAGGTGAAATGTATCAAAAACGCCCAAAAGTTTGCCGGGATTTTGCCGGAGAGCATCAGTTATATCGAGGCGCACGGCACGGGTACGCGTCTTGGCGACCCGATCGAGGTAGAGGCGCTGAATATAGCTTTTAACCGGGACCGTACACATCGCTGCGCGATAGGTTC
>NZ_JBHLTS010000007.1:0-187355 GCF_042434235.1 Mucilaginibacter angelicae | reverse complement strand
TACTATAATTGGGAAAGGCCTCATCAGGGTATTAATGGTAAAAAACCTATTGAAATGGCATCCGTAAACAACAAATAAAATACCTGATTCTGTTACCGAATTACTAAACCCGTACAATTGCGAGGAGGAACGACGAAGCAATCTCGCAGCTATACAGAGCGGACATGCATTGGCTACGGGATTGCCACGCTACGCTCGCAATGACATGTTTTTTTGTTTATTCTCCAAACAAATTCATCTTCCCAACACCTGTATTTGCAACAAACACGAGTTGAAAAACTTAGCGTCTTTGAGTGACCTTCGCAACCCATTAATTTACTACATTGCCGCGGTTATGAAAACCGAACCTGAACTTCGCAAAAAAATAAAAACCTGGGTAATTGTATTTATTATTGGCCTGGTATTAAGTGGTGTAACCGCATTCCCTATCGAAACTGAGCTTGCCTGGCTTGCCAACCATGCATCTGTATTTCCCGAGTTTATGCAGGGCTGGTTAACTAAAGTTTATCTCGCCGTAAAAATCACCAATCAAAACTATCCTTACCTCGCCTACGGTACCGACTGGCTGGCTTTTGGTCACCTGGTTATTGCCATGGCATTTGTTGGCCCGCTGAAAGATCCCGTTAAAAACATTTGGGTGATTGAATTTGGTATGATTGCCTGTGTTATGGTATTTCCGCTGGCCTTTATTGCCGGGCCAATCCGCGGCATCCCGGTTTACTGGCGGCTTATCGACTGCTGTTTCGGCATTTTCGGGATCATGCCTTTATATATCGTTTACCGGGATATTAAAAAACTGGAAGCCATGATAAAATGATCAATCTTCAAAAGCTGATTGCAACAATACTGTTGCAAAACAAATTGACATTTTTTTTCATTTTTGCATAGCATAAGTTAATATGTTAAAAAAGAGGAAGGCTGAGTTTTTAAGATCATTACTGGTAATATCGGTAATGGCTTTTTATTTGCTCATCGCAAGCAGTCATGTTTTCTTCCTTCCCCGTTTAACACAATTGGAGAGCACGCATTCCACAGGGTTCAATTCCATTTTTAAACGAAAAATCGAGAACCTGCACAACAGCCTCTCCGAATCAAGCTATGTGCAAAGACCTGATAAATCAACACTCGAAGAAAAGAAATCCGTTACCGATTTAATCAGCGCTGTTGTAGGCAGTTTTATACTGCTGTTTTTTGCAATACAGCTCTGGAAATTAAATCTGAAACCATTCTTCCGGTATTTCAGGCTTAAACCCGGCTCTCAGTACACCTATCTCTCCCTTTGCACTTTCCGCATTTGATCTGAATGAAGAAGGCATTCTGCCTTTACCCATCATTTTTTCCAATTAATTATCCATCGTTTACCGGTACTTTTCCCGTAGCCATTGATCTGTATGTTGATCATTTGCACGGACATTTTACCGGTAAGCATATTCCGGAAAATCAAGACATGCGAATTTCAAAGAAGTTCTGCTGCCTGCTGACAGGCTTGTTAACAACAGCCTGTAGCTATGCGCAGCAGCAAAATAACACACCGGTTAGTTTAAAAGCGCTGCTCAGCAGTGTAAATCAAAACGCACCGACATTACTAACCGATTCGACAGCAATAGCGATTAAACAAGCCGAGGCAGCCGAAACGCGGAGCAGCTGGCTCCCCAACCTGAAACTGAATTACCAGGCCGATTATGGCACCAATAACAACGTGGCCGGACCATATTTTGGCTTTAGCATTATCCCTTCCGATTCGAGAGGGGTACGTGCCGAAAGTAATACCACCACAGTATCAGCTAACGTAGGTGTGGCCGCGCTCGACTGGGAGATCTACAATTTTGGTGCTTACGGCGCGCAAAATAAAGTAGCCGGTTCAGATATCCAGGTACAGCAAAACCAGTTTGCCGATTCCAAATACCAGTTGCAGGCTTATGCCATTGGCAATTACCTGCTCCTGATGAAACTGGAAAACTTCCTAACTATCCAGGCGCGTAACATCAAACGGAACCAAGAGATCAGGCGGTCGGTGCAATCGCTGGCTAAAAGCGGGGTGAGGGCAGGCGTTGATACCAGCATTGCCGAAGCCGAACTGTCAAAAGCCCGCTTAAACTATATCGAGCTTAACAACCAGGTTAAGCAGGTGCAATTACAGCTTTCAGCCATCAGTGGTTTACCCTATCAAACTATAGTGCCCGATACCGCCGCCGAAACAAACCTCATCAATACGGCAACCGGTTTGGAGCCTTTGGTTATCGACACAACCAATCACCCCTTGATCAATTATTATAAATCGGTATATCAAAACAGTTTACAGCGCGAAACCCTCGTCAAAAAAAGCTACAATCCTAAAATATTGCTGGAAGGTGCTGTTTGGGGTCGTGGATCAAGTGTTGATGCCAACGATCATTTTAACAGCCTCAGCAGCGGCTGGGGTTTCGACAGGAATAATTACCTCGTAGGCATCGGCATTTCCTATAACCTGTTTGATCTGCGCCGCAAGCAATTAAAATTGCGGACACAACGCGCCAATACAGATTATACGCTCAGAAAACTGGATGAGCAAAAACAACTGCTGGCCATCAGCGCCAACCGCTCCGGTGTAGAGCTTCAAACAGCCCGTGAACGCCTGGTTGAAATTCCCCATCAACTTAAAGCAGCTACTGATGGATACCGGCAAAAGTTGTCGCTATATAAAAACGGCTTAACCGATATTATTGAGCTTAACGCCGCCCTCAATATCCTTTACCGTGCCGAAACCGATTATGTACAGGCCAAATATGCTTATTCAAACGCCTTGTTCCAGCAGGCTGTTACCGGCAACCAGGTAAATACTGTATTAAACCTTTTAAAATAATTTAACTATGTCAATGGCCACATCCGCGCTTAAAAGGCCCATCACAACGGTGGTGGTTACCTTGAGCCTGCTCATTTTTGCAGTGCTTAGTGCCATAAAAATACCGATAGATATTTTTCCGAAATTAAACCTGCCCACCATATATGTTATTGAATCGTACGGGGGTATGTCGCCCCAGCAAATGGAGGGCTTTTTTTCAACCCGCTTGCAGGACCAGTTTCTGTACGTAAACGGCATCAAAAGCATCACCAGTAAAAATATCCAGGGCTTAACCATGGTGAAGCTAAGCTTTTATGAAAGCACAGATATGGCCGAAGCCCAGGCCCAGGTAGCCTTGCAGGTGAGCCGGGTTATGAGCTTTTTTCCGCCTGGGGCTTTACCGCCGCAGGTTGTAAGGTTTGACGCCTCATCCCTGCCTGTAGGGCAATTAGTATTATCAGCCCCCAATCGCAGCCTGAAGGATATATATGATATGGCAGCCACCAAAGTAAGGCCGATGTTTGCCACTGTTCCCGGCTTATCGGCCCCGCCTCCCTTCGGTTCAAACGCCAGGTCAATCACACTCAGTGTCGATCCAAATAAATTAAGAAGTTATGGCCTTACCCCCGATGAAGTGGTAAGCGCATTGGCCAAATTCAACGTAATGTCGCCTTCGGGTAACCTGAGGTTAGGTAATACCATGTTTGTTACCACCATTAACACACTGATTAACCAAACCGACGAATTTGGCAACATTCCCGTAATAACGAAAAACGGCGTGCCAATTTTGATAAAAGATGTTGCCCGCGTTGCCGATGCTACCGACGTTACAGTTGATTACGCCTTGATCAATGGCAAGCGCTCTGTTTATTTGCCGGTGGTAAAAACTGCCGATGCCAGCACCTGGAGCGTGGTACAGGCACTAAAAGCCAAGATCCCCGAAATTCAAAGCCTTTTGCCCGATGATGTGAAGATCTCGTACGAGTTTGATCAATCCATCTTCGTGATAAACGCGGTAAAAAGCTTGATCACCGAAGGCGGTTTGGGAGCTATCCTCACCGGGTTGATGGTGCTGCTGTTCCTTGGCGACTGGCGCAGCAGTTTAATTGTGGTGATCACCATCCCGGTATCGATACTATTGGGGGTATTGCTGCTTGGCTTGTTTGGGCAAACCATCAATATCATGACGCTGAGCGGGCTGGCCCTTGCTATCGGGATTTTAGTTGATCAGGCAACGGTAACTATTGAAAATATCCACCAGCATTTAGAGATGGGTAAAAGCAAGGCACAGGCTATTTATGATGCCTGCCAGGAAATTTCGTTCCCGCTGTTGCTCATCCTGCTTTGTATCCTGGCTGTGTTCGCTCCATCGTTTATGATGACTGGGGTACCTAAGGCTATGTTTTTACCGCTGTCGCTTTCGATAGGTTTAACCATGATCGTATCGTACATTATAGCGCAAACACTGGTGCCTATTTTATCAAACTGGCTCATTAAAGCCGAAGCCTATCAGCACTACGAACATGGCCAGCTGCACGCCCATGCAGGCGAAGCTTTAGACCGACCGGAAGAAGGGCAGGTAAACCATCACCTGCAACAGGAGCAGAAACACCCCGAAAAGAACGATCTGTTTGAGAAGGTAAAAATCCGTTTCATGCGCATCATTGAGGGTTGGATGCCCAATAAAAAAGTGATAGTGCCTGTATACCTCGTAGTTGTTTTGGGGTTGGCCGGGCTTTGTTTTGTTTTCATCGGTAAGGATATGATGCCCAAACTCAACAACGGGCAGTTCCAGATCAGGATCAAAGAACCCGATGGTACAAGGCTTGAGCGCACCGAAGACAAGCTGAAACAGGTGCTGCAAATTATCGACAGCACGGTAAACCATCACGTAGCCATAACATCGGGCTATGTGGGCATAGTGCCCAGCAGCTACGGTACCAGTAACCTTTATGTATTTAATACCGGTACCCACGAAGCTGTTTTACAGGTTAACCTTGATGAAGGCTATCACATAAACATGGATGACCTTAAAGATGCCCTCCGTAAAAACATAGCCTCCCGCATCCCCGAACTGCGCATCACTTTTGAGCCTATCGATATGACCGAAAAGATCATGAGCCAGGGTGCATCCACACCAATTGAAATAAGGGTAGCCGGTAAGGATATGACCCAGATTGAAGGTTATGCCAGCAAAGTTTTAGCCAAACTTAAAAAGATAGATTACCTGCGGGACGTGCAGATCAACCAGCCTTTGAAATTCCCGGTGGTGGCTATAACGCTTGACAGGCTAAAAGCTGCACAATTAGGGCTGGATATTAAAGATGTTGCACGCTCTGTTACTGCCAGTACCTCGTCAAGCCGTTTTACCGAAAAAAACCTCTGGCTCGACGATAAATCTGCCTATACCTACCAGGTACAGGTACAAATCCCGGAGTATGTAATGAACACCATGGATGAGCTAAAGGAGATCCCGCTGGTGAAAGGGCAAAGTACACCTGTACTGGGCGATATTGCCAGCTTTAAGGTTAATTATACACCCGGCGAATATGACCGCAGCGGTCCGCGCCGATTTTTAACAGTGAGTGCCAATATTTACAAAAAAGATCTCGGCACAGCTACTGCCGCGGTACAGGATGTTATTAAATCAGTTGGTGCACCTCCCAAAGGTTTAATTGCAGAAGTTAAGGGGATGTCGAGCCTGTTAACGGAAACTTTGGATAGCCTGCAAAACGGCTTGCTGTTCGCCATCCTCGTGATCTTTTTACTATTGGCGGCCAATTACCAGTCCTTTAAATTATCGCTTACGGTGCTTTCCACCGTACCGGCGGTAATATTGGGTTCGCTTACCGCTTTATTACTCACCGGCTCCACACTTAACCTGCAAAGCTATATGGGGATGATCATGTCGACCGGGGTATCGGTAGCCAACGCCATCCTGATTGTAACCAATGCCGAAACGCTGCGGCTCGACTATAAAGACTCCACACGGGCAGCAATTACCAGCGCATCCATCAGGTTAAGACCTATCCTCATGACCAGTTTGGCTATGATGGCGGGCATGATCCCCATGGCATCGGGCATGGGTGAAGCCGGCGAACAAACAGCGCCTTTAGGCAGGGCGGTGATAGGCGGCTTATTTGCCTCAACATTGGCCGCACTTTTTATACTGCCGCAGGTGTTTGCCTGGGTACAGCAAAAAACCACTTATGATTCGCCATCCTTAATGAAGGGTGTAAATGTTAATGAACAACAACTTGAAACCTCCAATAGCTAATATCATGAAACTAAAATATATCGTACTGCTTAGCAGTATCAGCCTAATGGCCGCCTGTGCAGGAAACCAAAAACCGGTTGACCTCACAGAAGTTAAATCCGCCAAAAAATCAAAGGAATACGAAACCGGAACTGTGGCCGAAAAAGCACTCTCCAGCGAAGTCAGGCTCCCGGGGCAGCTAAAACCATATAATGAGGTAAACCTGTTCCCCAAAATAAACGGCTTTGTGAAAACAGTTTTTGTAGATCGCGGAACGCTGGTAAAAAAGGGACAACTGCTCATTACGCTTGAAGCACCCGAAATGGAATCACAACTGCAGGCTGCTGATTCCCGTTACCTGCAGGCCCGTGAAAACGCGGTTGCCAGTAAGGAGAAATATCAGCGGTTAAAAGAAGCAGCTACAGAACCCGGTTCTGTTTCGCCGCTTGAACTGGATAATGCCCTTGCAAAAATGAAGGCCGATGAAGCCATGGCCCGTTCAGAAGGCTCCAATGTATCATCGGTACGCACCATGCAGGATTACCTCAATATCCGGGCGCCTTTTGATGGGATGATCATCCAGCGTAATGTTTCGCCTGGCGCTTTAGTGGCTCCGGGCAAAGGCACAGACCTGCCTATGCTCATTTTGCAGGATACCCGCAAACTACGTTTAGAAGTTTATATCCCCGAGGATTATGTTGATAAGGTTGATCTGAAACAGCCTGTTAAATTCACTTTTAACGCCATGCCGGGTACGGAACAAATGGCCAAAATCAGCCGGTCGGCCAATGCATTAGGCAGTATGCGTTCTGAAGCTATTGAAATTGATGTGCAAAATCACCAGGGCATACTAAAACCCGGTATGTACGCCGAAGTAAAAATCCCGATGCTTTCGGGCGCAAAATCATTACTGGTGCCCAACAACGCCATTATCCGCTCTACCGAAAGGGAATACGTGATAGCCGTGAAAGATGGCAAGGCGGCCTTAACTGATATTAAGGAAGGTTTGACCAGGCATGATTCTACCGAGGTATTTGGCAATTTGAAGGCTAACGAAACCATCCTTAAAAATGCCGGCGATGAGGTGAAGGAGGGCACAGCCATCGATTAAAAATGGGTCTTTTAATTCCCTCCCAGGGGAGCTACTGTGTGCACACATCTTGTAAAGGAGTATGAAACAATAAAACCGAATGTCATTTCGCCGAACCGGTTGGGGAATGTGCGGGTGCGGTGAGGAGAAATCTTATAACTCTGCTCTAAACCATACTTACGGCTCTGCAAGGCGTATAAGATTTCTCTTTCGCCCCTGCGCGCAGCCCAGCCCTGCTCTATCGAAATGACATTTTCTTTTAATAAAAAGATATGTACACATTGTAGCCTCTTGAGAGTGGGAAGGAATCACATGCCCCTCACTCAAACAGCCTCGGGGCACTGGAGACAAATAAACACAATACCAATATGGCAGCCTGCGAGCTGCCATATTGGTTTATATATCCCCATCATCCTATCAAAATCTCCTCTTCCACATTTACCTGCTTTAAAAAATATTCATCATGCGATACCACGATGAGCGTACCGCGGTAATCGTTAATAGCCGCAGTTAAAATTTCGATATTTTGAATGTCGAGGTTATTAGTGGGCTCATCCAGGATGATCATATCAGGTGCCTGGTTACTGATGGTTAATGAACAAAGCATCAACCGCATTTTTTCGCCGCCGCTAAGGGCGCTGCATGGCTTGTCCCAGTATTCCTTCGTAAACAAAAACCTGTTAAGGCGGATCTTGATATCATGTTCCTGCAACACGCCCGAGTTAAATTCCTCTGCCTGCTCGTAAACGCTGAGTTTATTATTGATCAGGGAATAATCCTGGTCGATATAAATGGCTTTAACTCCGGCACGTTCAATTGTGCCGGATTGTGGTTCAAGCGTACCCAGCAGCATTTTTATCAGCGTTGTCTTGCCCGAGCCGTTTGCACCTCTGATTACCAGCCTTTCGCCGCTGGTGATTTGAAAGCTTAACGGCGGGTTCCAAAGCAGCTGATCGCCATATCCAAAATTGAGGTCTTTTGCGGTGATCAACACCTTTCCTTTATGAAGTGACGAATTATCAAAGTCCATCTTCATTTTATCAATATCCGGCAACTGGGTGCGCAGCTGGCTTAGTTCCTGCGCAATAGAGCCTGTTTTTTCGGCGTGGACACCCTTCATTTTTGATGTGCTTTTTTCGGCGCTGTTTTTCAAAGTTTTCATCATAATGGTTGGCACGCCGGCTTTTTCCTGTTTCTTTTTACCGCGGGCATCCAGCTTTTGCTGTCGCTCAATTGATTCCCGTTCTGTTTCCTTAGCCTTGCGAAGCGCCTTCTCCTTGCTTTTTACATCCTGGTTCAGGGCCTCACTCTCCATCATTTTTTGTTCGGCATAAAAATCATAATTACCGCCGTAAACAGTTATGCCGCGTTTGCTGAGCTCGCAAACAGTATTGAGCAGGTTAAGCAGGGTACGGTCATGGCTAACCACCACCAATGTATTATTGGTTGACCGGATATAATGGTATAGCAGATTGCGGCCTGCGGTATCCAGATGATTGCTTGGCTCATCCAATAAAACTATTTCGGGGCGATGGATGGCGATGCCTGCCAAAAACACTTTTGTTTTTTGCCCGCCGCTAAGGGTTGACATTTTTTGTGAAAGGTCCAGACCCGTAAGCTGCCAATAGGTAAAAGCTTCCTGGCAACGCTCCTCAATAGCCCAGTCGTCATTGAGCAGGGTCATGTTTTCGTCGGTTACATTGCCCTCAAGAATCTGCTGCAGGGCGTTTAGTTTATCAGCAATTTGCAGGGCTTCGGCAATGGTAAACTCATTATACTGACCAAAAATCTGGGGTACATAATAAGGCTTCGAGCCTGTTTTTACCACGCCGCTTGCAGGCATTAAATTTCCGGCCAGTATTTTAAGCAGGGTTGATTTTCCGGTGCCGTTGTTACCTATCAGGGCTACTTTATCGTTTTTGTTGATTACGAGATCTATACCGGCAAATAAAAGATCACGGTTTGGGTGTATATAAGTGATATCGTGAAGAATAAGCATAATTTCTTTCTTAAAAGTTGAATAAATACAGAGGGCGTTGCAGCAACGGCACTGTTTATTTGTCCTGAAAGAAATTGGTTATCACATAAAGGGAATGGTTGGTTACCGGGACAAAAATAGTAAAAATGCTTTAAATACAATAAGAGTGGCACTACCTGATAAAATTCAACTTATTATTTTATTGCTGATTTGCTGTTGTTGCAGGATATTGGTATTATCGTAAGCGCTTAAACCTGCATTGTAAATGGAAAACAGATTTTTTACCCGCACAGAATTTAACAGCAAATTTGGCAAAGAAATGGCATCGGCCGGGAGTGTATACGAGGCGCGAAAAAAGAGCGGGATGACTGATTACTCGCTGGCCACTTATGATTTTATATTTATTTCGGATACGAAAGAAAAGCTGAGCGCATTAGGTAATTTCCTTACAGCTAATTATGGTTTTAAGGTAAACGAACCCGTAAAAAAAGATGAATACTGGGAAATAGCCGGTGATGCAACAGAATTTCCAGTTGATGAAAATAATTTAATGTACTGGGGCCTTGACCTGTATTGTAAAGGATATGAATTTGATTGTAAGCTTGACGGCTACGGTGCAATGGGCGATCCGCAAAACCAGGCTTTTCCTGATCTGGAAACTAAAGATGACGATTTCTACTTTGACCTTGCGATGAAAGCATTCAACAACAGAAACCTTGGGATGGCTGTCATTCATTTTTCCACCGCTATAAAAATAAATCCTGATGATCCTAATTCCTGGTATTCAAGAGCCGCTGTAAAAGACCAGCTGCATACCTGGAAAAGCGCAAGGCGTGATTATGATAAAGCGATAGAACTTGCGCCCGATTTTACAGATGCCATAGTAAACAGGGCTGCAAACAAAGATGAAGCAGGCGAATATGCCGAGGCAATTGCCGATTATACCCACGCCATTGAATTACAACCCGATAATGAGATGGCCTATTTCAACAGGGGAAACTCGAAACTCAACCTCAAAGACAATAAAGGAGCCTGTGAGGACTGGCATAAAGCGAAAGAGCTGGGGGCAACATATGCACAGCAACGGATAGATGAACATTGCAACTCAAAAAGCATTCTTCAAAAAGCAAAAGGATTGTTTAAATGGTAGTGTGTCCGGATAGCACTTATAATGAGCGTGCTTAACTAATTACCGGATCCTGAACCATACTTTTCCAGATATTCTTTTGGATAAATATCTTCTGTTACTGAAGTTTCCTTTCCGTCTTTATACTCTTTAACACTTTTTATCTTGTCCGATTTCAAAATATCCAGTTCAGGTTGTGGCAAACTATCGTTCCACACTTCAAAAATCACCGATCGTATGATCTGCCCCTGACTATTGTACTCACTTTTGTATATTGTAAAGTCTTTTTCCCTCCTGTCATGACCGGTCTTTTTCCCTTGCCATGTAAATATCACTTGTTTGGCACCATTTTCGTAATATTCAGTTCTACCTTTTTTAGTTTGCTTTAGTTTTAAATGTCCGTTATGATAAAATTCCTCAATTGTGATAACCCGCTTAAGTGATGATTCCTTTAACCTGACCTTTCCATTCGGGTAAAATTCAGTAGACCGGTATTCCAGGTAGGTCATGAACGACCCACGCTGACCGCGCCTTAACTTAATAAGGTTACCCGCAGTATCATATTCTTCCACATTAGTTGATTTAGACGAAGAGGTATTTCGTCTTTTCATTTTTCCGTTAGGATAAAAAGTAACCAGGCTATCTTTTTGATACCCCTCGCGAAAGTTTCCACGCATCTTTATTTTCCCGTCGGGATAAAAATC
Source organism: Mucilaginibacter angelicae (assembly GCF_042434235.1). Classification (NCBI taxonomy): domain Bacteria; kingdom Pseudomonadati; phylum Bacteroidota; class Sphingobacteriia; order Sphingobacteriales; family Sphingobacteriaceae; genus Mucilaginibacter; species Mucilaginibacter angelicae. The sequence goes on along the minus strand of NZ_JBHLTS010000007.1, from coordinate 176,380 downwards.
TTCAGCGTAACCATTGATCGCGCTATCGCACCTGACATATATCGGGGGCGAATCCAATGCGCCGCTTATGTATTGTTGTATTTTAGGCTCCTTATATCTGAAAATAAACAAGCTGGTATCCCTGATCTCAATAAACGGTGAATCCAAAAGCGGACCGGTGGTAACCCATATCACATACTTCCCTGTAGCCGGCAAATAAACTGTACCTTTTTTGGGCGCATAACCAGTATCCAGACGGCTAAGCGGCATTAGATAATAAGAAGTATCCAGCTTTTCGACAGTACTGCATGCCTTTGTAAGGTAAAATTGAAACCGCGCCCCCTGCCCGAAACATAGATTGCCGCAGCTGAGCAACAATAGAATAAAAGATAAAGGTTTAAGGCGCATAATTGATGTGCGTTGATACAAACGCGGATTACTAAATTAAGCAATTTATTTCAGCAAAAAAGCCCTTAAACGGAAGTTTAAAGGCTTTAACCATGTATCGGTTGTACATTGAAACTACTTTGTAATCTTTTGCACTTTAAAATCTTCAAACTGAACATCAAAGCTCTGTTTGCCGGGGGCCGCCGCAACCATGCCTATCATCGCTTTTACATTAGGTGGAAAATAAGCAAGGCGGAGCATATCATATTTTTCACCATCAAACGAATATTTGATCTCCACAAAATCGCCTTTACGCAGCAGTTTCAGCCAAACGGATTTAGGACTGTCATGCCTCGGCACTACCGACCAGTCTGAAACTTCACGGGTAACCACGGCGCTTACGTTCTGTACGCCGTCAACATATTCAATCCCCGTTTTTATCCAGTTTTTATTATCTATCCTTACCATTAAGCCTGCCTGGTGAAACAGTTCCTTGTAAGCGCCGGTAATTTTTACACTTGCTTCAAAATCGCCCTCCTGTTCGGTAAAGTAAAAAGGGCCGTTGTCCCTGATAAAGCCGTAATGCGTTACCCGCCAGTAATCGGTTGCAGGGTCAACGGTCATATGCAGCGAACTGCCTTCTACTGATGATTTCTGGGGTTTACTGTACCACTGCATATTGTTTAAGTTTTGTGCGAAACCAAATTTGCTGAGCAGGGCAAATAAGGTTAAAAAGGTTAGTTTTTTCATAGGGGGTAAATTTATGATAATAAATGAAGGCAGCTTTCAGGCAGCTGCATTTTATGATTATCTCTTTAAGTTACCCTTAAACCCGGCTATATTTATACCATGAATGAAACCGCAAAGTGGGGGATTATCACAGTAATCAGACCGCTTCCTGCAGAGAATATCAGGTACATTGTCAAAAATCATTGATCAGTTTTTAGCTCTGGGCTTATTTTTTAGATAAATGTCAAACTGGGCAGGGGATAAGATCCCTTTCAGCTTTTGATCAAATTCTGCCTGGTTGGCGGCTAAGGCTTCTTTCTTCTCCTTTTCAGAAGCATGTCCCATGCGGATCTCATCAACGGATTTGGTATTGCCCATGTACACATTGAATACTTTTTTGGTAGCAGCCTCATCCAGGCCGAGGGATTTTTGCAGCCCCTCAGAAAAAGCCTTTGCCCGAAGCAGCACATCTTTTGGCATTTGCCATTCATCGCCGGTTTTAACAGGCCTGGTTGCCTGCTCATCGGTTTGTGCCAGGGCTTTAAAGCTGGTCAGGGCCAGCAGCATAAAACTGAATACGATTACTTTTTTCATGATTTTTAAATTGATTTATGGTTAAAATTGAACTTATTCGTTGCGCAGCGATTTGACAGGATTGGCAAGTGCTGCCCGGATGGCCTGGTAGCTAACGGTCAGCATGGCAACCATCATGGTAATGACACCTGCAGCTGCGAAGCGCCACCAGCAAAGGTCTACACGGTAGGCGAAGTTCTGCAGCCAGCGATGCATCACCAGCCAGCCGGCCGGGATAGCGATTACAAAAGCGATCAGCACCAATTTGCCAAAGTCCCGGCTTAACATGCCGGTTAGTTCAGCAACAGATGCACCCAGTACTTTTCGCACCCCGATCTCCTTTTCCCGCTTTTTGGCAGAAAGCATGGCCAGGCCAAACAAACCGATGCTTGAAATGAAGATGGTGATGATGGCGCCGAAAGTGATAATCTGTTTCCACTTGTTTTCCGCTTCATAACTTCTACGATTGGCCTCGTCCTTAAACTCGTACTGGAAAGGATGGCCGGGGTTCAGGCGGTGATAAGCTTTCTCCATCGCAAGTAAGGTTGCAGCCGTATGTTCCGGCCTGATGCGGACGATCATTTGCCCGAGGGGCATTGAAGATTCTCCGGTAAAGATCATCGGCTGGATTTTTTCTTTCAGGGATTCATTATGGTAATCTTTAACCACACCAACAATGGTCACTTTCCGGTTACCCCAGGTGGGGAAATTCATATAGTCTATTGTCTTGCCTATGGGGTTTTTCCAGCCCATCTGGTCGGCAAGAGTTTGGTTGATTAATACAGAGGTCGCTGAATCGGAAGGAAACTCCGGTGAAAAATTTCGGCCAGCTATGATCCGCGCTCCTAATGCAGGTAAATAAGTCGCGTCAATACGCTCATATCCCGCTGTAAATTCCTTGTTACCTGCCAGGGTCTTCCCTCCAAAATGCCCTACATTTTTATAACCTGCATTGAGTACGCCGGGCACCTTGGAAAATTCTGACTGATAAAGGTCCATTACCGGTTTGCTCCGGGTACCCTGACTTACCGTAAAGCTGAGCAGGTTTTGATCGGGGTAGCCAACCGGGGTTTGGGTAAGTAAATTAAACTGGGCGTAAATAAACAGGGTAGCAATGATCAGGAAGGTAGCCAGGGCAAACTGGATAACCACCAGGCTTTTTGCCAATACGTTTTTACCACCTAAACCTGCTTTGCCGGCAAGCGCAAGGGAGGGGCCGAAACCGGATAAAACCAATGCGGGGTAAAAGCCCGCCGAAAAACCGGTAAGCAGGAACAGCCCTGCGAAACCAGCGATCAGCTTCCAGTCGACCAAGTATGAGAGACTCAATTGCTTATTCGCAAGTTCATTGAAAACGGGCAGCGCCAATGTGGCCAATAACAGGGCCAGGATAAAGGCAATCAGGCAGATGATAACCGATTCACCCAGGAACTGGATAGTCAGCTGGCTACGTTTACTGCCCATCACTTTACGGATACCAATCTCCTTGCTCCTTTTAAGTGAAGCGGCTACTGTAAGGTTTACAAAGTTGATACAGGCTATCAGCAAAATAAATACTGCAATTCCACTCAGGATGTAGGAATATACCGGATCGCTGGCACCGGGTGTACCTTCATAGTCGGTGTTTAAGTGCATCGCTGTCAGGGGTTGCAGCCCCCAGCTAAAATGATTTCCATAACCCGCCAGGTTATTAAGGTCAATTTCATCTTTGGCCCGGGTGCGGTACACCTGGTCCATTTTATGGGAAATGTTTTGTATATCGGCCCCGGGCGAAAGGAGAAAATAAGTAGGGAACGATACCCACATCCAGCCATTATCAGGGCTGGCCACTTCAAAAAAGGAAAAAGGCAGCACAATGCTGAACTGGATGCTGGAATTTTGAGGGACTTTTTTGGCGACACCAGTAACGATAAAGGGCTCAAACTTCCCGTTGATCTCCAGTTGCAGGGTCTTTCCTGCGGCGGCATCCACACTTCCAAAATATTTAACTGCGCTTTCCTCGCTCAGTACCATCGCATGCTGATCAGACAAAACTGTGGCGGGGTTTCCTGAAAGGAGCGGGAAAGTGAAAACATTAAAAAAATTGGCATCGGCCCAGGTAATATGCTCATTAAACACGTCGTTGCCCCTTTTTATTACGATATCCCTGGGGTTAACGCGGATACAGGCCTGTATCTCCGGGATCTCCTGTTTAAAAGCAGGCCCTTGTACCAATGCTGCAATGGCGAATTTTTTCATGCTGCCATCCTGTTCGCTGCGGAGGCAGGTCAATTGGTAAATATGCTGTCTTTGAGCATGAAAACGGTCAAAGCTTAGTTCATCTTTGATGTATAATAAAATAAGGATACAGCAGGCCAAACCTATGCTTAAGCCCGCGATATTGATCATCGAGAAGGCTATGTTTTTCTGAAGATTTCTGACCGCGATTTTTAAATAGTTTCTGAACATGGTTATAATTTTTTAAGAAATGTTAGCCCAATAACCGGCCAGGGACACCGGGTAAAGTGTGCAAAAAAGGTTTATAAATGGGGATATACTAAGCCTAAGGACCTGGCTCTTTATGGCGCGTTCGCTCAGCAGCTTCCGCCTTCTTCTTCGCTTCCAGGTTTTTGCTGTTTGAGCCCGTACCGGGGTATTGTGTTTTTAGCAGCGATTGTACAGGAGTTTGCGGACTGACAGCGATGAACACTGTACTCAACACAAGAATAACCGCTAAAATGATCAGCTCCAATTTACCCAGTGAACGGTTATTCCCGGCTAATATTCGTTCCAGCCGGCCAAGCATATTCCCTCTTCTGCCGGTCAAAGCTACAGCCTGAGGAGGTAAACCCTGGCGGTATTCCTCAAAATGGACCAAAGCCTGCATATAGCCAATTTGATTTTGTGTATGATGAATAACAGCATCGTCGCAGCAATTTTCCCTTTCCAACCGGATTAGCCAGGACAGCCAAAGAACTGCAGGGTTAAAAAAGAAAAAGGTCTCCAATACTGTTTGCAGGATGTTGACGAGATAATCTTTTCGCCGGATATGTGCCAGTTCATGTAAAAGGATGGCTTCCACCTGTGCTGGTTCTAACGAATTAACCAGGCCTACCGGCACCAGCACCACGGGTTTTAAATAGCCGATCACCATTGGCACTTTAGCAACGGCCGATTCCAGGAGTAAAACGGCCTGGCTTATCCCTAACGCGTGGCCCAGCCGGTTTATTTTTTCCTGCCAATGCCCCCCGGCAGGTTTTACCCTTACCCTTTTTAATCGCTCCATGGCATATAAACCAAAAAACAACCTTACATTTTGCAGGCCAACCACAAGCAACCAGATACCACTTACCATTGCTGCATGTTCGTGGGCGCTCTTCAGCACATCATTAAATTGCGCTATCAACGCTGTAACGAAATCAGGCCATTCGTAGGGGTTTAAGCCGGCTAATCCAAAGCTTTCGCCTGCCGTTGCGTTCAACTCCCATACTAAAGTTAAACTTACTATCGCTGTATAAAGCAGCAAGGCCCCTACCAGTAAGCGGTAACGGAGCGCCGATCCTGAATTTCGGGTCAGCAGGATGATCAGCCCGGTGAGTATGGCCAGGAACAACCCTTCCCAAAGGGAATGCAACAGCGTATGGCACAGCGCTTGCGCGATATTTTGCGGGAAGATATGTTGGATGCGCTGTTCCATCTATTTTTTCTTATTTACCGGTATTCTTTTCCAGTTGATCCAGCAGGGCTTTCATCTTTTGCAGGTCTTCTTTCGTTGTTTTTTTATTCCCTATCAACTGGATCAACAGATTCGGGGCAGAGCCTTTGTACAGTGTTTCAAGGAATTTATCCAGCAAATGCGCTTTTGTTTGGTGTTCAGCCTCTACCACATGATAAACATGCTGCATCCGGCTCTCATCCCTTTTCAGAATACCTTTATCAACCATAAGCTGCATCAGTTTTAAGGTTGCTGTATAATTCAATTCGCGGCTTTTATTGATCTCCTGCATCACCAGGCGTACAGGCGACGGGCCATGTTCCCAAAGCACCTGAAGGATCTCCAGTTCGGATTTGGTAGGCTCTATCTTTTTACTTTCCTGAGGTTTATTCGGTTCCATGATACAAACCTACAAATAATTTTGTAGGTACAAAATTATTTGTAGGTTTGTATTGATTATTTAACAGAAATTAACGTATTGATAAAGATTGTTCGGAGAAGCTGTTTAAATCTTGAGAAGATTTCACACTTATGGTTACATGCTTTTAGCGGATCTTTGAGAACATTTTATCGCCCTTACTGCACTTAATTGGTAACATCTGCCATTTCAAATAATCCGGCTTCACCAAATTCTGCATTGATCGATTCCCTGTCATAAAAAAACATATTAACCTCATCAAATATTTCATAACGGTACTTGCTGATGAATTTGCCGTGCCTGTAGGTTGAAGCTTCTTTGAAAATGGCAGTACTATTAACCTGTTTCTGTCAATCATCAAAACAGATAGTCACAATATTTATTAATTGTTAAAAATTACTTAACTTAGTGTTAAAACAACATGAGTAAAGTATGCCTCAAAACAAACTGCCACTTTATGCTATAGTTGAATTATTGATGCGCCTTACCGGTATTAACGCCCAGATCGGAAATTATAAAAACCATGCAGAACGCGGCGACCTGGTAATTGTTAAAACCACTAATGGCACTATTCAACTTTCAAAATCTCTTGTTTTATCCCAATTTAATAAGCCCGAAGAGATTGATAAACGTGATCTGGAATCTATAGCATCAAGGTTTAGAAGAAAATTCAGCAAAGCGAAGATCTGAAAAGATTACTATCCGCTTGCCAGGGGAATTTGATTAGGCGAACTGATCTGCTTAAAACTTTTTGCCTGTATTTAAACCCGCCCACCGGGATCATGGCGCATCCTTCGCCTTAATTATTTTTGCGCAAATGTGGTTGAGGGTATTATTGCCCCCCAAATAATTCAAAGATTTTTTTGGATGATCTAAAGTTACCGTTACATCAATCCATTCAGATTTTTAATCGCCCTTACTGCATTTAACTAAAAAGAAGGGATAATTTTCGGTGACTTCGGTAATTTCAAGTAACCCGGCTTCGCCAAATTCTGCACTGATCGATTTCCTGTCATAAAAAAACATATTAACCCCATCAAATATTTCATAACGATCCTTACTGATAAATTTGCCCTGTCCGTATGTTGGGGCTTCTTTGGAAATAGCGGTAAAAACCATATAGCCGTTATCGATCAGTTGGTTATAACAATCAGCTATCAATTTCTTCCGTTCGCTGCTATCCAGTAAATGAATTAAGGCGTAGCAAAAGATTCCATCATATTGATTTTGATCAAACGGCATATCAATTACAGAGCCGTGATAGATAGTCAGATCCGTACCGTAATGCTTTCCGGCCATTTCGATAGCTGTTTTGGAAATCTCAATACCTGTTACAGCTATTCCGTTTTCCCTGAAAATTTGCGCATTTCGTCCGTAACCGATCCCGGGGATGAGGATCTTTTTTACCGATTTCTCAACAAAAAAATCCTTTGTCAACACTGCCGACTTTGATGGCTCAAAACCCCACATCTCTTGTTTTTCAACAAAGCTTTTTTCCCAAAACTCCGGCTTTTCAGTTTCATTCATCATAAGGCATTTCTGTTGTAGCCAAATTAGGCATTTACCATATTCTTCAAAAAGCTTAATGGTCGCTAAAGAATAATATGGCGTTTAAACTACAAAATCCCAATTCTTTTATATTTGATTTGCATTATGTTGCCTGAGAGCTGCCCTGCAAAAGTTCATATAATAAAGGCAAAGCACCGGTTTATATTTTTTGGTACATTAACTGAAATGATTTTTTAATGAAACACGAATTACCCCCTTGGTACGGGCAGCTTAAGAAAAAACACCCTATAGTAACCGACCAGGAATGGCAGTTACTGGATTCAATGGCTGTTGTTAAGCATATAAAAAAAGGTGATTCGTTTTTAAAATATGGAAAGGTGGCTCGCTTTTCGGCCTTTGTTATTTCCGGGCTGTTTAAGTTTTCTATCCAGGATGATGACGGCAATGAGAAGATCATCAAATTCGGGTTCCCCGACGATTTCCTTGCAAACTGCGAAAGCTACAACAAAAAAGCGCCCTCTGCAGTGAGCATCACGGCGCTTGAAGATGCGGTAATATTACGGATCAACATTAAAAAATTGCAGCCATTGTATGATCTGCACATGAACCTGCTGCATGTAAACCTGCAATTATATCAGGAGATCCTCGAACAGCAATCAGAGCACGAGTATATCCTATCATTAAAAAGCCCGGTAAGACGTTACCGGTACCTGCTGGAACGCCGCCCGGCCATTATACAAAAAATTTCGCTCACCAATATTGCCCGCTATCTCTATATCAGCCGGGAAGCCTTAAGCCGGGCACGGTTATACCTACTAAAATAACCCGGTAGCTTTTGTGACTACAATCACTAAATGGGGGAGCCAGGGGAGGTAGCTTTGTTTAAAAAACGGATGAAGCAAAGCATGATCTTACTCCACGGGCTATTTGGAGGATTGAGTAACTGGACCGGGGTTGTTAAACATTTTGAAGATAGATTTGACATTTATATCCCCGAACTGCCGATATATGAAAATTCAAAAACCAGCCTGGAACACCTTCTTAATTTTCTTGAAACAATGATTGCTGCTGCCGGGCTCAAAAATATCATCCTGGTAGGAAATTCGCTCGGCGGGCACATTGCTATACTTTACACCCATCGCCATCCCCATAACGTTGCAAAATTAGTATTGACCGGAAGTTCAGGGCTATATGAAAACAACCAGGTTGGCAGTTATCTGAAACGGGGGAACTATGCATACATCAAAGAAAGGGTAGCCGCCACATTTTATGATCCTGCTATAGCCACCGATGAACTTGTAGCAGAAGTTTTGCAAATTACCACCGATCCATTCAAATGTTTATGCACCGTCAGAACCGCTAAAGCTGCTCAACGGGATAACGTATCCACACACCTTCCTGAAATTTCAACACCTGTTTTATTAATATGGGGCGAAGACGATCACATTACACCTCCGGCGGTTGCGGATGAATTTAACTCCCATTTACCAAATTCAAAGTTGATCATGCTGTCGGAATGCGGGCACGCCCCGATGATGGAAAAACCAGAAGCGTTTAATGAGATATTAGACTCATTTATTTGTTAATGTAACGTGAGTTTGGGACAAGAAAACCTTGATGGTATTTCGAACGAATCGGCGCGGGAATGTACGCCGGGGTTGAGGAGAAACCACCTCTTAAGCGATAGCGAAAAATCTTCTGCACCCTGCTTTTTAATCATGCATGCAGCTTTACAGGGCGTAGAAGATTTCTCTTTCGCGCCATCCCTCAGCCTCACCATCGATCTATCGTGACAATTTTTATTAAAGATAACCGTGGGTTAGTTTGTGGTATCTTCTACTCTTGGTATAAACCCCGGCACACCTGTCTTTACCACGTGATTAAACCGCTGCCGGGTTTGAATATTACTGATTTCATTAAATGCATCGTCTGGCAGGGGCGAAACGTCGAAATTCTCTTTGGCACGGGCTGCCGTGCGGGGCGTGGTAAGCAAAGCCGTGCCGCGCTGAAGCGCCCAGGCCAGCAATACCTGCGCAGGTGTTTTTTTAATCCTTTCGGCAATTGCCAAAACCGCAGGATCTTCCAGCGGCCCTGGCCTCATTCCGTGACCCAGCGGTGCGAAAGCTAAAAGTATAATCCCTTTTTCTTTGCAAAACTCCAGCAATTCGGTTTCCGGCAAATAAGGGTGAGATTCAACCTGCACCACAGCCGGTTTAATTCGTGCTGATTCATATAGTGGCACCAGAGTCTCTAAGGTTACATCCGATAAGCCGATAGCACGGCATTTACCGCCATCAACAAGTTTCTCGAGCGCACCCCAGGTATCAAGCAAAGTCACCTCTTTATCGTAAATAACATTGCCGTTTTCATCCCGCGGGTCCTGATCCTCGCCCGGTTGAAATGCAAACGGGGTATGAATAAGATAGAGATCGATGTAGTCGATCCGGAGCCTTTTCAAACTCCCCTCGAATGCCGATTCCACACGTTCGGGGCGGTGATTGGTATTCCACAGCTTGGTGGTAATAAAAACGTCCTCGCGGGCTATTCCTTCGGCGGCCATTCCGGCTTGCAGCGCTTCGCCAACTTCGCTTTCATTCCGGTATCGTTCCGCGCAATCAAAATGTCTGAAACCGGCTTCCAGCGCGTACCTGGTAGCTCTAATCGTTTCGGCCGGATCAGGGATCAGGGTGCCAAACCCAAGACCAGGCATGTCTATGTCATTATTTGCTAACTTCATTTACAGTATGTTTTAAATGCAAAACTCAAACACCAATGCATTGCCCCTATTACAGGCAAATAACTGGCACCGTGCAGGATAGATATACAGATTGAAAGGAAATTTTAATTAAATCTACCTATCTTTTTCCTCATATAAAGTTAGGTACGTATTTTCTTTTCAATTAACCTAAAGCGCCAAATGTTTGATGATTCCGGACAATGCCCTGTTTCTTACTTTGAGATGATATTATATGCCATTCTTCCGCCCATACCAGCCGGCTAAAGTAATGGAGGTGAAAAACTTTTACTTTTTACTATGTCCACAGATCTGCATTAAACAAAATAGCGCGAATGAAACTAATTCACCCGCGCTAAGTCAACCTATGGTTTCATTTACTTTATGCCTTCAAGAAAAGCAGTAAGTTGTTTAACAAATAGCTCCGGGAACTGATATTGCGCACCGTGATTAGAATCGGGGTAGATGATCAGCTGTGCATCGGGCAGATTCTGTTGCAGCAAAAATGAGTTAACGGTAGGGAATATAATATCATTGTGACCGGTTAACACAAATACCGGCTGCTTAATGGCTTTTAGATAAGTATAATCGCCGGGGTTAATATTAGCCCAGCCTTTAATTGCGGCCGACTGTGCAGGGGCAACCTGCTCGCTTATCTTACTATCGCGGTTTTCGGTTCTGCCATCTTTTACCCGTTTCAGAAATTCATGGGCAGCCTGCTGACTGGTAGGCGTTGGTGAAAACAGGGTTTCCAGTAAAATCTCATATTCTGAAGGAAACTCTTTAGCAAAAATAGCCCAAACCTCCGGGGTAAAATCGTCAATTTCGTGGCCGCCGCGTGGAGCTGTGCCCAGCAAGATCAGTTTATTAATTAACTCTGGCCTATCAAGCGTTAGCTGCTGGGCTACCATACCGCCCATGGAAAAGCCAAGGAGATCGATCTTTTTTAAACCAAGTGCGTCAATAAATGCAACTGCATCCTGAGCTATGGCCGCTATACTATCAGGTGTTTCTCCGCCGGTGCTCGCTATCCCCCTGTTGTTAAAAATGATGATTTCACGATCTTGTGCCAGCGCATCCAATACTTTGGGGTCCCAGTTTTCCATAGTACCGGTAAAGTGCTGCAGGTGCACCAACGGCAAACCAGCTTTATTGCCAAAACGACGGTAAGCGAATGAAGTGCCATTTACAGATACGAACTGGGTAGGAACAGTTGATGCGGTGTATTCAATATTAGTTTTCATGATTTTATTGAAAAATTTTCTGTTTTAATTATTTACCCGAACTACCGGGCTACAGAACAAAGGTGGGCCGGAACGGCTCCCGGAAAAGAAGCCATATGACACAAAATGGCGTTGACATTTGTCACGCTTTTTGCGATAAAGCATGAAAATATTTAGAAAAGAGAAGAAGTCTCTTGAATTAATCGCGCCGGGTAAAGTCTTTCCGGATGCGGCTTAAGGTTTCGCGGGAGATACCCAGATAGGAGGCAACCATATGCAGGGGAACACTATTGAACACTTTGGGATATGTTTTTTGAAACTCAAGATACTTTTCTTCGGCCGAATTACTGATCAACGAATAAATACGCTGCTGGCTGGTTTCGTAACCCCGCGCTAAAAGCCTTTCGTTAAATAACTTCAACGCAGGGATATTTTCCCGCAGTTCTTCCCATTTCTCTTTAGTCCACACAATAACGGTACTGGCTGCTAAAGCTTCAATGTTATATTCGGATGGTTTTTCGAGGTTATAACTTTCCTGGTCACTGATCCACCAGTTTTCTACGCCAAACCTTAGTGTATGATCCGTTCCATCCGGACTAAAGCGATACAATCTAAAACAGCCGGTGGTAATAAAACACGCAATTTTCCATACTTCCCCCTCGTGTAAAATGGATTGCCACTTACGGATCTTCCTTTCAACACTTGCTGCACGGATTAGCGCCATCTCTTCGTCAGAAATATCAACCCATTGGCGTAAGTACTTTTCGAAAACCTCAAACATGGTTCGGCAAATCTAATTAAATAGATAAGACAGGAAACCAAAGCCTGTTTACGAATTGTAAAACTTGTTTTATTCGGCCAATAATTAGGGCTATTAGCTTAAGTGATTGGCAGTTTTTTAATTCCCTCCCTTGGGAGGGGTGCGTTGGGATGTGTAGTAGCAGGGAGGGGTTATGCATCGTTAAATGAATAGGCCGCCTGAAACCCCTCCCTACACCCTCCCAGGGGAGGGAATCGCACAATCCCTACTTTCTTCTTCCGATTATATTATTCAAAAATAACATTAAAGACAATTGCCCAAAGCAATATTACTTGTATGCAATTGCCGCGCTTGACGGCCCCGCCAGCGGAACAATTGAGGTTGATTTAAACCCGACAATATTTGCCCACTTGTTAAAATCGGCAAAAGTGTAATCAAATCCTGTTCCTGTTTCAATAAGCATGTTCAAACTCATCATCATACCAAAAACGTTTTGTTTTCTTTCATCATCTATGATACCCTCAATGGCTACAAATGCTCCGCCCGGGGGGAGTGCGTCATATGCTTTTTGCATTAATGCTATTTTGTTCCCCTCGTCCCAGTCATGCAGGATATTTCCCATTACAACAATATCAGCATTGGGTATTGGCATAGTGAAGAAATCGCCGCTTGCGGCTTTTACACTGTCAGATAGCCCGAATTGCAGTATAGTAGCATTTGCAATAGGCTCAACCGGCGGCAAATCGAAACTGGTACAATGCATATGAGGATTATGCTTTGCAACCATAATTGAAAGCAACCCGGCCGAGCCGCCCACATCAATCAGTGTTTTATATTTTGTAAAATCAAATTTTTGAGCAAAAGCCATAAAATTACCCATCTGTATGCCGCTCATTGCACTGGTAAATTCTTTTAATTTTTCAGGGTCCTGGTATATCAGGCCAAAAAAATCCTCGCTCCTTTTTGTTTCGTTTTGCGGAAGCCCGGTAAGCAGCCCATCGCCCAGGTTACCCCAAAATGTATATAACCGATTGTTCATCATTTCCAGGATCCCTCCAATATATGATGGCTTGTTGGTATCTAAAAATGTATCTGCATCTACAGTGTTCGAATAGATCGCTGTATCCCAAACGCCTTCACGCTTTAAGAAACCAAACACGGTTAAGGCATCTAAAAAATCATAAACATTCCTGTCGGTGCATTTAAGCCCCAAAAGGTCTTTTACATCTTTGGCTTTCATCGTTTTCTTTTCAGCAAGCCTGGTGAATAATTTAAAACTCACTGCAGTTAAAAGAATTTTTGAGGCCCAAAAGCCCGTGCCAATTTTCATAATGTTTTCGGGTGATGGCTGGTTAGGTTGCTGTTCCATTTTTTTGATAATTATCGGTTTAATTGGTTGGTGGTGGTTTGTGAGAGAGCCTACCAGGAGGTGGTAAATTAGTTATCTAATTTACAGGGATTTATTTTAATAAGAAAGGGGGGGGAATGCTTATTGCTGATGTTATTTCATGATCATTAGAATGCGCGATTCTAACGCCGCATGAGGTTATCTTTCGGCTTTTTTAGTGGGGATTTTTATATAATAAACCCCGGGCTATTGTTTAATAGCAAATTTAAACTCACCAATGAAACTGATCATATTCAAATGCTACACTTTGAAACTTAAAGGATTAGGGTAATTATCGCTCTGATCTTCGGCAATATTATCCAGGCATTTAAAATCTTTTTCAATAAGCAGGTACATTGGGCCGGTGTTGTTCTCGTAGCCAACCAGGTCGGTGCTTGCCCACTCAAGGGCCATGGTAACGGGCATATACATAGTTATAGTATCATCGTCGAAGCCGGCAGTTAAAGTGTCATTGGTGGAGCGTTGCAGGGCATATTTAAATACTTTGGCTCCGAAATGAGTACTTTCTTCCAGGTAGCCATTGGTGTCAAACCGTTCAACGTCGGTTTTGGTAAGGCGATAGCGCAGCGAGTTTCCTTTTATTCTGATCTTCATGGTTATTTAATTTTTTACGTTAACTACATCTCCAATAATAATAATGGCAGGGTAGGTAAGCTGGTTATCTGCGGCAATAGCTTCAAGATCGCTTACCTTTCCTCTTGCCGATTTTTGATTGGGTAATGATGCGTGCTGGATAATAGCCGCCGGTGTATTTCCTTTGCCTGCGCTCACATAGGCTAATGCAATTTCTGCCAGCTTTTTCATTCCCATATATATAACCACTGTTGCATTGCTGTGCATAGCGCAGGTTAAATCGGCAGAAAGCCTGCCATCTTTTTTGGTGCCTGTAACCATCCAAACGCTTTCGCTTACCTGCCTGTGGGTTAATGGAATATCCTCCAGTCCTGATGCCTGCATACTGGTTACGCCGGGAATATAATGTGTGGTAATACCATGCTGCCTGGCGTAAATGATCTCCTCAAACCCACGGCCAAATATGAACGGATCGCCACCTTTTAACCTTACCACATTACCTTTAGTAAAAGCGTAGTGCTTTATCAGTTCGTGGATGGTTTCCTGTGGCGTATAGTCGCCGTAAGGTTGCTTACCAACATATACCTTTTCGCAATCGTCAGAGCTTATAGCCAGTAATTCTTTATTAGCCAGGTTATCATATAATATCACATTTGCCTGCTGTAATACCTTATATCCCTTCATTGTTAGCAATTCCGGATCGCCGGGACCGGCACCAAGCACAAAAAGCACTGGATTTAGCGTTTGTTTTTGCATTTTTTTAAATTAACCATCAAAAAATAGATCAATAAGCCTTTTTATTTGATTGATTTTGTAAAAATCATAAATTTTTTAATAAAATATAATGTAAATAATGATTTAAATTATATCAATCACACTAATTTATGAAATTAAATGCAATTAAACATGATTTAATTAATAAAAAATAGTGTTTAAATTTTTATTTAATGTTTTTTTAAGTTATAATTGTGATATAAATGAAATCAGGGTCGCAGTTGGTTCATTTTAGTTTGAAAATTGCTTTAACATTTAAAAAAAATCCGACATGTCAAAACCAACCATCATTGTTGTTGGCAACGGTATGGTGGGTTATAAGTTTTGTGAAAAACTTTTAGCCAGATCAGCACAGTTCCAAATAATTGTTTTTGGCGAAGAGCCCCGTCACGCATATGACAGGGTACATCTTAGCGAGTATTTCAATGGTAAAACTGCCGATGACCTGTCGCTGTCCAGCCTGTCATGGTATACCGATAACCACATTGCGCTTCATTTAGATGATCCTATCCAGGAAATCAACCGCTCCGAAAAAACTATCCATTCCTTAAAGGGCGTCACCCTTAAATATGATTACCTGGTTTTGGCAACCGGCTCATCAGCTTTTGTGCCCGATATTCCGGGCATTGAAAAAGAGGGCGTATTTGTATATCGCACCATCGAAGATCTTGAGCTTATAAAAGCCTGTGCGGCTAATGCAAAATCAGGCGCGGTAATGGGCGGTGGTTTGTTGGGGTTAGAAGCTGCCAAGGCTTTGATTGACCTGGGCATTACCGAAACCCATGTTATTGAATTTGCCCCACGGCTAATGCCTCGGCAAATCGACTCTGCAGGGAGCAATATGCTGCAAATGAAATTGAGCCAATTGGGCCTGCACATTCATTTAAACAAAAGCACCGCTGCTATTACAGGCGATAAAAAGATCCAATCATTAAAATTCAATGACGACAGTCAGCTGGCGGTTGATATGCTGGTAATCTCGGCAGGTATCCGCCCGCGCGATGAACTGGCTAAACTGGCCGGCCTGCATGTAGGTACCCGTGGCGGTATTATAGTGAATGAAAAAATGCAAACCAGCGATGAGTTCATTTACGCTATTGGCGAATGCGCTTTATATGAAGGAATGATATACGGCTTGATTGCACCCGGTTATGAGATGGCTGATGTTGCGGCCGCTCATTTAACCGCGGCAGATAAAGCCTTTTACGGGTACGATATGAGTACCAAGCTGAAATTAATAGGGGTGGACGTGGCCAGCTTTGGTGATGCCTTTATTACCGAGCCGGATTGCCGCACTATTTTGTTTGAGGATACCCACAAAGGAATCTATAAGCGCATTAATATTACCAACGACGGTAAAAACCTGTTAGGCGGTATTTTAATTGGCGATGCAGAAGCTTACAATATGCTGCTGCAAACTGTTAATAATAAAATTGTATTACCTCCGGATCCTGAAGATTTGATCCTGGGTTCAAGAGGCGGCGAAACCAATACAGGCTCAGGTGTAATGAGCTTGCCTGATGATGCACTGATCTGCTCATGCGAGGCTGTTACCAAGGGGGACATCTGCTCGGCAGTAAATGAAGGTGGCATTACCGGTATTGACGGCATGAAAAAATGCACCAAGGCGGGTACAGGCTGCGGTGGCTGCGTGCCATTGGTTAAGGATTTAATTGCCGGTACCATGAAGGCGAACGGGCAATATATTAAAAATGTTATCTGCGAGCATTTTGATTATTCGCGCCAGGAGTTGTTTGACCTGGTAAAAATAAACGGGTTAAAAAACTACGACCTTGTGCTTGATCATTACGGCAAGGGCGATGGCTGCGAAGTTTGCAAACCGGTTGTGGCCAGCATCCTATCCAGCCTGTGGAATGATGTTATCGTAAAACAGGAAGCAATCCAGGATAGTAATGATCGCTTCCTGGCCAATATTCAAAAAGGCGGCACCTATTCTGTTGTTCCGCGCATACCGGGCGGCGAAATTACGCCGGATAAACTGATAGTAATTGGCCAGGTTGCTAAAAAATACGGATTGTATACTAAAATAACCGGAGGGCAGCGCATTGATATGTTTGGCGCGCACCTGAGCGATCTGCCATTAATTTGGGAGGAGCTTATTGATGCCGGTTTTGAAAGCGGGCACGCTTATGGCAAGGCGCTGCGTACGGTAAAAAGCTGCGTAGGCAGTACCTGGTGCAGGTTTGGCCTGCATGATAGCGTAACTTTTGCCATTGAGGTAGAGGATAGGTATAAAGGCATCCGCGCACCGCACAAAATTAAAGGCGGCGTAAGCGGCTGCGTGCGGGAATGCGCCGAAGCGCAATCAAAAGATTTTGGGATTATAGCTACAGAAAAGGGCTGGAATTTATACGTATGCGGCAATGGCGGCTCCAAGCCACAGCACGCTCAATTGCTGGCCACAGATATTGATAAGGAAACTGTAGTTAAATACCTCGACAGGTTCCTGATGTTTTACATTAAAACTGCCGACCAGTTAACCCGTACCGCAACCTGGCTTAATAAGCTGGACGGAGGCATGAGCTACCTTAAAAATGTAATAATAAATGATAGCCTTGGGCTTGGCGCGCAACTGGAGGAAGAAATGCAGGCACTGGTAAATACCTATCACTGCGAGTGGAAGGAGGCTGTTAATAACCCCGCAATGCGCAAGCGCTTTGCTCATTTTATTAATGCCCCCGACGAAAAAGACCCTCACGCTCAATTTGAGCCCATGCGCGAGCAGCTGCGTGCCAAAGAGTGGTAACCCCAAGTTGGAAAGTTCTAAGTTTTTAGTCTGAAGTTGAATTGATCATTATTGAAAAGAAAACACAATGGAAACAGTAATAGCAACCCGGTGGATCATGGCCTGTTATGTTGACGATGTACCCGAAAACGGTGGTTCATGTATCAAACATGGCGATGAGCAAATAGCAATATTTAATTTTGCGCGCCGCAATGAATGGTATGCCACTCAAAATCTTTGTCCGCATAAGCAGCAAATGGCTATCTCCCGCGGCATGATTGGCAGCGCAGGCGAAAGTTGCGAGCCAAAAGTGGCTTGCCCTTTTCATAAAAAAACATTTTCATTGCTCACCGGCGAATGCCTGGGAGAGGAAGAATTGACTATAAAAACCTACCCTGTAAAAATAGCTGATGGAAAAGTTTTCGTAGGGGTTGATTGAGCATTGATTGTAGATAAAATCCGAAGCTTACAATAAAGTTTGCCGGATTATGATAAATAAGACATCAGGCGCCGTTGCTGAATAGGGTAATGGCGCTTTTTTATGCCCGGCACTTTGAATTTAGTATCACGCTCCCTCTTTGCATTGTTTTGGATGTGTATGCCAAGGGAAGCTGCAGGGTTTTAAAGGGTGGCTTTGAGGATATTGTGTATTTACTACACCAAATTGTTAATTAGTTGACAGCGAGCTGTAATTTTTTCAATTTTTAGACACGCATTAATGGTTTTATCTGTAATAAAACATTGAAATTTAATTTTATTTCAATTTTACAGCCATATTTAAATGTTATTTAAATGAATGGATGGGCATTATGATATTTTTTACATAATAAAAACATTTTTATTTGATTAAATAATTGTTAAAAACTCATTTCTGCCGTTTTAACCATGTTAAAAATTGAATTTTTATTAAAATATTGGATTTTTAATGATTTTAATCATAAAAATTAACTTTAAAAATCAATTATTTGCACTTAATCATTAAATAAGTTATATTTATCGTAATTGAACAGATAAATAAATCAAAAAAAGATTGAGCCTATGGTAAAAATCAAAAATGCATAAAAAAGCCCTGCCGGGAGGTCGCATTCCCAGGCAGGGTTAAATAGTTTTTAATCGCTTTAACAAATAAAAAACCATTTCAAATGTACAAAAATGTAAGTTATCAGTGCACTATTGGGAAAATTCTATTAATTATATCATGTTTTATTTCTTATAATGCCTCAGCACAGCTGTCTTTAACCGGGCAGATCAAAACCAGGGGCGAATTACGTGATGGTTATGGAACTTTAGAACCAATAGCTAACAAAAACGCGGCCTTTGTATCGCAACGAACGCGGCTCACCTTTAATTACAAAAGCAGTAAGCTTATTTTTCAAACATCTGTACAGGATGTAAGGCTTTGGGGGCAGGACGCCTCAACTATTACCATTAATGACGGCAGCCGGTTAAGCCTGCACGAAGCCTGGGCCGAACTGATCCTCTCTAACAAAAAAGACACTTCCTTCAAAAAATCGCCTGTTGATTACTTCGCCATTAAGGCAGGCAGGCAGGAAATCAGCTACGACGATGAACGCCTGATGGGCGCTACCGACTGGATCCAGCAGGGCCGCCGGCACGATGCTATTGTATTGAAACTCCTTCAGTCAGGCTGGCAGCTTGATATTGGCGCTGCTTTTAACCAAAGCTCTGATGCTATTAATTATAACGGTACTTATTATACACCCGCTAACGTACCAGCTACAGTAAAAGATAGTAAAGGCAACCTGGCAAATACTCCTGCAGGGCTTATCCCCTTGATAAACGCCGCCGGCATTAGCGCCAAAAACGGTAATCTTTCCTTTTTAAATCCGCCCGGTACCAACGGGCAAAACCAAAACTATAAAGCACTTGAATATCTCTACTTCGCTAAAAAAATTAATAAGACTAAGATAACCGGTCTTTTCCTTGCCGACCAGTTTGCTAAATACAAACTCGATTCGGTAAAAAATGTATCGGGCGAGGACGTCGGTTATATCTATGGCCGCCGGTTTAATCAGCCGGGCGTTAATACCCGCTATACAACCGGGCTGCTCTTTAACCCTGTTTTCGGCAGTAAAGATGAATGGGCCGCTACCGGCGGGTTTTACTACCAGGGAGGGCATGACCGTGATGGCGCTGAGTTAAGCGCTTATACGTATACGTTATCTTTATCCTACAAAGGTGGTAACCTGACTTATACCGGCGGCTGGGATTATCTGTCAGGTAATGATGCGCTGTCATCTTCAAAAACCGACCACCGGTTTGATCCATTGTACGGTACGCCGCATAAGTTCTGGGGCTATATGGATTATTTTTATGCAGGCAGCGGATCTCCGACCGGCGGTTTAAGTAATCCTTATCTTAAGATAAAATACCTTTCGGACAATAAGCGCTTTAGTACCGAGCTGGCCAATCATTACTTTCTGCTGGCTAAAGATCAGAAAGGAACAGACGGACAGCCTATTGATAAATACCTCGGTACCGAATTTGACCTCACCAACAGCTATAAGCTTAACAAATTCACCGCTGTTGAACTGGGCCTATCCTACATGGCAGCAACCCACAGTATGGAGTATGCCAAAGGCTTAACGCCGGATGCTAACAAACTGCACCCGTTTTGGGCATATCTGCAGCTTAATATCAAACCCGAGTTTTTGAATAAATAATATGAAAGCTTAAGGCTCAAAGCCTAAAGCTGAAAACGCTGAAAAATCAAAGTAGAAACAAAAAGTTTTAAGCTTAAAAAAATGGAAAAACAACTTACCAAACTCAATATATTTTCATTAAAGGGCGTTCAAATGCGCACCTTTCACATTACCTGGCTCATGTTTTTTGTGTGCTTTTTTGGCTGGTTCGGCCTGGCGCCATTGATGCCAACCATCCGTGCCGAACTGCATTTAAGTAAAGGACAGGTAGGCAATACTATTATTGCCTCGGTAGCCGCAACTATTATAGCCCGGCTTATTATAGGCAAACTTTGTGATACCTGGGGGCCGCGCAAAACGGCGGTAAGGTTATTAATTATCGGGTCGCTGCCGGTATTTCTGGTAGGCCTGGCACATGATTATACTTCGTTTTTATTGTTCCGCCTGGCTATTGGTGTAATTGGTTCATCGTTTGTAATTACCCAATTCCACACCTCAATGATGTTTGCACCCAATATAAAAGGTACAGCTAACGCTGTAACTGGTGGTTGGGGCAACCTTGGCGGCGGTGTAACCAATATGGTAATGCCTTTAATATTTGCCGCTATTGTAGGGGCGGGCTTTACCAAAGCCGAAGCCTGGCGTTATGCTATGATCGTACCGGGTGTACTAATGCTGGTAATTGCTTTTTTATACTGGAAATTTACCAAAGACACCCCCAATGGCAACTATGATGAGGTTGGCTACGCTAAAACCAATCCATCAAAAACCGATTGGTCGATATTGGCCGACTGGCGCGTATGGGCACTCACAATGGCCTACGCCATGTGCTTTGGCATGGAAATTACTTTTGATAACGTAGCTTCCCTGCATTTTGTAGATACCTTTCACCTGTCACAAAGTTCGGCCGGTTTCTGGGCCGGCATCTTTGGCTTCATGAACATCTTTGCCCGCGCATTGGGCGGCATCGTATCTGACAAAGTTGGCGGCAAATTCGGCATGCGTGGTAAGGGGTTGTTACTGGCAGGCGTGCTACTGCTGGAAGGAGCAGGACTTATCCTGTTTGCGCAGTCTGGCAGCCTTACAATGGCTATTATTTCCATGCTTTCATTCGCGCTGTTCCTTAAAATGTCAAATGGTGCTACCTATGGTATAGTTCCGTTCATCAACAGTAAAAATGTGGGTATGGTAAGCGGCATTGTAGGTGCCGGCGGTAACCTTGGCGGCATGCTGTTTGGCTTCCTTTTCAAGTCGGAGCATATCACCTATGTACAGGCGTTTACCTACATCGGCACTACCGTTATGATTGTTTCCATGATTGTATTGATAACCCGGTTTCAGAAACAAACCGAGCCTCAAACAGTAGATGAACCCGTTTTAGCCGGAAGTATAGCTTAAAGAAAATGTCCAACAAACGCCTTCAAAATACATTTACAAGTACCTGCTGTTATTGCGGGGTAGGTTGCGGCGTGGTAATAAATAAAGAAAAAAACGGTAGCATCACGCTTGAGGGCGATAAAGATTATCCTGTAAATAAAGGAATGCTGTGCAGCAAAGGGCTTAACCTGCACTACACGGCCAATGATAAAACCGACAGGCTGCTATACCCTCAAATGCGTTATAATAAAAGCATGCCCCTGCAAAGGGTAAGCTGGGATGATGCATTGGAACGTACGGCAGCCATTTTTAAAACATTCATCAACAAATACGGGCCCGACTCGGTTGCTTTTTATGCTTCGGGTCAGTGCCTTACTGAAGAATATTATGTAGTTAATAAGTTAATTAAAGGGTTTATAGGCAGCAATAATATCGATACCAACTCGCGCTTGTGTATGAGCAGCGCTGTTGCTGCCTATAAAATTGCACTGGGCGAAGATACTGTACCACTTTGTTATGACGATATTGAACTGGCCGATTGCTTTTATGTTACCGGTGCAAACCCCGCCTGGTGCCACCCAATTTTGTGGAGGCGGGTTGAAGCGCATAAGGCAGCCAATCCTGCTGTAAAGATCATTGTGGTTGACCCGCGGGTTACGGATACCTGCAGCAATGCCGATCTGCACCTGCAACTGAACCCCGGTACCGATATCACCCTTAACCATGCTATAGGCCGGGTATTGATAGAAAACGGTGACATCGATATTGATTTTGTTACCAACCATGCCGATGGCTTTGAGCAATATAGCAAACTGGTATTTGAGCGCACCCTTGCCGAATCGGCCGCTATTTGCGGCGTAAGTGAAAGCGATATCAGGTTAGCGGCCAGTTACATCGGCGAAGCAAAGGGTTTTATTTCGATGTGGACAATGGGCCTAAACCAAAGTTCGGTTGGGGTAAATAAAAACCTGAGCCTTATAAACCTGAGTTTAATAACCGGTCATATTGGCAAACCGGGCTCTGGCCCGCTGTCGCTAACCGGGCAGCCAAATGCCATGGGCGGGCGCGAAGTTGGAGGGCTTGCCAATCTTTTGCCGGCCCATCGCAGCCTGGCAAACCCGGCAGACAGGGTGGAGGTACAAAAGTTTTGGGGCGGAGCGGAAATAGCCGCCAAACCGGGCCTCACCGCTACAGAAATGTTTGAGGCCCTGAATGATGGCCGCCTTAAAGCCATCTGGATCATGTGTACCAATCCTTTAACCAGTCTGCCAAATGTACGCATGGCCGAAGAGGCCCTGAAAAAAGCAAAGTTTGTAGTGGTTCAGGAAATCAGCAATAAACCCGAAACGCTGGCTTATGCCGATGTTATCCTTCCTGCCGCTGCCTGGGCCGAAAAGGAGGGCACTATGACCAATTCTGAAAGGCGCATCAGTTATCTCAGCAAAATACTTGAGCCGCCGGGCGAAGCTATTCCGGATAGTGAGATCATCTGCCGCTTTGCTCAAAAAATGGGGTACAAGGGCTTCGATTTTAAAAATGCATCCGAAATTTATGCCGAACATGCTAAGCTCACCGCCAAAACCAATATCGACATTAGCGGCCTTACGTATGATATCATCAGGCAGCAGCGGTCGGTACAATGGCCGTATAAAAAACGGCAGGCAGCACCGGGTACATCACGCCTGTTTACCGATAAGCAGTTTTATACGCCAACAGGCAATGCACAGATCAGCGCCGTGTCGGATCAGCACACCAGCGAATTGCCTGATGGCGATTACCCTTTTATCCTTACCACCGGGCGCATCCGCGACCAGTGGCATACCATGAGCAAAACCGGGAAGGTGAACAAACTTAACCAGCATATTAAACAATCGTTTGTTGAGATCAATCCTGCCGATGCTGCTGCATTGGAGATCAGGGATGGTGATGTTACCATAATTACCTCCCGAAGAGGCGAGGCCAGGGTAAAAGCCCGGATCACAGAACAGATAAAACAGGGTGTTATTTTTGTGCCAATGCATTGGGGCAAGATCCTGAATAACGACCTGCACCGCATTAACAATGTAACCAACGATGCTGTCGACCCGATATCAAAAGAACCGGATTTTAAGTACTGCGCGGTAAAGGTTCAAAAATATAAAAAGCCTTTTCAAAAAATTGTGGTGGTGGGCGCCGGAGCGGGAGCACATGGCTTTGTACGATCGTACCGGGAGCTTAACAAAGACGACGAGATCACCATTTTCAGTAAAGAGGACCACCCATTTTATAACCGCGTTATGCTGCCCGATTACATCAGCGGCGAACAACGCTGGGAGCAGCTGGTAAAAATGACCGATGAGGAAGAACCCGAACTTAAAATAAGATTATTGCGGGGCGTAAGTATCGAAAAGATTGATCGCGCCAACAAATATGTGCTGGATAGCCGTGGCGTAAAAACATATTACGATGTACTGCTGCTGGCTACCGGCAGCCGGGCGGCAATACCTAAAAATGTACCCTCGCTGCCCGGTATCTTCAGCATGCGCAGCCGTAACGATGCCGATAATTTTAAAAAGCATGTACCCAAAAACGGACATGTGGTTATTGTAGGTGGCGGCCTGTTAGGCCTGGAAATGGCTGCTTCCCTGCGGGAAATAGGGATAACCATTACTATTATTCAGCGTACTTCAAGGTTTTTAAACCGCCAGCTGGATGAATTAGGCAGCAGGCTCCTGCACGAAGAAATGGTTGACCAGGGCTGCGATATTTTTTATGACGATGAAGTGCAGCTATTTTACGGCCGAAATAAGCTTACAGGTATTGGTTTAAAGAGCGGGCGAAAAATTGATTGCGATGCCATGATCCTGGCTATCGGCACCACACCAAACCTGGAGATTGCAAAGGACTGCGGCCTTGAAATTAAGCGCGGCGTAATTGTAAATGAACGCCTGCTTACCAGCGACCCTAACATATATGCTATTGGCGAAATAGCTGAGTTTAACGGCACATTATACGGTATAACCGCAGCAGCCGAGCAACAGGCGGCTGTTGTTGCGGGGTATATGAACGGCGATATTGCCAGTTACTACAAGGGAAGCCTGTTTATGAATATCATTAAAATTCATGGTTTTGACCTGTGCAGTATCGGCTTATCCGACTGCCCTAATGATAAAGACTACGAAGAAATTGTATTTATAGACAAAGCCAAGCGCTACTATAAAAAATGCATTATTCACCAGGACAGGTTGGTAGGTACTATTTTGATTGGCGATAAAGGGGAATTCCAGGAATTTAGGGAGCTGATAGCCAATAAAACCGAGCTGAGCGATAAGCGCCTTAAATTACTTCGCAGTGGTAAAACAGCCGAACCTGTATTAGGTAAGCTGGTTTGCAGCTGCAATAATGTAGGCGCCGATAACATCCGCAATAAAGTAGCCGGCGGCTGCACACAACTGGCCGATGTTTGCAGCCAAACCGGGGCCGGAACAGGCTGCGGATCGTGCCGGCCCGAGGTAAAACGCCTGCTGGAAGAGGTGCTTCAGCAACAATTAGTAAAAGCTTAAACCAATGGATAACAAGCAACTGATCAAGATAAACCTGCCGGGCGGTGTAACCTCTGCCGGCGATTTTTATGAGATGCTCATCATTGCGCAAAATGCAGGTGCCGAACAAGTCCGTTTTGGGAACCGGCAGCAGCTTTATTTTGAAGTAGAAGAATCCCGGCTGGAAGATTTGGAGTTTGATATATTAAGCGCCGGTATCGATCATGAAATTAATGATGATGTTTATCCCAATATCACCAGCTCATATATTGCCGACGGGATTTTTAACCAGGAAAACTGGCTTAAGGAAGGTGTATATAAAGATATCTTCGACCTGTTTGATTATCAGCCCCAACTGAAAATAAACCTGGTAGACAGCAACCAAACTTTTGCTCCGTTTTTTACAGGTAACCTGAATTTTATTTGCTCGCCGGTGAGTAATTACTGGTACCTGTACATCAGGTTCCCTAAAACCAATATCCTTTATTGCTGGCCTGTGCTGGTTTATTCGGATGATATCCCCGCTATAGGCAAGGCAATTCAACAGGTAATATTTGCTAACAAATCATTGTTTTATGACCAGGCTGAAATTAGCCCCGATGAGCTTTATCAATTGGTTATTACAGGCCACCATTTTGTAATCCAGGAAATTGATCAGCCGCTGGCTATCCCCGAATTTCAATTGCCCTATTACGAGGGCTTTAACAGACAGGGCAATAAATACTGGCTGGGCATATACAGGCGTAACGAACTTTTTGACATCGAATTTTTGAAGGAGATCTGTAGCCTGTGCATGCAAACCAGGGTAGGGCAGTTATACATCAGCGCATGGAAATCTCTGCTCGTCAAAAATATTGAGGCCCGGCACCGACCATTATGGGGCAACCTGCTTAATAAATACCGGGTAAATATCAGGCATGCTTCAAACGAATTGAACTGGCAGGTTGAGGACCATTGCAGCAGGTGCCTTGAACTCAAACAGCTATTGGTACGTGAGTTTGAAGAAGCTGATTTACGTACTTACGGGCTTAGTTTTGCCATAAAGCGGTCGCCTAAATCAGGCATTTACGGTTCTGTCATGATCCGTGCCCGCATGCCCGATGAGTTTGAAATTGTACATACCCGCGATTTTAATCACAACACCCGCGAATTTGTAATATACAAACAGGGGGTATCAAAGGCTGATCTAAGCATGCACTTAAAAGCGCTTTGTGATATGTTTTACGAACAGCAATGCAACAATCAATTGCCTTTGCAAACAAATAAAAGCAATAATGAAATCAAGCCGGCTGATCAAAAAACTGTTCATCAATGCAAAAGCTGTTTTACTATTTATGACGAATTATATGGCGATATGCTGAATTCAATAGAGCCCGGTATACCTTTTGAAAGCTTAGTTAACTATGAATGCCCCACTTGTGGTTCGGAGAAAGAAAATTTTGCAGAGCTGACGTATGTTGAATGACGGCTGTTTCAATGAGGAACGTTTTGTACCGGGCCACCTGACTGCAAAACCCGAACTCTTTTATGGATGATTTGTACAATGCGGCTGGTTTTGAGAATAATTAGGCTGTGATACTTCAATCCTTAAAAATTAAGGATATTAAGAAGTGCGTTCAGTATTACACCTGAAACACCACCAATATTCTGAACCTTCATCTTTTAAAAGAGATTCTGTTTTATTTTTACACTCAACGCATATCCTTTCATTTCGTTCATCTTCGAAAGCAGTATATCCACAATTATGACAATGCCATATTGTTATTATATCATCATCAGCCATACACCATAAAAAGCTTTCGTTGCAACACTTCGGACAAATTTGAAAAGCCATCAATAAATATTTAACATTACCAAGTAAATATACCCTGAATATAGTTTAATAAAAAGCCTGCAGATTTTTCATCCAAAGGCTTTTTGAATAACGTTCCCATGTTTGGCATACCCTGGGTCATTTAGTGGTTCTTAAACTAAAAAAAACGAATTCTTTTATGGGTAACTTGCATTATGCAGGATTGGAGGATCATATTTCGGAGTTTTGAAAATAATAATTATTTCATCCATAATTTAGCAATCAATTTAGGGTAGCTTTATTTTTTGAAATAAGATGAATATTAAAGGTTTTTGTTTTTTACTGTGTATCACGCTTATCGTTACTGGTTGTTTTATTAGCGCAGGAACACATGGTTCTTTAAAGAACTATCGATACGCTATAAAAAAGGAAGACTTACAGCGAGCGATAATGAAGATAATAAAGAATAATCCTAATATTTATAGAGACACTTCTTTAGACAATTCATCAACCCATGCCTCCATTGACTCTACCGGGGCTTACTATTATAATGATATTAAAAATTATGTAACAATAAAAATAACCTCCGGACAAATAGTTAACGAGTATACTTTCAGGTATTATGGAGATGAAGAATATTGGAAGACTTCCAGCACCTCTGAAATATTTATTTGCTACGCATTCGACAAAAATCACAAGGGAGGAAGTGAAGGTAATGGCGGAGTGCCAAAAGAAATGTTAAAAGGGTTTACTGATATCTTTGAAAAGGAATTTATAAGTAACGTTGACCGTGAATTGAATTTGCCCCATACGGATGAATCTGATTAATAACAGCAAAAGCCTTGATACAGATTGACTGCAAATCTTCAACATAGATATAGCCCTTCGGGATTATTTTCAAAGTATCAATATTACCTTTTACAAATTAAGCACGATTACAAAAATTCCTGAAGCTCCAAACGCGGCCTGAAAGCTCCCCCTTCATACACCTGCCATAATTAACCGTCTTTCCCTTATCTTTGCGCAAAATTCAATATTAGCATACTGTGATTAATGTCAATAACATCTCCGTTTCATTTGGCGGAACCACCTTATTCAGTGACGTAACCTTCTCCATAAACGAGAACGATAAGATAGCCCTGATGGGTAAAAATGGCGCTGGCAAGTCCACCATCCTCAAGATCATTGCCGGTGCGTCCAAACCTACTACAGGCAACGTAACCGGCCCCAAAGACGCAGTAATAGCGTATTTGCCACAGCATTTGCTCACCCAGGATAACGTTACCGTTTTTGAAGAAACGATGAAAGCTTTTGACGAAGCCAATCAGATGCAGAAAGAGTTGGACGAAGTAAATGAGCAGCTCAATATTCGCACCGATTACGATAGTGACGATTACATGAAGCTGATTGAACGGGTATCGGAGCTGAGCGAAAAAGTTTATTCGCAGGAAGAGGTGAATTACGATGCAGAGGTAGAAAAAGTGCTGAAAGGCTTAGGTTTTGAACGCAAAGACTTTACCCGCCAAACTGCCGAGTTTTCGGGCGGTTGGCGCATGCGTATCGAGCTGGCCAAAATCCTGTTAAAGAAACCGGACCTGATCTTACTTGATGAGCCTACCAACCACATGGATATCGACAGTATACAATGGCTGGAAGATTTCCTGATCAACTCGGCAAAGGCAGTAATGGTCATTTCACACGACCGTACTTTTGTTGATAATATCACGAACCGTACCATCGAGGTAACCATGGGCAGGATCTATGATTATAAAGCCAAATACAGCCATTATCTTCAGCTGCGTGCTGAGCGCAGGGTACACCAATTGAAAGCCTATGAGGAACAACAGCGCTTTATTGCCGATAATCAGGAATTTATAGACCGGTTCAGGGGTACGTACTCTAAAACTTTGCAGGTACAGTCACGCGTGAAGATGCTCGAAAAGCTCGAGGTCATTGAGATCGATGAAGTGGATACATCCGCATTGCGATTAAAATTTCCGCCATCGCCGCGTTCCGGTCAATACCCCGTAATGGTTGAAGAGCTTACAAAAACCTATGGTGATCATGTTGTGTTCGAGAAAGCAGCTATGGTGATTGAGCGGGGCGAAAAAGTGGCCTTTGTTGGTAAAAATGGTGAAGGTAAATCTACCATGATCAAAGCTATCATGGGGGAGATCGATTTCCAGGGATCTTTAAAAGTAGGTCACAATGCCAAGATCGGGTACTTTGCCCAAAACCAGGCGGCTTTGTTAGATGAGAATTTAACGGTATTTGAAACCATCGACCAGATCCCCTTGAGTGATGGTACCATAAAGATCAAAGATCTTTTGGGTGCATTTATGTTCAGCGGCGATGATACCACCAAAAAGGTCAAGGTACTTTCAGGCGGCGAGAAAACTCGTCTGGCCATGATCAAGCTGCTGTTGGAACCAGTAAACGTGTTGATACTGGATGAGCCAACGAACCATTTGGATATGAAGACCAAGGACATCATCAAAGATGCACTAAAGGACTTTGACGGAACGCTGATTTTGGTATCGCACGACCGGGATTTCCTGGACGGGCTGGTAAAAAAAGTATTCGAGTTTGGTAATAAACGCGTTCGTGAACATTTTGAGGACATTAAGGGATTTTTAGCTTACAAAAAAATGGACAGCTTAAAGCAGATAGAGCAAAGCTAAATGAATAGCAGGGAAGAAGCGGAATGATGGGGATTCTCGTATAAAATGGTGCATAACCATCAAAAAGAGAGCCTGCAAACATTTGATTTGCAGGCTCTCATACTTTTCCAGTGGCCCTTAGACTACAAAAACCGACCCTTTTATGGGTGATTTGGATGATTACCCCCGTTACAATTAAACGTCTCCACGAATAAATCCTTCATGGTATTTAAAAATTTGCGCGCCAATAGATTTCAATGCTTCTTCTGCCTCTTTCGTTAAGTTACCAAAAACCTCTAAGCGCACAGCTGGTGCTATCGCTAAGAGTTCGGGAAATAAAGGCCCTACGTTCGCTAAATGAATTAAAATGGCTTCAGAATTCTTAAACCACTCAACAATAAATGCCTTGTTTTCCTCCGCATTCAGGTAAACCTGATATGCACTCATATCCTGTTCTTTTTCTTTGACAGACTCAATGATAGAATGC
Organism: Mucilaginibacter angelicae; assembly: GCF_042434235.1. Classification (NCBI taxonomy): domain Bacteria; kingdom Pseudomonadati; phylum Bacteroidota; class Sphingobacteriia; order Sphingobacteriales; family Sphingobacteriaceae; genus Mucilaginibacter; species Mucilaginibacter angelicae. The sequence continues at coordinate 146,373 of NZ_JBHLTS010000007.1, read as the reverse complement.
ATAATTTTTTTGAAATCCTCTATTTTACCGTCAACAATTGTAAACTCTGTTGTGTATTGAACTTGATTTGTCATCGTATTTGATTTTAGTTATTAAGCATTAAAAAATGTTGTTAGGATAATAGCAATTGCGTTCTTCAATTGCCGGTAATTTGGCTAAGCGCGTGGCCATAGTCGGCCCGTCTTCTCGTTAGTTCTTCTCAATTAGTCTGCTGATTAAATTAAAAACCTCCAATGGTCTTTCTAATGGACTCACATGTCCGCCTTTAACTATTATCGTTTCAATTTTGGGAGGTGTTGGCACGAAATCTTCTTCACCTTTTAAAGCAAGGGCATAAACTTTCAATGTTTCGATTAAGTAAGTAGTATCATCTGCTTTCATCAAAACGGCTTTGTCAATTTGCCTGATCTGCCTGTTAGATAAGATCCCCATTGGCAGTTTTAGTTGATTGATCAATGGGGGATTTTCTTTTAATGATGCCTCGCCAAACATAGACTTCGCAGATTGTTTCATATAGAAGTTTTTGAACACCAACATGGAATGTTGAAAGCAGATGGTGTTCTTTTGTCCCTTTGTTGGCGCTTTAAAATTCATATTACACAACCCAACAGATTCAAACCTCGCAGGTTGCCTGTATGCAGCTCTCAAAATAGTCATGCTTCCCCATGAATGTCCAACTGCAATGACTTTGGAGATCTGTAAACTATCTAAAATCTCAATCAGCATATTCGCGCAATCATTCAAAGTCCAATTGGGTTCGATGTTTTCCCGGCTATCGCCATGGAAAGGCATGTCAACAGAAATTACTGTGCGGTCTTTTATTTCTTCTGCTTGTTTGTCCCATAGATGGTGGTCGAAGTATATTCCGTGTAAAAAAATAAGTGGTGTTTGGCCAGATGTATGTTTTTTTATATAAACTGAAATTTTCCCAATGCTGGTTAGTATTTCAGATTTTTGTGCCATTACATTCATTGTTACTAATTATAAATAATTAAGAAAAATAGTTATCTGGTGCTAATTGCTTATGGAAGGTGCTTGTTTGGAGAAACCACTACCTGTTAATTGCTGAACCATAAACGTTGACATATCGCCCAACGTAATGGATAGCTTTAGGCGTTTCCCGTCCAAAGTGGCGTGAGCCCTTCCTTTAGCAGGCTTGTCTACAATATTGGGACAGCGGACAATTGTCCAGTTGAGTTGGCTGTTCATGATGATGGGTTCCATGCGGTTCTTATCGTCGATAACCACTTTTAACCATTTCATAAAATAGGGGAGAATGATTTTAGTAAAATACCAGGGGTTGTAACCAATACTGTTTCCGGCTCCTATATTACTCATTGCGATCAGTCGTTTAACTCCTGATTTTTCCATTTCCGCAACAATTATTTTTGTTACATCAGACATGAATGTTGTTGGCTGGGTACTTTTTCCACTTACCCCAAGGCATTGAATTACAGCATCCTGATTTTCTAATACCTCCGAAACTTTATTTCTGTCCATAACATTACCTTCAATGATGGTCAGGTTTTTATCATTGATTGAAATCGCAGACTTATTTCTTACTAATATGGTTACCTGATGATTTTGCGCTAAGGCTTTTTTCAAAACGGCATTACCCGCGAAACCTGTAGCACCGAAGATGACTACTTTCATTTTTATGTTGGTTTATTTTCAAACCAAAAGTAGTCGCATTACGAAAGGCGCTCCTGACACAAAAGTGTCAAAATGAATTATGGGCCAATTTTTTTCTTATTCGCGTTAGTGATTGCCGCTCAATACCAAGGTAAGATGACAGGTAGGATAATGATACCCTGTTGAACAAATCCGGGTTTTCTTTTATGAAATCGAGGTATCTGGTTTCGGCAGTTTCAAACAAAAAGCTCTCAATTCTCTTATGTAGAATTTTCAAAGCTTCCTCTGCTACCAAGCGGCCATAGCGTTCCAAAATTGGAAACCTGTTGTAACCCTCCTGAATGTGTTTGTAGGAAAGGTTAACAACAATTGTTGGCTCTATACATTGAAAATAATACTTGCTGGGTGTTTGAGTGATGAATGCAGGATAATGGGTTACATAGCGGTTTTCCCGGACAAAATTCACCGAAATCTGATTGCCATTATTGTCAATATAAAATGTTCGCAATAAGCCTGAAAACACAAATCCTATTTCTTTTTGAATCGTATTTGCATGAATGTAAAAATGCTTTGGTTTTAGATCAGAAACTGTCAGGCCACTTATCAGATAGTCTAATTCAGCAGTTGTAACCTGGGGACAAAGTGCCTTAACTGAACTTAAATATGTATTGATCGCCTCTTTCAATTTAACGTATATATTATTTTGTAACTAAAGTTAGAAAAGAAATCCAACAAAAAAGCCCTCAGATTTTCACCTAAAGGCTTTTTCAATTTCATTCCCATGCCGATCCGGTGGATGGGTGTAACTGTGGTCTCAAAGGCCCCTATTTCTAATAATTTTATAGCGGATTTACAGCTATTAATTGACCTGGCGTTACAATAAGGCCGATTTCGAAAATGGCAATGAGAAGTGTTTCAAACTATTTTAAAAACCATACATACCACCCGAAACGGAAATTTGCTCACCCGTAATCCATGCTGCATCATCTGAAGCAAGAAATACCACGGCTTTCGCAATATCTTCGGGCTGGCCCCTGCGGCCAAGCGGTGTTTTAGCAATAAACATTTTTTCATACTCACTGCCTGCAGTAACGCCCGCGCTGGCTGCACCTTCTGTTTCCGTAGCGCCCGGTAAAATCGAATTGATACGAATGTTTTTTGCGCCCAGTTCTTTCGATAAAGCAATGGTGAAGGCATCTAAAGCCGCCTTAGTTGAAGAGTATAAAGAGGCTCCGGGCAAGGGGTATTTGCTGGCACCCGAACTGATATTGATGATATTGCCACCCTTATCGCCAAATAATTTCAATGCTGCCTGGATAGTCAGGATAGGCCCTAATACATTGACGCTGAAACTCTGATGAAATGCCGCTACCGAGATCTGTTCTATAGGCGCGTATCCCTGGGCAACCGCGTTATTTACCAAAATATCCAATCCGCCGAAAGCCTTCTCTGTTTCGTTAAATAGCCTGGTTACATCAGCTTCTTGGGATATATCGGCCTGTACCGAAATGGCTATGCCTCCATTGTCAGTTATTTCTTTAACCACTTTATCTGCGCCTTCTTTACTTGAGGCATAATTTACAACAACCTTTGCACCTTCTGCCGCAAAGTGTTTTGCGATAGATGCACCTATTCCTTTTGAAGCACCGGTAACTATCGCTACTTTGTTTTTCAGTTTACTCATTATTTCTATTTATTAATACACTTTTTGTTGATATTCATTGAATGTTTGATTTCAAATTCTTCAGGATTTTTCTGTTCTGAATCATATCCAAAGATGCTATGTTGTAACGAACTGCGTGTTGACATGAATCACTAAATAGGCTTGATACAGGTCAATTCAACGTGATGACCTATATCACATTAACCCGATAACAAATTGTAAAATAGCAACTTAAGATAGTGGCTAAAAACCAAAGCAGCAGAAAGCCAGACCAGTCACAACGGCGTATATTCCCTTGGTAAGCGATTTATTGTATTCAGGAAGATATATCGATAAGGGTTTCTGAAGCGGCAATTGAAAAGCCGCCCCCTTTGTGGAAAGCCTATAAAACTCTATTTTAAAGAGTTTTTCTTTAGCCGGCTCAAAGTTTCCGGGGATAAACCGAGATAAGAAGCGATCATATTTTGCGGAAACCGCTGTAGAAATTGCGGATAATTGCTGATCAAATCCTCGTAACGCTCTTCCGCCGTATAGCTCATGACGGTCTGCATTCTTTTCTGGTTTGCAATGGTATAATTTTGACTAATTACGTTCGCCATCGCTGAAAAGGCAGGTATATGCTTAAGATACTCCTCAATTTGCGCATTGGTTGATTGCAGAACCTCCAGATCCTCCAGCGCTTCAATATTAAAGCGACTTGGCGTTAACAGGTAAAAGCTTTCAAAATCGGCCAGCCACCAGTTTTCCAAAGATAATTTCAGTATATGCTCATGCCCTTTTTCATCTACCGAAAAGGTTCTGGCAGATCCTTTTACAATAAACCCGATATATTTGCATACGTCTCCTTCCTGTAAAAAGTATTGTCGTTTTCGAAGTTTTTTGGGTTTGAAATGTGCCATCAATAAATGCTTATCATCTTCTGAAAGCAGTTTGCCTGATATTTTTTGAATGTAATCAAAAAGCGCTTCAAAATTGGGCATCGTTCAAGTATATAATTATGCGCAATTTACTCAAGCTGCCTGATAAAAGACAAAAAACATCGTAAATCACTCAGTATGCTTGACGGCGTAAAAGTTAATTAAAGCAATAAAAATCCCTGCTTCAGGAAGAAACAGGGATTTGAAAGAAACTTATTCTTTTTTGTGACCACGATTCATCAGTCGAACTTGAACAAGTCCTGAAAGATGAGTTTTCCCCAGGTATTTCCGTGCGCCTGCACAAGCAGTCCGCCTTCCGAAAGCCCACCAAGTTTGATCGGCGCGAAACCGAGATTTTCTGCAAGCGCAGCAATCTCCGCTGCTGCGCCGTCATCATCGCTCGCCAGGAACACGACTCTCCTGCCACCATGTACGGCCGGGTCCTGGCCAAGAATGGCGGCTCCCAAATGGTTGAAGCCCTTAACCAGTTTTCCGCCAGTGAAGGCCTGCGCCACGAACCTGGCAGAAGGCTGTCCCCCCATCTTCTCAGCGGGTACGCCGTAGGCATTGGTCACATCCACGATGGTCTTCCCCTGCCAGTTGGTCAGCGCCTTTGCAACATCCGGGTGCGATTCAAAACGCACAGCCAAAAAGATGACGTCCGCTTTAACGGCTTCCGCCAGTGTTGTGGGAATGATCCCGGGGCCGATCGCGGCCGCATCAGATGCAAAGCTTTCCGGGTTGCGCGTGGTTGCAACGGATATTTCGATGCCCTTGCGTGCAAACGCCCTGGCCAGGGCCTGGCCGATCTTGCCGAAGCCGATAATTGCATAGCCCGCAACTTTGTTTTCTGATTTACTCATTTTGGAAATTATTTTTAATATTTAATGGCACGTTTACAAACTCGCGCCAGTGTGAGGATAATTATTTAGACAAATAGGTCATCCCGCCATCAACAAGAAGTTCGGCACCCAACATAAACGAAGAATCGTCGGATGCCAGGAAAACCGCTGTTTTACCAATGTCAGCTGGTTGCCCGATCCTGCCTATCGGCATTTGATCTGCAAAGTGCTTTTTTACCGCTTCCATTTGTTCTGCCGGAACAAACTTGTCAAATGCCGGTGTATCTGTTGTGCCTGGTGTGATCACATTTGCCCTGATCTTTCTATCTAAAAGGTCGCTTGAAAACCCTTTAGCTAAATAGATAACAGCTGCTTTTGCAGCGCCATAAAGCGTAAAATTCGCATATGCCCGATGTGCAGCATTTGACCCGATCAAAATAATCGAACCACCATCATTCATATGAGGAAGTGCTCTTTGAACCGTGAAATAAACGCTTTTCAGGTTCAGGTCAATGGCCTGGTCAAACGCGGCTTCGTCAAAAGTTGCTACTGTTCCTACTGCTCCGGCACCCGCATTGGCTACAACCACGTCTATCTTACCAAATTTTTCAGCTGTTGCTTTAAACACCCTTTCCAGGTCGGCAACGTTGGTTACATCGGCATTTATGGCTATAAAACCATCGCCAAGCTGAGCCGCAGCACTATCTAAAGTTTCCTGGTTTCTACCTACAATAACTCCTTTAGCACCTTCATTTTTAAATTCCTGGGCAATCCCAAATCCAATGCCACTATTACCGCCTGTAATAACTGCTACTTTATTTTTTAATCTGCTCATTATTGTTTCTTTTTTTTAAAGATTGAGCGACAAAGGTAGACCACATAAGTTATTTTTAGTAACTTTGTACTGATAAATAACAGTAACACCGGTGTAACCAAGTAACATGACGACGTGTAAAATAACAGAGTTTCAGCAGGAACAAAAGAAAAGGATGAGGTCCGTTCAGGATGCCATGGACGCATTGAACGGGAAATGGAAGATCGCTATTATCTCGTCGATTTGCTGTTACGGCAAAAGAAGATTTTCTGACATTCTGAATGATGTTGAAGGGGTTTCAAACAGAATGCTGAGCAAGGAATTAAAGGAACTGGAAATAAATCAGTTAGTGAAACGAACAGTTTTAGCTACACAACCCATAACTGTTGAATATGAATTGACAGAACACGGTAATACGCTGCAAAGCATCATCAGCGAACTTTCAGATTGGGGAATTGTACATCGGAAGAAAATTGTCGGGAAGTAACGTTTATTATTTATTGGATGCCAAGTGTGAAGTGTACCAGTGACTTAAACAGTCACAAGTACTCAGCCCTCAATCCAATCGCTGCATACTCGCGCCAGTGAGGGGAAAAGCCTTCAACTTTCGTTGAAAGCTTCCAGTGGCACCAATTGGGATCGAACCAGTGACACAAGGTTAAATAAGGAATTTTTATTTGACACGCTTGTATATTTCTACAGATTGGCCATTTGTTGCACTATTAATCACCTGGGTATATTCGTCATGACCATTCATCGTGACTTTAACAGTAAATTTATTACCCTGAAGAAGCCGGTAATTTGATATTTGCTCTTCTTCCCTAAGCGTATCATTACTAAAAGTAAATACCCCAGTACCAAACCCATTTTTAAAGATGTTTTTTTCCTTATTCTGAACGAACCTGTGTATGAAAATAAAATGTCCTCCCCAGAATATTTTATACTGCGTTACATTAGTTGGGATCGTGTCTTTGCCTTTTATTGTATAGGTTCTTTCCATTTTCCACAAACCATCAAGTACTGAGCTATCAGCTGGCTGGAATTTTTTATAATCTTCTTTCAATGCATATTTTACACCTTTTACCGTGGCAAAGTCGGGAATGACTTGGGTATAACCACCAGGTTTTCTTGTAATCTCAAGATTATAGGTTAAGGATGAGTCAAGCGCTCTGCTGGTATAAATACTATGTTCCTTAAGTCGGTTAGCAGAGTCAAGTGTATAAGTGCCAACACCAAACCCAACAGATGAATCAGGAACTATACTGGCGTATACATAGTTGCGATCCGTATAGATTTTAACTTGAGTTCGTTTAATAGTAGAGTCTTTGCCTCCTCGATCAAGCATCTGTTTTTCAAGTTCATATACACCCGACAGGCTTGCCTCAGAAGACTTCTCTTTTTTCTTACATCCCAAAATCAACAAGCTAAATAAAGCTGCAAAAATTAAAATCTTATTCATAATGCTTAAGTTTTAATATGATATAGGAATTTATTTCGTCTGGTAGAGGTTTTTATTTGGCGGTTGATAACTTAATTATTCAATAAAAAAGCCAAGTAAGGACAAAATAAATGTCTAAAATTTTACCACCATAAATAATACAATTGGTTACATAAACTTACAAATAATATATATGATAAGCAATTTGTTAGTAAATTATTAAAGACCTGTTAATGAACTATTTAAAGATAAAAAAAACATCTGATTAGATACGGGACGATGTGAATGTGAATCAATATTTAGTCGGAGAGAAAAGATGCCTTTAACAAAAAAAAGCCATTTTCTATTCGAAAATGGCTTTTTTGCTGTGGTCCCGACGAGAATCGAACTCCATCGGTCTAATATACTTTAAAGGCAGTTTTTGCCTGTTTTTGCTTCAAAAACTCACCAGTGTTTCATAAGCCCTGGCTGTAAATGTTATATCCAAATTTAAGGATTATTTTTTAAAATACCACCAAAGGGTGTTTTAAACGGGATTAAATTTCGCTGACTAATGCTAAATAATTGGACTATAAAGCTTTTAGCTTTGAATTACCTTAGTTGAGAAATGCCGCCAGCACTAGCTTCGTAGGGGAATCGAACACGACTCACTATCCACTGACCTGCAATATTTTATATGGGTATAATTTAGCTACGCACCGAATTACTCAACACTATTTGATGCAGATTATTTACAAATCTTAAGATATAAAGGTAAGAAATATGTTAAAATGTTCCAATCAATATATATATGTTTTTGGACAAATCCGTTTTTAAGTGAAATCATGTCAATATAAAACGATGAATCACTTTGCCTTTTCCGGGTATTCACGAGCCTCCCTGATATCCTAAATTTAAGGGTTCGAAAATGTTCCTTCAAAGACTCTATTTTATTTGGTTTTTATTTGTTACCCGTCAATTATAATGTTTTGATATTCAGAGCAGATGTAGTTTTTGGATGCAGAATTGAGTGAAAAACTAAAAGGCCTGATCAGCAAATGAAGTATGACGGCCTTCACTTGGCAGGCCGTATTTTTAATGATAAAAAATATCGTGAAACATTGGGAAATTATCAATATTATTTTCGTAGTTTTAGTCAATAATAAAAAACATCAATATCCTTGAAGTAGGCCGGCATTCAATTGAAATAGTTGATTATCAGTCTTAATTCAAAATGCTAAACCTTATAACATCTATCCGGCTTTTATTTGTTTTTGTAACGTGCTTCCCGATAATAAAAGAAGTGAAATGTTGTAATGCAACCTACCATCAACACGTCGGAATCAATATTATTTGATTACGGCATGGGGAAGTCAAGTAGTGCAGATTACTATTGCCACTTTTTCGAAACCGGCGTATGAAAAAACTTATACTCTTATTCATCCTTCCTTTTGTTTTTGTTTCAGTAATTAAAGGTCAGTCTGTCGAAGGTTATATTCCCGAATACGAACCCCAGTCAATTGTAGATGAAATTGATTATTCCAAATTAACCGATGTCCTTTATTCAGTTTCCTATTTATATACCATTCCACAAGCGCCCCCTAAAATTTATGATGCTAATGGTAACCTTCAGGTCTTTAATAAAACGCTTTTCGAGGCGGTCAAAAAAAATTGCTCCAAAATTAATTTATATTTGAGCATAGGGGACGATGGGCGGACTTTATCCCTGATCGCTGCAAACAGCACCCAAAGGCAGAATTTCGCCAGCAAATGTGCAGAGTTCTGTTATGCGAATGGTTTAAAGGGCGTAGACATAGATTGGGAAATCCCGCAAATCAGTGATTCCGATAATTTCAAACAATTGCTCTTTGATCTGCGGACAGCGCTAGATAGTAAGGGAATGGCTGTCAATAAACGATATAAACTCAGTATCGCTGCGGTGCGTTACACCGGATCTGACGGAATTTCTGCGGCTTCGTTAAAGTATCTTGACTACCTCAATATTATGGATTATGACGGTGTTAACAATTCACCCACATCACTTGCAAAGGACTTGATGACGGGTTGGGCAAATATTGGCGTTCCTTATAGCAAAATGGTTATTGGTATTCCGTTTTATGGAAGAAATGCTGCTAATAAAACAATGACCTACAGGGAGATTAATCCCGACACGGGATCGGAAACGTTATTTAAGAACGATTTATATAACGGTTATTATTACAATGGTTACAATACCATAAATGAAAAAATTACTTATGCGATGGGAAAAGGTGTCCATGGTGTGTTCTCTTGGGAATTAGCTCAGGACAAATCGACCAGTAATCAATATTCATTGTTAGGTGCTTTAAATAAAGTAATAAGTCAGTTTGCTACTTGTACCGACAAAAACGAACCCAATGATAATACTAACGACGCTACATCTGCTTTTACGACCCCGTTAAATTTAAGTGCGAAATCGGTAACGTTCAATGGTTTTATACCCGACCCATCAGATCAGGATTGGTTTAAAATACCTGTTGACGGAACGGGTACACTAACTATCACTTTGAGTAACCTGCCAGCAGATTACGACCTTGAATTATATCCCAGTAACGGCTTGGCCGGAGGTGCACTAAAAGGTTCCTACAAAGTGAGCGCGACAAGTGAAAACATTACCTATAACTATAGTAAACCCGCTTCGACAATTTTATACGCCAAAGTTTATCCGAAGAATAGTTCGCAATCCAGCGCTTGCGGAAAATACACGTTAACTATCAATTGGGCACCGCCATCGCAGGCGGCTTGCACGACGCCACAAGCGCCCGTTGCAAACTATGGAGCCGATGTTTGCTCAGCACCCGTAATGGTGACTGACCCGCAAAATATCACGTTAGCATTCACGAGTAATGGTGGCAATACGTTCGGCGCGCAAATCAGCAAATATCCTTACGGTACATCGAATATTACTTTTACCTCTTCCTGTCAATCGACGACGGCTCCTATATCGGCCACGGACCTTGTCAAAGGTATGCTGTACCGCTGGAATATGTATGCTTATGGCGGAACGGACTGCACTTCTTGTCAAAGCCCTGTTTCCAACACAAAATATTTTGGTATCCCCCCGGAGATCACAGCAGCTACCACACAATTGCCTTCGGGTGGAAACGTTACGCTCACCACATTGCCCCAGGTACCTGGAAGCGGCGCAACAATCAATTATAAGTGGCTTAAAAATGGTTCGGTCTATCAGCAAGGAGCGAGCATGACCAGCCTTTCGGTAACGTCCACCGGTACGTACACCCTGACGATTGAATATTTCGGCGGTGGCAATTGTGCTGTAATCAGTTCGACGGCAGCAAGCAATGCAATTGTAGTGACGGCTGCTATCGCCTGCACCAATTCGGTCAAGCCGGACAACCTGACCCAAAGCGTGGCTAATACGCCGAACGGGTCACAGGTTTTACTAACTGTGAATGGCGGCTCGCTGGGCACTAATGGGGTATGGAAATTATATTCAGGAAACTGCGGCGGTACATTTGAAGGCCAGGGACACGCCAATACATTTATCGTGAACCCCTCAGTTACCACTACCTATTATATACGTGCGGAAGGAGACTGTAATATCACTGATTGTGTTAGCACACTGGTTGTCGTTCCTTGCACCAACTCGGTTATGCCATCTGCTGTTACAGTTAGCACAGGCAACACGCCTAACGGGCCGACATCCATACTCACCGTTGTTGGCGGTTCTCTCGGTACGAACGCTACCTGGCGGGTTTATTCTGGCAGTTGTGGCGGTGTACTGGAAGGCTCAGGCCATGCGAGTACGTTTTTATTCAATCCCACGGCAACAACTACTTATTATATACGTGCAGAAGGCGATTGTAATTTTACGGATTGCGCGACAGCGACAATCTATGTTAAGCCAACCATTAGTTCATTCTCTCCTACAACCAGCCCCACCGGGCAAAGCGTGACGGTCACCGGCACAAACTTTACAGGCGCTTCCGCAGTAAGTTTTGGCGGCGTTCCGTCAACATTATTTACCGTAAACTCACCGACGAGCCTTACTGCTATGGTCGGCTCAGGAGCAAACGGTAATGTTTCCGTAACCACGCCGGGAGGAACCGCAATACTCAGTGGATTCAATTATATATTCAGCCTGCCAGTTACTAATTTTAATTTATCAGCAGTTAGCGCTTCGTGTAAGGGTTCAAATAACGGCACCATTAAGGTCACCGCAGCCCAGCACTTGAATTATACTGCGACGATTATTGGCAATGGTTTAAATGCACCATACCCGTTTACCGATTCCGTGAATATTAACAACCTTGCGGCCGGCAATTATAACGTGTGTATCACAGTAGCCGGTCAAAATGATTACCAGCAATGCTATTCGATGATCATTAACGAACCCAAAGATCTTTCGGTGTATGTAGCCAGTACTAATCCGGGTAATCAAGTCGTTTTAAATCTCGGCGGTGGCACAACCTATAATATTAGCCTGAATGGCACGGTTACAACAACCACGAATAGTCAAGTCACATTAAATCTTACGTCCGGCATCAACCGCATTATCATATCGACGGATAAAGCCTGTCAGGGGTTGATAGAAAAGGATATTACCACAGCGGATGAAAAAGTCGCCTATCCCAATCCTTTTGATAAAATCTTAAATATTAGTTTGGGTAAAGAACTGGTGCAAAAGGCGGACGTAAAAGTTTTTAAAATTGAGGGATTACAAGTTTTTAGTCAAACATTTACACGGGTGGCAGGTTCCATACAGATCGACCTGTCAAACTTACAAAGCGGCCAATACCTATTAAAATTATCGGCCGATAACAAGGACACCGTTTTTAAAATAATAAAGCGATGAGGAAAACGCTACCACTCTTAGCTGGTCTTTGCCTGATCATGGCCTGCCATAAAAAAAACAATCCAACGCCGACTATTCCTGCGCCTGATAAAGCGTCGTTAACTTTCCCTTCGCAAAATGCGGCCTGTACGACAGGAACGATTATCTCTGCCGTACAAAGTACAGTTACATTAACCTGGAATACAGCTGCAAATAGCGATAGTTACGAATTAGGTATCAAAAACCTGTTGACCCAAACTATCACCTATAAAAACACAACGGCGACGCATTTAACCGATACGCTGGACAGGAACACTCCTTATTCCTGGTTCATCGTCACCAAATCCAAGGCCTCATCGGATACCACAAAAAGCGACGTATGGAAATTTTATAATGCAGGCCCGGGCACCTTAACCTATGCGCCTTTCCCGGCAGACTTAGTTACGCCAGGTTTTAATCATAATGTACCTGCCGGGACTGTCAACCTCGCATGGAATGGTAGCAGCGTTGACAATGACATTGCCGGTTATGATGTATATTTTGGCACAAATACGACACCTCCTCTATTTAAAAGTAACGTAACTGATATGTTTTTGAACGCAGTAACGGTAACATCAGCCACAACCTACTATTGGAAAGTAGTAACTAAGGATTTGATCGGAAATACTTCGGTTTCTACTATTGCCCAATTTAAGGTAAACTGATGCCTATACGATAGTCGTTATTGCTATTGACTTTTAACTGACTTACCTTTTTCTCCAGGTCATAAGCCTGCTTCCTTAGTTCGTCTATCTTGCCAAAATCGAGGTCCTTTATCAAAAGTTCAAGTTCGCGTTGGGTAGCCGATTCAATTTCCCGTATCAATGCAGTGATGTCCTTTTCAAACAGTTTAACATAGCTCAATGCTATTTCATAATCAGCAACTGTGATCGCAGCCGGATCGATAATTTTGCCTAGGTAAGCCACGTAAAATGCGCGTTGCTTCAAATCGTCCGCGTCTCTCCACCAGAAAAAGTTACCGGCCGCCGTCGCGACGTGGAGCAAGCCATTACCAATCGTTGCCCAAAACCCGCTTTTTTTGTTAGTGCATTGACGGGAGAGTTGAACAATAAATAGAGAAGAAATCCTTGATCAGGTCATGACGGGTTTTGTGATGATAAAACAACTTGCCGAACCAGGATTGTTTTTTTACCCAGTTTTCTTTGCTGCCAGTAATGCGCCAAAGGTTTTGATCAGCTCTTCCGTGCTTAAAATCAAATGGGCAATCGCATTTTGATGTTCGCCCGCTTCCGCCAGGATATTGGCACATCTGAAATGGCGCTGGGCATTTAATTCAATGACTGGGTATATTTCTTCAAATTCCTTCGGTAAGATCCGACCAGTTCTTTGGCCACTCAGTTAGGACAGGTCGTTACATGACATTATAAGGTTTGGCCTAATATAAGTGAATGTTATGAATAAACTGAATCTTCCGGGAGGCTTGACCAGGACATCCGTGCGCTTTGGGGTATCGGGTTGTGTAGGCATTTTGGGAGAATTGAATTAGTAATCAGCAAATTGAAATGATCAAAGTGTTACGGAATCAACTGTTTGCTATTCAGGAATGGGAGGTCAATGGCTCCGGAATGTCCAACAATGACCTCTAAAGGGTCAAGGAATTCGCCTATCTGTAAATTCTTAGGAAAATGATCCCATGGCATTGTTTCTCCGCAATACATCTTCGTTTTATTTAGCTGTTTTGAACTGATATTTATAATCGTAATTATTGATTTGGGGATTAGGGACAGGAAAGCTGGACAAATGTCACGGCCCCTGGCTGTCAACCTAAGTGTCTTAACTAATTATTTTCCGTTACACAGTATTTATAGAATATCCCACAAGATTTGTCACTTACAGGGAGGCAGGCAGGGCCGGGGAATAATCCACGACCGCTGCCTGGTCTGCTCCTGTGCTCTTAGCAGTTTCCCGGTTTGGTTCTTTTGATGACAATTCAAGCGTCAGGTCAAGAAATGTTTTGACAAGTGAGCAAAGTTTGCCTGCATCTTGATCCCCGACCTGGTAATTGTCCCTGTATCTTGCCTCTGTATAGCTTCCGGCCAATACCCCGAATAGTCTTTTATCTTCTTTAAAGTGTCGTTTAAACAGTCTTGATGGTTCTGCGGAAAAACATTCACAAAGGAACAGTAGACGTTCAATGTTGTGTATATCGGCCCGGTAGCCCGTATACAGCCGGATCAATCCCCGGCAAGCTTGTTCTACTGCCTGGTGCAGCAGGAAAGCCACATTATTGAAAAATCCTTTTTCAAAGCAATCTAACGCGCTTTCTAAAAAGCCGGAGGCCATACTGTACATTCGGGAAAAAGCTTCCTCGTCTTTTAAATAACTTCCCTCCATATTGTCTGCATTGCATTCCGGGGACATAGTAAAACCATCTGACGTGTATACCAATAGCCCATTCAGGCAGGCATCTACAAAGAACCGGTCGTACCTGTACAACGCCTCCATCACCGTAGACAGCCCATGCGCAATGATAAATACGCCGGAAAAATGGCTACTGATAAAATCTTGCATGACATATTTAACCCTTTTGGTCTCTTTGGTTAGGACTAACAGATAATAGGTGTTTTTCATACTATGATCTGGCGGCATAAAACAGGTGTTAGCTGTAGTCATGGAACTTAACGCGCCAAAGCAGATGACCTTTTCAATTTGATAATTGCTGGTCAATACTTTTGCAATTTCCCGCAGTTCTTTATGTTGCCCATCGCTAAGTTTTATAGGCTGTTTTTCCATATCAAAAACTTTTTTTAGTTATCAGGTTGAATGGTGGTTCACATCTGCCATGCGTTCCTGGTATTCATCCCTGGCTATCATATTCAGGAGGTAAGCATTCAGCATCAATACATTCATACCCGCTTCATTCTCTGTTTGTGCTATGGGGCCATTTAGGAGAGGTTCATTTAGATTGAGCAAGTCCATAGCGCTAATACTGGATTCTGAATCTTTATGAAAAATCCCCCAGATCTTAACTGAACAAAGCAGCGACATTTTTAATAACCGGTTATGATCATTTGTTGCCGGCATGAAGCCTGTCATCATCGCAATCATTGATTTTAGTGTATAGTTTATGGCTTCTTTTACTGTTGAAAGACACTCGGTGTAATTCTTGTCCAATTGCAATTGCTGTGCTTTAAAGTACCGTTCATATCCATGATGACCCGTTCTATCCCATATTTCATCGATCTCTTGTTGGGTCATATACGGCCCGTATTTGGGATATTCCGGTATCGTTACGGATGTAGATTGGTAGGTGACATCCTTTAGTCTAAAGGCATAATAGTAAAAGCTTGAACTACTACGCCCTGCTTTTTCAAACCACTTCTGTTTTTTAACAAATGCCGCGATGGTTACCAGCTGAGCGCAGCCCTGCTCTATCTTGGCGGCGATCTCATCGTTAGTAAATGCCTGGTCGTTTGCAACAATGATCAGCAGGAAAAAAATGAAAGGCTCCTCAGAAGTATGGAAGTGGCATACCATCTGTACAGTGGGCTCTATTTTTAAGATCAGTTTGGTGACCTCTTTTAACCCAAGTTTTTGAGCCGGTGTCGCTTTAATCGACACATTTTTTCTGATTGGGTCTGCCATAGCGCCTAAAGCATTTTTATCCTCCGGCTCGGGCAGCACCTTGTTTTCCTCTACTGGTTTTTCTTTCAAAAATGGCTGTGCCGTTTCCCGCTGAAAGATCAGCCACGCTGCTGAATACATTTTTTTAATGTGCTCATATACCGTAATGATCTCGCCGGGAGTTACAGCCTCGTCTATCGCGTTACTTGATAAAGCCGCATTTATCCATTCCCAAAGATGATCTCTGAACGCTTCCGGCTGTATTTCATTAAAGGCGGCTTTTATAACCAGGTATGGGTTTAGCAATTCCTTCTTAGTTAGGTCGTTGGGATACCAGGCCCATTCTTTTTCTTCGCTGGTAAGCTGTTCCTCCGTGACCTTATCATCGCTATAGGACAGCTCCTCGTCTTCCAATAACAGGAGGTAAAGCGATTCGAGCAACCTCAAATTTAGTTCGTAATCATAAAGCAGATTACCCGGCCCGAAGCGCTCGTCGTTATAATGCTCATTATTAACAACATAATGCCGCCACTTTTTCAGCCTGGTGAAATGGTCTTCGACATCATTCGCATCGAAGAACCCTTTAAGAGCGATCAGCGGATTTCTTACCTCTGATTGGCGAAGAAATTTAGGGTAGTGATCCCAGGGAGCATAAACACCGCAATACATAACCAATACATTAAACCGGCCTTTATTGACCGTCATTACAAAGTTGGCTAGTTGGCTGATGCTAAACCATTCCCGGCTGTTTCTATCGAAGAAAAATCAGGGCATAATTTATCCTCCTGTTATTTCTAAAACAGGCTTCTCCACACAAGCATATTTTTTTGTTACATTTGTTTATATATCATACTATCACATATCTGACCTATGAGCGCCACTACTGACACACCAAAGAATATACACCAGGGCCGTAACATTAAACGTTTCCGGGAAATGCTCGGCCTAAAACAAGAAGCCTTAGCTTATGCACTTGGTGAGGACTGGAGTCAAAAAAGGGTGTCGCTTTTGGAAGCCAAAGAGACCATTGAAGAAGATGTGCTTATACAAGTAGCTGAGATTTTAAAAGTGCCTGTAGATGCAATTAAAAATTTGGATGATAATAAAGCTGTAAATATTATTGCCAATACATTCAATGATGAGGCTGTTGCCTACAGCCAGTACTATAAATGTACCATCAATCCTATGGAAAAATGGCTGGAATCATTAGAGGAAATAAAGCTACTTCACAATGAGATCAAAAAGCTTTACGAACGCCTTTTAGATAAATAAGCCGCTCGTCTGCTTTATTAAGCCTATCTCCCCAATCAAAACTGCGCACACCCAGTCATTGCACCGCTTAAACAACCGGAGCTTAAAGCAGGAAAACGGTCAAGGGCGGGGCAAGCCAATAAAAAAGCAAACAACCCTGCCCCGTTTATATACCCTTTACCGTTTTCCTGCGTGAGCTATCTTTGTGACCGCGGTGCTGTGACTAACCGATAGTCGCGGGCGGGAAAGGCAGGTGTGTATGAGGAACGAATACACTCCTGCACGTGCGGCGGCGAGGCTGGCCGCGTAATGGAACCCGGAGCGAAGCGCGTGGTGTAATGAAGCCGCCTGCCGCAGCCATCTATCAAAAGGGCAAATATCTTTTCTATAATAACTCACCGCTTCAACGCGAGATTTGCTGGCCCTGAAATTTTTTCTTTCGCCTTTTCTTTTTCTCTATCTCGCTTTCCGGGACAATATTAGCCCCTCCCGTATACATCGGTTCCAGCATTACCTCCAGGAAGCTCGCGGCTGTCTTACCTGCTGCGGACAGCATCCCCGCCGTTGAGGTAAACAAGCCCTCCGCGACTCCCATGGCCAGTTCATTAGCCACCGACCTGCTTTCATAATTCTGCGAAGCGCCTTCGGCTAACATGTCCAGTTGTTCCCGCTGTGGTAGCTCCCCGTTCTTCTGAACATTGGCGTATGCCATCGTATCTTTAAGCTGCCTATCAAATCCAAAAAGGCTGTCAAAAAGGGATTCCCCGCTTTGTTTGAATGCTACCCGGTCAAACTGGCCCATCTTTTTTGAATGCTCGGTATTCTTTCCCCTTGAAGTATTCATCGGGCTAAGTTTGATCTTATTGGTTATATCCTTACGGCTAACTATAACCTGCACATGCATCTGCTCTCCCTCTTTACGTTCGCCCCGTTGTTTCAAACCTTGTTTTACTTCCTGGTCATTATAGCTGTAATAACGGTAGTTTTCCAGCTTGGCAAACCATAATAAATCTTCGTTACTGTTCACGCCCTCCCGGTTGAAATTTTTGGCATAGGCATCCATCAGCCTTACCGCAAAGCCCTTTATTTGTTCTTTAGCACCATCTTCGCCATATTGTTCTTTTAAAAACCTGATCTCCTTCTGGCTCGGGCTGATATTGACCAGGAAAAATTTAGCATCGTCTTTGCCCAGTTTGGCAACATTATTATCGATACTGCGCATGACCTCATAAGGCTCGATCCTGATCTGCTGTCCGTTAAACCAGTATTCTGGTTCCGGCTTATTGTCGATCCGGTTTTCTTTTTCCAGGTAATTTACCAGCCCCGCGCTGCTGCCTTTGTTTGCCGCTTCTTTACTATCTGTAATATTGATAAACATAATACCCCCTATCCCCTAAAGGCGAATAATAAATACATGATTAAAGCAGACCGACCTGCGATCTGGTAACAGCGATCAGCTCATCTTTTTCCCGGCCCGAGGTCATCATCCCAAAAGCATCCCTGGATTTGATATAACCATCCAGAATGAACAGGAACTGTTTTTTCAGGTTATCCTTGCTCTTTTGGCTTTTCGAAATCGTTTCCATCAGCGCATCTATGCCGGTTAACTTCTGCGCCAAAGCATGCTGATTATTCAGCAAGTCCGTATTTGCCTTGAGGACTTGCGTATTGAAACTTTCGATGATCTTGACCTGTGATACAATCATCCTGTCCATTTCCGTTTTGATCGGAATGAGCAGCATATTCTCCTGGTTTCTGATAAAACCAATATACTGCTGATGATTTTTCATCAGCGCATTCTTTAATAACTCATCATTTAGGTCCAGGGGATCTTTCTTGCTTTTATAAAAGTAATCGACCATCTGGATAAACACCTGCCGTTTCGTCCTGCCCAGTTTAAGGGCGATCTTTTCAAACTTCTGATCTACCGCAACCGGGTATCTCACTGATCTCACATTAATATCTTCTATGCTCATATTCTCCAACCGGTTAAATAGCTGTGTATGCAACTAAGTCTTTATTCCCCTATCGAGGATACCGCCGGGTATCCTGTTTTCTTTTATTTCATAGGCGGAAACGCCCTAAAGTATCCCCGGAGGATACGTAACCCCCCCGTAGCGAAGCGTAGGCAAGCAAAGTAGGGCTCTGCCCAACTTCCGCTTGCTCCCTCCGCTTTCGCGAAGCGACCACCGCTTTTCTTCCTGATTTGCGAAGCATATCATTACCTGTGCAGCCTTTGGCTGCACAGGTAATGATATATTATATAGCTGGATATCTGTTTATACCTATATCGGAATAAGCAATTATTCCGATATGCGGTTATCCGTGTAGGCCGATATTCGGCTATGCCGATATAAAATACCGGGCTACACTTCCCAACAGGCAGGCCAGTAAACCTGGCTGCCGAGTTTGGGATGGTATGACGGCTGATAACGGATGTAACCATATTCATCGAGTTCATTAATACACTTGTGATACGTTGCAATAGATGCTATCCGGCTAAAAGCCATCAGCGTTTTCCTCGTGACAGAAAATGGGCTTTTGAAACCAGCGCGTTGCCATTGGACGAATAATGCACTGAACAAGCTAATGTGAGTCGTATTCAGCCGCCCGTCCATGCTCATACGTTTGAGTAGCTTACTATAACCGGCAAGTTCACTCACCGCAATTTTATGAATGCTCATTGCAAACCTCCTTCCAGCAGCTTGTTGATGTCGTCGAACTTGTAATACATAATACTGCCGATACGGGTAAAACTCAGTGTCCCGTTGATTCGCAGGTTCTGTAAGGTGCCTGGTGATATTTTGAGCAGCTTTCTTAATTCGTTACTTTTGAGCCATTTTTTGGACTCGCCCTGGCCATCCAGTTGAACCAGCCTTTTGATTTCTGTTAACAGTTCGCTTTTAAATTCATTCAGATCTCCTTTAGTGATCAGTTCGTTTGCATTCATAATCGCCTCCTCATTAAAACATTTAATTAATACTTGTACCGCCGGTACCGGGTACGAAGCAAAGATGTAGGCAAAGGGATATTATTCATTACCATAAACCAAGCTATGGTAACGGCAGTCAAAGCATAGTGCTGAAAAAGAGCGTACTGAATAGTTTCGAGGCAATTATTAACGTTTGCCTGCAAAAGGTAAATGAACGTATGATCCGGTCTTAACTTGATCTGCGTTTTGCCGGAATGATATTGAAGTGTTGGCTTTCAGAGGGGATAGCAGATGACCTGCCACTGGGGTTACCTGCGTCACGCGGGTAATAGCGCCGCACTCGGTCTAATTTGATCGGTTCACCATCCTCCTGAAAATACCGGCAGATCAATTTGGCCCAGGTGATGGGCATCTGCGAAAATACGAGTTCCTTATCGCCTATTTTTAGTGCCTCAATCTTCTTGAAAATGTCAACTACTGTGAGGAAATGACCGCTGGCAATATTGATCGGGTAATCAGTATCCAACTTCTCAGCTTCCCTACGCTCATCCATCAGGCGTTGCAACTGTTCTTTGAGTATTTTGATCTGACCTTCCTTCTCGGCAATAATCTCAGCCTGTGTACGGCCGAGGTTCCACTCATCGATACTTTGAAGATATTCTGCAAACCGGTTAAGGTGAAACTTATTCCGGAAATTGAGGGCGTGGCCGGTGGTGTATCTGTTTTTATGTCTTAATTGTGCAATGGCATCCTGTATGACCTCCCACACATACGTGAAGAACTCCTGCTTGGTTGCATCATCGTACTCGGAAAGGAAAAATTGCAGATGATATTTATACAGTTCATCGAATTGTTGTTCATTCTTCGTATAAAGGCGATTAAGAAAGTGGTTGTCTTCAACTTTTTTATTCCAAAAAAATGGGCGACCTATATCGTTAGTATCTTTGTTAAAATCGAAACGTCCCCGGTGTTTGAAGTATTGTTCGCGCATAGGTCAGATTTTAACCTAAAGTTAATAACTTAATTGCATATTGGCTTTTTGGCTAGCTTTTGTGAGATAAAAACAACTGCGGAAATTCTTAGATAATAATTGATCTAAGGTAAATTATAATCGTACTAGCGGCAGGGTTTTATTTCATATTTAAACCACTTAAAATCCAGTTAACAAAATTTAATATAATCATAACTTGAAAGGTCTACGATTCACAGGTCAGGTTTTTCACTGTTATCCCAGCCAAAGACTGGCCTAAAACCTTACCGTCCACGCGTCTACTAACTGACCAAGTCGGTACCTTTCCAAGTAACAAACGCGCATCACGCTGTTGACCTCCATATAAATACCAACTTTATAGCCGCAAACATGCTCTGGGTGGGTGCCGTTCCAGCCCCAGAGATCTTCCATTGGCCTCCTGGTCAGCGCGATAAGCCGGTTTTTGTCATCCTGCTTTAATTTTGCGGGTCGTTTGCTTTTTTTCATTTCCAAAGCCAGGAGGTTATCATGCTCGACCTCTTCCCCACGGCTGTGGACCAGTAGGTCACAGCTAATGGTAATGATTTTATAATCGTTATCGATAATTGTTTTGACCTGCCCCTGCTGTTTGCGGTTGTATTCCGTGTCTACATGATACACAGCGATCTCTGTGCCGCTAATTTCCTGGCGCAGGTAAACCTGCAGTAGCCCACACAGGTTTCGCTCACTAACATCATCTAGGATATTTCTGATCTCCCGCTCAAAAAAATGAGGCAGCGCACGGGAGAAGGCCTCAAAAACGATTTCTTCCATATTATTTGCTGTATATCATTAAAAATAGAAAGGTCGCCCCGGGAACCAGCCAGGTAACGATGCGAAATAGAATCAGGTAATTCCGCTGTTTGTTGATCAGTGGCGCCAGCTTACCGTACGACCCAAGGAACTCCGTCAGGTCCAATTGAGTATCTTTATTTTTAAGAATTGTCTTCAATTGCTCAATTTCTTCTTCGATGTAGGCAAGCACTCCAAACTGATTGCGCAGCAGTACCTCGATCAGGACAGAGAATAAAACAGCACCGGTCAGCAGCAGAATATTTTTCAGGAACTGGGCGCCTGTGAAATCAAATTGTGTATAAATTAGGATAAAGGCAGCAGGCACCGCAATGACCTTGGATTGGATATCATTTACACTTGCATAGATCTTTTTCATATAATCCAGCTGGTCTTTGTCTACTTCCGATTTGAGGTCCTGGTAAGAAAACTTTTCGAGGTACAGTAAATGACTCTTTTTATAATGCTCATATACCTCGTTCAGCATCGCTAGTAATTTGGCGAATGCGCCTGATGTTGGCGTGTCCTTCAAATAGCTGATCAGTTCGGCCCTGAAAATAGAGCGGCGCTCGGTAAAATCATGGGCATCGAACAATTGCTCCCGTAATTTGTCAATGAAATCAATTTTCCGCAGATCATCCTTGCCATAAATCAACTGAAGATGCAGCTTACTTTTTTCAAAATAGATGAGCGTGTCGCGTTCACCTGGAGCTTCCTTAATATAATCTGCAACCTCACTCAGTAAAGCAATCAGCTTAATGACATTCTGGTAGTGCATAATGATTTCGGGAACAACCGCATCTTCCGAAAAATAGTCAAGTGATGCGATGTAATAGGCTTTGCCCGGTAACCGATAGGGATGAGCAGTGATCAATTCCTCCGGGTTATCATAATAGAGGCCGTCATCCAGGCTTCGTGTGTAAAACGTGATCGCCGTTTCATACACCTGCGCCCGGTCGAATTTCAATGTCGTGATTTGTTCTGAATTTTCGCCTATGGTTACGCTGTCCTCTGTCACGCTGATAGCCGCCATAGTGATCAGGTCAGTGATCAGGGTAGCATCGATTTTCAAAATTCCGGACAATTCTCCGCTGTCATAAATTACGTCGCTTAAAGCGGCGCGCAACCTGACGAGGCTATGCAAATGAGGGCTATTCATTTTCTTCTTCGGCCGGTTCTTCGTTGTTCAGCTGGGCCCGCAGTTTCTTAGGAACATCCTTGATCAGCAGTGTATTTTTCTTGTTGTCGAAAACCACACTTTGATTCGCAATCAGTTTACTGTCGAACACGATGGTCAGCTCTTTACTGTTAAATATATAATACTTCAGGCTCTTCAACGTTGCTGGATGTCCCTTGAAAACGGTGCTGATCTGGTAGGTTTCCGTCGATGCAAATTCCTGAAAAAGTTCCGGCTCATCATGATTCACGATAGCGGAAACCTGGCTCAGGCTGATATCTTCTTTTTTGTTCATGCGTTTTTCGCAATATTCGAACACATCTTTCTTGATCCTTTCGATTTCATCCTTTTCCGTACCCTGCTTGATAAGGAACTCGTTCAGAGCTTTTTTTAATTTATCTGATGACTCCTTGGCAGAATTGTAGTCGGTACAGCCGATAAAGTCCCGGAAATAATTGGAAATTTCTTTTTTACCCCGTGTGAAGGACAGGTAAACATCTTCGCCATTTTCCCATTTCGTGCAGTTTGAGAAATTAGCCACATCGAGTTTTTCAATATCCAGCCTGAAATTCTCCCGCAAGTCCATATTGTCATCCAGCACATAACCGCTTTTCGCGTTCAGGATAATTACCGCCATAAAATCTTCAGTTGTCTTGAAATGGCAGAATACGACATTACCACCGGTAGCCTGGGTAACCTTGTTAATCTCTGTTACAAAGTGATCGATTGCTTTAACCGTAAAATCATAGAAACTCAGCTTACCCTTCAGATAACTATTGAGGAAGCCCTGGTAAGGAAAGGAATCCGCCCCGCTGTCAAATACCCCGTAGATAGGGTTTGATTTTTTATAATATACGTCTTTTACATCGGTCATGAACTTATCATGCACTTCCTTAATAACCAAGGTCTTTGACGCTTTTTTGAGTTTGGCATTGCCGCCCGCATCTTTTTTTAAGTCGTGAATGATAATACCTTTTATTTCCATGATTTAATGTTGAATTTTACTAACATGCTTATTGTTAATCAGTTGCTAATCCTGCTTGAAGTCGATTTTTACACCATTTTGTACTTGATTATCGGTTTGGGGACCGGTCTCACCGTAAGATTTCACCACGATACGGCCGGGCGATGCCCCCATGCCAATGAGCACTACCCTTAACGCCATTGCAAAATCTTTCTCCCTGAGCTGCCTTCGGGCTACCATTCCCTCGTTACTGGATCCGGTCAGTATGACCCTTGATGACGGGTTGTCATTTAATCTTTTGAGGATGGCTGCAATAAGAATTTTGTTTCGGGGGCTGTTCAGATCCGAGGCTTGGGTAAGGGGAATAAAGTTGGCGTCAGGCTTTGCAGTTGATTGCTGAACTGCCGCCATGTTCTGTTTGCCTTTGCCCGGTGGTTTCGAGGTTTGTTGTTTTTGATTACCGTTTTCATTGCCTGTTTGCTGGTTGGCTGTGCTATCTTGCAGTATGGTCAGCAAGTTAATCAGTTGCTCCAGCTTTGCCTTCGTGTCGCCGCTTTCTACTGTGTAATCCAGCTCATTTTTGGTGACCAGCACCGCGATAATAATCCCGACCCCCAAAGTGATCATCACCAGCCCGGGTGAGGTGCTTTCCAGCGATACATTATCGACCGGTGTTTGGTCCGCTTTTAGTTTATAAGATAGCTTGAAAACTTTGAGCAGATAAAGCGCCCCGGTAAATACCAGCAGGAATCCAAGGAAGGTGCTCGCAGCTTTAGTATGGGCAAAATCCTTAGATCTCGAAAATGCAAAGATAGCTGTATTACTTTCGTTAAAATATTTATCATCTTTTGCTGAATGGCGCATGGCCGCAGTTATCACTTTATCATAGGCCGCATTCTGCGTGTCCAGGTTATTTTTGAGCATGAAGCCCGTTAAAATCAGGACGATCAGGATGACGCATAGCAAAAGCCAGTCAATAAGTTTCAGGTTGTCTTCAGCGAATTGTCCCATGTGAATCAGGTTTATTCATTAAAGGTACATATTATTTAAAATCAAAATATTAATATATGATGAGTTAAGTGTTTTAGGTGAGATCCTAAGGATTCGCTTTATTGAACGATGTTCGCGGCATAATTATATTGCATGGTAAAATAGATAAATTACTCACGTGCATCTCGTTGCTATCTATGAAATCACAAGTTAAAAGAATGATTTACAAAATATTGTATATGTTTTTTAATATTATAAAAATGGGCCTACTATCAGATAATATTGTTTCAAGCTTCACTTGTATATATATTGGAGCCTGAACGCCCTTTTCTACTCAACTTTATAAATCTTTTTCTTTATGGCGTACAATACTAATCCGGTACGTGTTTTTAAATTTAATTTGAGAAACAATGACTCCCTATAATTATCAACTGTTCGGGGGCTAACACACATTTGATCTGCTATTTCTTTATATGAAAATTCAGAACAGGCAAGCTTTAGAAATTCAGTTTCTCTATCTGTGAATTTCGGCTGATTGCTTGAAGACAGGGTTCGGATTAATTTACCTGACACTAGCTCGTTTAAAAAAACTCCCTTTTCATCAGCAACCTTAATTGCTTCTAATAGTTCTTTCGGCTTGGAGCGCTTCAAAATGTATCCGCAGGCGCCATGCTTAATTATTTTGATGACAGCTTCGTCGTCGTCATACATACTCAAGGCAAGAACATGAATTGAGGGGTAGTTTTCTTTAATCCAGATAGTTGACTCGTAACCATCCATAACCGGCATGTTAATATCCATTAAGATTATGCTTGGCTTTTCCTGAATTGAAGTAATATATTGTATCATTTGCCGGCCGTTTTCCGCGTCAAACAATACTTTTAATTCTTTAAATTCTTCTAAGAGGCCGGAAAGGCCCTTTCGGAACAAAGTATGATCATCGACTATAGCTATGTTTATCATGCATTTATGGATATGGAATGAGTACTTCTATTTTACAACCTCCACCTGGAAATGATTGAATGTTCAATTGTCCTTCCATCAAACTAACCCTTTTAAAAATATGCATTAATCCCATCCCGGAACGTTTTTCATGTATAATAGCCGGATCAAATCCCTTGCCATTATCGATTATAATAAGTTTCATTGTATCGTTCGTGCAAGTCAAGTGTATATCTATCAGTGTTGCTGCCGAATGTTTTATAATATTGTTAAGAGATTCTTGTAGAACCCTGAAAATTATTAAGTTTTTACCATTTTCGGCACTTTCGCAGGATATTTTTCCAAATGTATAATTGACTTTAAATCTGCCTGATTTCTCTATCCACTTAAGTTCTTGCAGAATAGCATCTATTAATCCCATTTCAAGTATTTGGGTGCCTTGAATAATCCTGCCCAATAACCTTAGTTCCATAATGGAACGCCCTGTAAGTTCTATGGCTGCATTAACCTTAGTTTGTTCTATTGAAAATTCGTTTAATTCTATTGACCCTAATGTAAGCGATGTTAAACTTAATAACTGACCTATGTTATCATGTAAATCGGCACCAACTGTTTGCAAAGTCTGCTCTTGTATTTCTATTTGAGTTTTCTCCAGTTCTTCCTGAAAACGTACCCTCATCTGCTCTTTCTCAATCAAGTGATCCTTCTTTTTTTTATTATATATGATAACATAGGCCAGTATACTTACCGGAGCCAGTAAAAATATAAGCGTTGATATAACGACTAAACTCTTGGGATCTTCTCCAACCATCTTTTGCAAATAAATGAATAGCACCAGCAACCGTACAATATCAGATTCAGAACATTATATATATAGTAAGTAACAGAATGTGTTGATGTAATAGGTATCAGGGATAACTTATTATAAAAAACATTGCAGATAGTGCTACCAAAATAGAAACAAATTACACCTGATACCCACCAAAACGGAGGATAGAATTTCAGATCAAGATAATCTTCATCTCTGAGCAAATAATAAAAGTAAATTAAGCTATACAAAATAAACAGCACTGAAATTGCATTAGTTGTAAGGTTATGGCTTTTGTATACCCCATGAGAGTGCAAGTCATTGGTATAGAAAATAATAATTGCAAATGCCCCCCAGGATATCCAAATTTTACTTTTGAAATATTTGCCAAGCAGGTCATAGAACATCACAGAAATAAACCCCAGGTCAAATAGCAAAATAATGTTATAAACCCATACGTTGGAATGGACATGCAATTTGTCTTTTAAGTATTGTCCTTTGATATAAATGCCTGAGAATTCAATTAAGCATGTTATAAACAAATACAAGATCATTCCCTTCCATGATATGCTAACGTTACGGTATAAGCATATAATCGCTATTAACAAACTTATACTCTCTATGACTGTATTAAAAGTGAAATAATTTAACATTTCAAAGGTTATTTATCATGCTATTGCCACGTTGCACCTTTACAGTTAATAGGACATTCTTCGCCTTTGTCAAATACGATGAACTTTCCAAATTGTCCTTTAACACCTTCTTTTTCAAGTTCGGTAAAAGGCGCGTAGCAATCGAAATAATCACGGTTAATTCCTTTAATGTTTTCGGTTGTTACCACAATAAACCCATAATGCGTATTGGGTTTTGTAAAATAGAGGCGTATCCCAACGTTTACTTTCCCTTGTTTTGTGGCAGAATCCAGTTCGGCAACTAAATGATCTAATAATTTAATTCCATACCACACGCTTGTTGCATCCATTAGTGGTTTGCTGAAAAGTTTAGTATACCTGTATGCTAAGGTGCAGGGGATAAAATTATATATACCGACTGTACAGTTATGCCCGGCGCAGGGATCCGGTCCATACAACAAGGCACCGGTACTGGTATCATTGTTGTATGCTTCTTTAACGGCAGCTTCATTGGAATGAAGAAACGGAGAGTCGTGGTCAAAATAGTCAGTATGATAATGCTTTGAATCCGCAGCAGGGTTAGGATCACCTTCAATGGTTGAAACTATTACAACAGAGTTTCTGTTATCGCTGTTTTTTGCAAAATAAATGCGTATTCCATCAACATTTTTTTTGAGTTTTTCGGCCTTCAACAACGTATGTATACTATCAATATAGGCTTTACTGAACCAAATATTTGTAACGGCGTCGGAGCTGTTCTTGTTTTGTAAGAAGCGTGAAACCCTCGTGCCCGCCTCCGCCAGATCTAAGCCGTTTAAAGTTATTTGTTCTGCAGGCGGACTTATGTTTTTGACCTTATTTGTGTGATTGGGGTTTTCCTTATTCGTCAACTCAATTCCTAAAAGATCTCCGCTTACCTGAACCTGGTTACAAGCGGCTGCAAAGATCAAAGCAAATGCAGCCAGGGTGAATATTTTTTTCATGATAATAAGTTTTAAGTTTAGCACTAATGTACCGAAAGTTTGTTGTTTAATAGCTTGAATTGTTAATAAATATCATGTAATCAGTGTGTTGTAAATGGAGTTGCTTTTCTCGCTTTTCAGCGGAAGCTTCAGTGGCTGAAAGCAGGCTGATTACAGTTTTGATGCAATGCCGATTTTTAAATATGGAATCAGTTTATCGGTTGAACCGGATAAATATTTGGCATTGCTGTTATTAATAATCATATCTACACCTATTTTAATTGTTTGATTAGACTTTTCACCAACATCGAAAACCATCGACCCGTTCACCTCGGGGTATATTAGAAGTGATTTTTTTCCGGTATTAAAAAAGTTGGAGAATGCATCATTTTCGGAACCAATGGCTAAAAAATTCATATAACCGGATAACGAAACGTTTGCATTCCACAGCAAAAGCGACAGCCCTATTTTTGAATGAATTACAAAAGGGGTAAAATTGGTGGAGATTTTTGAAGCCGTATCCAAATAGGAAACTTTTTTCCATAAAAGATTTATTTCACCAACGGGTCCTATTTTAATGTCATCTGTAGAAATACCGGAGAAATAATATGCTCCGTCAATTTTTAAACCTATCATACTTGATTCCGGGATCAGAAATTTAGTTCCTGCTTTTTGTTTTGTACTGTCAACTCCGAATGAATTGCCCCAAAATGTGCCGGTTATCCCGAATTTTTTACTGCTGTATATTTTATTGTAAATAAATGTAGGGGTTAAAATTATGTTTAGTCCGTTCTGGCCAACATCGGGTATGGTAAAATCTGCTCCGGCAGTAGCACTTTCAGTCCCGGGGGCTTCAATTTCATTTGAAAAGTTAAATCCGGCAAATGTTGCTGTTCCTAATGGTGTTGTAACAGTCACATCACCCGTAGCCCCGTTATTTACAACCGCAATGATGGTTGTGGGTGAGATTACAGTAAAGCTTTTAACAAAAGTTCCACCTAATGCAACTGCGGTAGCGCCTGTAAAATCAGTTCCGACAATGGTAACTTTAGCGCCGCTTCCGGCGATTGCCGGGATGATTGAGCTGATCGTCGGAAGGCCGGGGGCATGAGCCGGCACCAAACCCGCAAAGAACACAAAACCAGGTATCGAGGCAAAACCGCGAGGACTTAATACGAACAATGCCCCAGATCCCCCGGCTCCAACCTCGGCAATGATACATTCTGCAGAAACCTTTTGAACGCTGGCGGCGGGAACGCCGTTAAACTTCACTTCAGTAACATCTTGCAAATAATGCCCGATAATTGTGACTTTTTGCCCCGTTGACGCAGTGCCGGGACTAAAAGCAGTAATTTCAGGCGAATGGGTTGGGGCTCCAACCACAGCTTGGTTTTGTTTGACAATTTTTCTTAACGTTTGGCCCACGGCAATATTGGCTACCAATAAAAGCATGCCAGTAATGGTAACAAACGATGATAGTTTCTTTTTCATGGCTTAAGCATTGACTGATTGATGATAATAGGTATGTGAATTATTTATTTAATTCGTTGGATAATTCTCCGATATCGGGAACTCCTATTCCCGTAATCATATCGTAACCGTCGGTGGCCTGGTAAGCGCCATTGGTCCCTTTTGAGATATTTCTAAAACAGGATGTATTAATTAAGGGATATAGTAAAGGGTTTAAAAAAGAAAGTGATGGCTTACCTGCATTTTGCCGGGATTCATTAAGCATAGCACAAAAGCCGGCCCACACCGGTGCGCTCCAGCTTGTGCCGCCAAATTGACGAACAGCGCCGTTTAAGATGACGTAAGCGCCAAAATCCGGATCGGCAGTAAGCCCAACATCTGGCACCAACCTTCTCCCGCCTTCAGGTATGCCAGCTCCGGTTTGCCATACCGGACGATCATAGTAGATACTTTGCCCGCCTCCGCTGCTTACCCACGCGTCTTCTTCGGTAACTACTCCTATATTAGAAAGCTGAAGGCTTGTTCCCCCAACTCCTATAACAAAAGGGTCTGAAGCAGGGTGCTCCACTTGCAGGGGGCCTGTGGCACTGTGTCCGCTTGCATCCGGATTTGAGCCTGCGTCGCCGCTTGAGGCAAATATATTAACCCCTAAAGCTGCGAGTTTTAAAAATTTCAGGTGCTGTGTAGTAACCTCTCCTTCAAGTCCCCCCATATAGGTTTCTCCTAAACCTAAGCTTATGGACAACTGGCACATGCCCGGAAATTGAGAAACGTCCTCAATAATTTGATCGAGTGCCTGGTCAAGGTCTACGAACTGTAAAGTGCCACTGGCATAAATCCTGATATTAGCGTCCGGTGCTATTCCTGTTGTCCATTGAACATCCAGCGTTTCCTCGCCCTCTTGTGGAGGTAATTCCTGGCCGGTAACATTGATCTTTTCAATTCTTGTAAGATCTGTGTTCAAATTATTGTTTTGCCAGAAAGCCAGCAAATCACTATCTAAAGGGAACGTATCAATCAGAATAGCGATAGTCTGGTTTTTGCCGGTTAGTCCCAGTCCATCTGCATTGTAGGCTTTTAGTATTTCAGAAGCCAGGTAAGGGGGCGCATTTTGAATGGCCGGATTGAGACCTGTTGACGCTACTGCCGGGGCTAAAGCCCTGGTGCGGTTATGATGCTTTGGCGTTCTCATTCTGAAGTTTTTTCTGGCCTGCCTGAATGGCTGAAGGCCAATAATTGCATGCACATTCCTTCCAACAGTGCTTGGTAAACTTGGTGCATTTTGAGCGGCAGTATAAGAAAAGCCATCTTTAGTTACCCGGACCATTTTTACCTGGAGGCTTTTCTGTATCTGGTCAACTGTTGCATCGGTATAAATTCCACTTCCATCCTTTGCGATTTTTTTAATTGCAAATCCTTCTGCTTTTAGCCAGTCCTTTAGCGCAGTTAATTCCCCTGAGGCCGAACTGTATTTTTCATAAAGCTCGTCCGGGCTGATCACCTCTCCTTTACCAACCCGCTGTTCAAGTTCTGTCTGTCTTTCTTTTGCCAGTTTTATTGAAAATAGCACTGGCATACTTTCGTGCAGGTGGCTTTCGTTTGCTGCATGCACCATTAATCCTGAAGGAGTAATGCCTAACTGTACAGGAAGCGGTGTAACGCTGTCCTGGTAAACGATTCTGGTTTCCATAATTTTTTAAGTTAAATACCTTGAATGATTGCTACGATGTTTATTTATTTAAAGAAGTTGTCTTAGTTTGTTTTTTTAAATCCATTAGTTTTTTCTGGAGTAAAAGGCTGGCAATTTCATTTTGATGTTGATGCTGTATTTTGAAACTGAAGAGTTGACCGGGGATAGAGACCAGCGCTTTTCCAATATTGATAGGAATGCTTAAAAAACCTTCAACTTCACTTGGCTTATTCATGAAGTTTCCGGTAATCATTCCATTTGAAAATTTAGGTGTGTTTACCCGTTTAACAAACGGACTTCTTTTTACCGGGATATTAATCAGACGGGTAACATCCGGTATTTGGATTTCCGTTTTAACGATCCCTTGCCTGTTAGTTGAACGGGATTTTGGCCTAACTGTCATGATTATGGTTTTTAATGGCCTGGTGAAGATGCCCGCCGATGGACTGATGCTGTTAGCACTTACACGTTCGTTCCTTTCTGGAGAAAATTCTATTATAAATGAAGCGTCGGCTTCAGTCGTTTTGTTGATCTGTCCATCTGCATTTATAAACCAGGAGCAAACGGCTTTACCTTTTCTGATATCCCGGGCAGAGAGAAAAAAGCTTTTGTTAAAGGTGCGGGTTTCGCTTGCCTGATTTCCTGTCGGCGGCGGAATAAGGCCAAGTGCCGTCTGCTGAATAGAAAGTATTTTTGAAGGGACATCTGCCGTTAGTCCAATAATATTTCCTAACCTATCTTCGGTGGTAGTGGATATTGAGTCTAATAATCCGGTAGGGCCAGTTGAAATTTTAAACTCGTCGTTACTAAAATAATTTGCAGAATATTCGAGCTTAAAGGAAAATTTCGTATCGGGGACGATAGATACTAATGTGGATACTGATAATTCTCCTACTTTGGCAGACGTAATTTTGGTCTGCAGTGTTGTCGGATCAGTGTTTTTTACAATGATAACTTTAGCTGTTGCATTAACAGTAAGCGAACCAACAGGTAAATAATAAATTAGATCTGCTTTAATCTTTTTATTACCATCATTCAGGATAGTTGATGTTAATATATTATTATCTGATTGCCCAACTACAATCGCATATATCACAATGATTCCTACAAAAATTCCTATGAGTATGCCCATTTCCATTTTTATTTGTTAACTGTAAAACCTTAAACATATTTACATTTGATTCAATGTTCTAATTTACAGGCGTTTAGATGGCTAAGAACGGGGGCTTTTACGGTATTTGGGGGGGGTGTTTTTACGGTATTGGCATTTGAGCGAATGCTGTCAAATCATTTAAGAAATCTATTTGGCCTTGACTAACTTGATAAAATACACCAAAAGGTAGATTACCGAAGTAATAATGATAAAGCTGTGCATGTTCCGCTACTGACTCCAAGGTAAGACATACATAAAAGACCAGAAAATAGTGGGAATAGCTAATGCTATGGCAAGGAGGTGTGTTATAAGCTGTGATTAACTCACTGATCTATGATGAAAGTATAAAATCATTATAGACAATAAAATATCATGCTTGAAGAATCAGCACATCAGTTTTCTAAATACAACGCCTCTCGGAATAACATTAAAGTGTATATTTCTTCGCTGTTGAACTCTTTGCCGAATTGATAGCGCTGGAAGAACATTTGAGGCTCGATTAGTGAGCAGGCTTTTCTTTGTATTTGTGAAATTGCCAAGTTCCATCAACTTTACGATAATGAATTTGATTTTCGAATATATCAGCAGCCTACCAGGCGAAAAAAGAATCGTGTTGATTTCATGAAATGGAGATAATAAATAGTTATCTATCGTTGATAGGACTCCTCATAGGTATCAGCCCCCCATTTTTAGGTTAAAAAGGGAACCCGCATAAAAAATGAGTTGCCAATTTTTTTAAATCCCCCCGGGAGGGCAAGAGACTTTTTGTCAGACAAAAAGACATCTTGCAGCTACGGAATCAAAGTGATTTTTGATTATGTTTTTGCTATTCAATGGATATTCCGAAGCCATCGCGAGGATAGAAACTATCGATCTAAAATCGCGCAGGCATCATCTTTGCCTGCTAAATCCCATCGCTTTTCGCCGGGATTAAACAAAAATTGAAGCGTCATGCTTTTTCGGCTGACTGTTCCGCGGTGTTTCATTTTTGCTTCGTCGCATCTATCATAAATACTTCCATGGAAAACAATATCATTAAATCCATCCTTGTTCACATCCTCATTACTAAAAATAAGTTGATTAGGAGTAAATTCGAGGCATTCCCCATTATATTCGCCCGTGTAAATGCCGTATTTGCAGTATAATGAGGAGTCGAAGACTTTTAGAAAAACACCATTCTCATATTTATAAACTGAAAAAAAGTCCTGGCTGCGAATATTAATAAAGCCGGACGGATCTTCGCCCTGTGCATTTTTTGCAGTTGTAATGATTTTAAAATTTTCAAAAGGAAGCGCAACTATCTCCCGACTGTCTCGATTCAATAACAGGCATAGGTTCTTGTTGATCCCGGAAGACTTATCTCCTTTTATAAAAAAATTAAAATAAGTTACCTTTCCAAAAGTACGGATCAAACACTTTCCTGTGGACTTAATTGCAAGGTCACTTGCAGAAATTATTGGTGAAGCAAGGCTTTTGGCAAGCCATTGGCTTAACCGAAGTGTATCATCGAAAATGGAAATATCATCTACTTTGTGCATTTTTACGGTATCCGACAGAATTTTTCTGTAGTCCAGGATGTATGACAAATCAACAGTATGAGTTTTGTGTAAGCCAGGGGATAAATGTTCTTTCTTTTTATCATTTGATCTGCATGAGGCGAAAACTAATAGGATAAACAATGCTTTTTTCATGTTTTAATAGTTAGATGGTTTAGCTGGTATTATTGATCGTAATAATGATAATATAGTTTCTACATAATGCGGGGCTTTTTTACCAGGCCCGTATTTTAGAAGTCCATATTCCCACCCGTTAAAATCTTTTGTTTTCCCATCGTGGGAAATAAAAGATTTGTAATACAAAAATCTAAGCCCCCAATACAGATTACTTGTCGAAGTGTCACCGGATTTTATTTCGGTCATCGTCATTCCTATGTTCTCTTTCCCCCTTTATCGCCAGTATTATACATGGACAACAGGTCGCTTGCTTCAGTCGCAACCTTTTGCCCTTTTCCAATTCGGGATTCTTTATAAATCCAGGCCTTTACCAGATTAACATCCAGAGGTGTGGATGCGTCACTTCCCTTTTCGTACTTCGAGCCGATCTCCAGATTGTCCTCCTTTAAGTCTTTGTTAAAGAGAAACGTTTGCGCTGCAATTTCATAGTCATGTTCCTGGAACTTAGTTTCCTGCGGGTTGCCTATCGCATTACCTTTCTCGTCTTTATCTATGGTTTTGGTTATCACTCCCGGCATTTTTGCCTCTTTATATATATAAAAGGCCGTCTTGCCCTTTACATATTCCGGATTTAATCTGGTTGCAACCAAAGTTCTAAACTCTGTTTGTGATTCTTTCCGCCCAATCTCTTCACCTTTTTGATTAAACCAAACTATGTCATTACCATCCGGATCCAGAAAAACCAGAGGATTATTGACTGCATATGCATAACTACTTATACCCTGATACTTTTCAGCCTTGTTATCGACCGTATTCAGTCTACCGATTAAAGGATCGTAATATCTTGCGCCATAGTCATAGAGCCCCGTCTCTTCCTGTAACTCTTTATGATTATAAAGATATTCATTCTTAGGTGATGCTACTAAAGAGCAGGGAATTTCAAGTCCAAATGGGTAATAATCATCTGTTTGTGTTACTGTTGGCGTATTGGTCTGCATGCTGAAAGAGAACCGGGCGCTCCCAAGATGATCAGAGAGGTTATATTCGTAGCTAGCTGTTGTTCCCGAAGTAAAAACCCGGCCCTCGTCAGTGCGGATAAAACTTAAATTACAGGTACCGGTATTTGCCGGATCTTCGAACTCTATTCCGCCCATATAATATCTCTTCCCGCCTGGCGTACTGAACCTGCGGAGCTTATTACCTTCCGCATCATAGGTATATGACACCGTTTTTGAACCCGATACCTGGTTTGGCAGGTTAAGAATATTGTAACTGATTGCAACAGTACCGATACTAAATCGCCACCTGTATTATATTAATGCCTGTTGTCAAGATCAAATTTACCTCCTATCTTTCTATGCGTTTTAGCCCTGAATGGGAGTTCGTTCCACGCTTCCTTGAAAATCGCTCGGACTGGACATACCAATTCAATAAGCCTTAAAAGTCTCTTGAGCAATACTCGGGATTGTATTTGCAAGTAGAACATTAATTAGCACCGGAATAATCAGTTAAAGAAAATCATCATATTCATATGTTAATGCCATTAAACCAATTAATAGAATACTATCATTTAAAAATAAAAGGAATCATCCATGTGGGCGCCTCCGATGGACAGGAGGCGGAGCTTTATAAAAGCTGCGGCATAGCCAGGGTTTTCTGGATTGAAGCTATTCCTACTGTATTTGAACGATTATGCTCAAGATTGGAATATTTTCCTGGCAACCGGGCTTTTTGCGCCTGTATCACCGATAAAGATGAAGAGGAGATTATTTTCAATATTACCAATAACAATGGTGAGAGCTCCTCTATTTTCAATCTCAAGAACCATAAATCGTATTATCCCCACATAAAAGTTGTAGAAACAATTCAGTTGAAAACACTAAAACTGGATACGCTCGTCGAACGGGAAGAACTGTTGATCGATGGCCAAGTTAATTTTATAATACTTGACATCCAGGGGGCTGAACTTTTAGCACTGGAGGGTTTTATAAATAATTTGAAGTTTATCGATTATATCTATTTGGAGATTTGCATCGATGAGTATTATGAGAACGGAGCAAAAGTTAAGGATATCAATATATTCTTGGAAAAACAGGGATTTTCGTTTATAGCAGAGCAGAGAACCAACATGGGATGGGGTGACAGGCTTTATATCAGAAAATGACCGCCCACAAATTTATTGGAACACCTGAAAGGCACTTTGTCATTAGATTGATATTAGAACAGCAGGTAATAACGGTTCCTCTGACTTATACCTGCACCTGACAGCGCCTTTGCGCGCATATGGTGTTTTTCATACCGCCGGGTGTGATCAAAAGGGAGCATTGTTCAGCGATAATATCAGCCGGCGCGCCAAGTTCCTTTACAAGTATTGGCGTTTTGCGATAACTCGAACAAAGGTACAAAGCGTAATAATAATGGCCGGGGCTTAGATATGCCCAGCCATTATTTTTTTAATCATACCGCCGATCAACGCACGTCCAGTAAAGTCATGCATCTTCATCTTCGATTATTTTGAGGCCCTTTTAATGTAAATTATCCCCCTTTTCGCTCCGGCCGAGGTTTCAGGCTTATTATATTCATAAGTCCAGTTGCTTCCGTAAATTTGATTCACAGCAGGTGTAATCCAGGCCAAATCAAATGACTGGCCTCCGTAAGTATCATAGCCCAATTCGTCGGGATGGTCAGTCTTAAAATCATGTATGGCTATAACTGCCGGCGATAGACCCAGATCGGCAATTGTTAACAGTTCATTATAAAGAGGACAATCATCATACCAGTGGGCATCCAGGAAAAAAATTGATTCGCCGCTCAGTTGCGGCCCTATCATTTTTAAAAACGACACACTATCACTGTTAGCGATTATCATTTCACCCATGTCCGGCGGGTTTACGATCTGGGAAGGATAGTGATCCATTTTATACTTGCTATTCACAGAGAATATACGCTTACAGGCGCCCTGATAATACCCTTCGTCGCTCTCGCAGGTATAAACGCGATCAAAGTTATTGTACAGCCATGCAAATGTACTGCCCATGTTAGTCCCCGTTTCTATCGCGTTTACGATTTTCATTTTTTTCTTAAATTTCAGGAATGATTTTTCTATATAAGTGTCTCCGGCGAAAGGTTTTAACAATACATTAATTTGCATACTGAATCGGTTAAGGTTGTAATTATTTATTTTTTAAAAGGTAAGCGAGGTTATTTTGACGGTCGGTTAAAATATTGGTTACATAGCTATCCACTCAGCAGGAAACAGGTCCCTGGCGTTAATGACCGGCGCTGCGAACCACTTTTCGGGATAAATTACAAGCGCCCCTTCCACTGCGCCCAGCCAGGCAGACCACCATGCAAAAGTGCTGTTAGCAATAATGAAATGTTTGCAAGCGGTCATCAGTTTGAAATAAGATTGATATTTCAAATCGTAATAAGCTTCATCCACAAAACATAGTTGCTGATATCCGGTCAAAGTTTCCCTGCACCACGGCATGTCATCCGAAAAGACGTAAAACATGGCAGACGGTGTTACACTCAGTACATACTGTATGGCGCTACGTAAATAGTCCTCAGAAACTACGCCGTGATAGTCGAGTTTTTGAAGGTAGTCTCCTCTGCGGACATTGATCATAACGGCGTCAGTCGCCGCTATTTTTTTTGAAAGCTCAAGCCATTTACCGGATAGATTATTCCTGAGATTAAATTCGGTTTTTATTTGCTCGCTGACAGCTTTAAAGTATTGACAGGATTGCCAATATCCGGTAAAGATCAAAACCGGATTTGCTTCGGATACCAGGAATTTATCGATTTCCTGCATAAGTTCGCTATCATACTCAAATTTCCTTTCAGTTACTGCACAGATATTTTTGTTAGTTGACGATCGGATCGTATCAGGAATGCTGGCCAGTCTATATTCCTTTATCTCAAAAATCTCCAGGTCGAAAGAACGGTTTGAATTGCCGCTTGAGTAAATGGTTATATCCAGCGCCAAAGGTAAATTATATTTGATTGAAAGCGCTTTGCCAAATGCATATTGAAACATTTGATTTCCAACGCCTCCCATTAAATTTAGTATGATCATTTGATTGGATTAGGTTTTGCCTGCCGGCATATCCTAAAATAATCAATAATATATGAAAGCGGCAACTATTAAATTTCGATTTATCTTAATTCAATTTTTCGTCATCCAAATACTCGGCGCTTGCACCCGACGTGCCGGTACATAGCTCACATGCTGTTGAAATAGGGTCCCAGCTGCAGGCGCCGCTTCCGGATCATTCACTATTATATATCTAAAATTTCCATACTTGATAACCCGTTTATTTATGAGGATAGGTTATTGTAAAATATATCATTATAAATATCTTTGACTGCGATTGTCAATTCAAACCGGCGCTGCGCGTGGAAGCCAACAATTGGTGTCAAAAGCAAAACCGGGTCACGTTGATAAAAGCTGCATTTGGGACTTTCCAAAAGCTGACAATTACCTAAGCCGAAATGATGATACAGGTTGTTTATTGCTTACTCGTCCATAAAAATCCTTCACAGGTAGAACGTCTTATTTCAAGATTATCCGACGGGGCTGCACATTTTGTAGTGCATGTCGACAAGAAAGCTGACTTGAATGATTTTTCTTTTTTAAATAAAAATGAAAATGTCCATGTCATAGCAGATGCCGTAGTAAGTAATTGGGGGCAGTTCGGTTTAATTGAAGCTACGCTCAGGCTAATTACTTACGTTCATCGATCCGTCAGAAATTACGACAGGGTTGTTTTATTAAGCGGGCAGGATTACCCCATCAAAGCTAATAGTTACATTAGAGAGTTTTTCCAAAAACATCCTGATCGGATTTTCATGGAGTATTTTGAAATTCCCTGCATACAATGGAATAATGGAGGCATCGACAGATTTCCTTATTTTCAAAGCGTTCGTAATGTTTTAAAAATCTGCGGCGGTTCGCAATGGTGGTCCATGCCGGCTTTTGCCGTTGATTTTCTGATCGGCACTAACGATGACTTGTCGATTTTGGACGATTATTTTAAAAAGGTTGTAATCCCTGAAGAAAGCTATTTTCAGACGGTACTGTTCAACAGCAACCACGATAAAATACTAAGCAACCTCAGAAGTGAGTCCCTGCACTATATCAAATGGAGCGGTAATTCCGCCCACCCGGATTTATTGACATCGGCTCATTTTGAAAACATGAGACAATCTGCCGCATTATTTGCCAGAAAATTCGATACCGGTTTTGACTCCGGGATCCTCGACTTAATAGACAATAAATTACTTCTGAATAATAAATACTGATAAATGATTATAATAGAAATCAAAAAGGGCCTTGGTAATCAATTATTCCAATATGCAGCCGGTAAAAGTTTAGCCGCGTTTCATAGGGTACCCTTAAAGCTGGATCTCTCCAGTTTTTACAGGGATAAATCAAGACCTTATAGTTTGTCGTTTTTTGAAGTCGAACAATTCGACACGAGTTTGCCGGTACCATCTTCCCAACACTACAATTTTTATCACGAACCATTCGCCCACTTTGATGAAGGTTTTTTCAAATGCCCACCTTATAGTTATCTGTCAGGATTCTGGCAAAGCGAAAAATATTTTGCCGGAATTGCAGATGTGTTAAGAAAGGAGTTCCGGGTTAAAGATCAGTATGTTAGTCACCTGACTGTTAAAGCGGCTGAAATCCGTAATGAAGAATCGGTTTGTTTGCACGTAAGAAGAGGCGATTACCTGCAGCCCGGGTATGAGTTCCTCGGGGTACTTTCCTTAAAATATTATATTAGAGCGCTTGATTATTTAAAATCAACCCTTCCCGGATATAAACTATACATATTTTCCGATGACATCGAATGGGTGAAACACACTATAAAATTTGATTCCCCGCATGAATTTATATCGCCGAGTATTCAAAGCTCATCGATTGAAGACTTTTATCTGATGCAGCAATGCAGGCATCATATCATCGCGAATAGTTCGTTCAGCTGGTGGACCGCCTGGTTGAGTGAAAAATCGGATAGTCAGATAATTATCTGCCCTAAAATCTGGTTTGCTGACAGGAGGCTTAGTTCTGAAGACATAGCATCTGCATCATGGATCAGGCTCTGATCATTGGATGCCTGAAGTGTCATCCGTTTTAATACCATCAAAAATGGAAAATGACATATTGAATTCTATGCGAAACACCTTCGAACAAACAAAGCCAATTTCATTTTTTGGCTGTGCCAGCGGTACTGTCTTTCTGCGAAACCATTTCCCTGGCCTTTTGCTGTATATATTTAATTAAATCATAATCGCTTGCTTTTTTAATAAAGTCATAGGCAGGACGGTTATTGATCATAAACCTATCAAGCTGCTCGCCTTCGTAACCGGTTACTTTTGCAACCAGGCTTTCAGTAAACCGGGAGTCGACAATATCGCTATGGTAGTCCCTGACCAGGACCTTCTGGAGGCGGCGGGCGTTTCGGCCTTCTTTGCTTAGCGCACTGTATAAGGCATCTATGTTGATAGCCAGGCCAGCACTGCCATAGCCGCCGCCTAAAGAGAAAATATGACGATCGTCTCCAATGCGGTATATCTGTTTATAATCACTTTGATTTTTTTTGAATTTTTCCAGCGGACTGGTTCTGGATCTAATAAATACCTCCCTTAACAAATTGGATTGGGGTTGAAGTGTGATCACCAGCGGAATTCGCTTGAAAACGACTAAGGTATCGGTAATAAAACCTATATAACTTGCCGTAAGTGTATCTCCGGTTTTGACCGCGAGTTTAAATTTCCCATTCTCGTCGCTGATAACAAACTTCTTTGATGTTAAATTTTTAATCGTAGCTCCGGCGAGTGGTATCAAATTACCGCTAACAATGCCTTCCGTGTCTTGTCCATAGGCAAACGACCCCGTAGCCAGCAAAAAGATCGCTGAAAAGCAGCATGTCATTAAACGCCTGGTTGATGATGACAAAAAGATCATTGCGGATTTTATTTAAACCCAAGTTATGGAATTTAAAATATAATATAATTTATTAGGCTGTAATTTATCAAACAAACGATCATCATATGGCCTGCTGCTTATGGGCCGCATAAACCAGTTGCATATAATCCGCGCGGAATGAGGCTGCATTAAACATCTCCTGAACTACATGACTTTGATCATTGTGTAAGCTGGTTACATCCGAAAGTCCGATCTCTTTTTGCGTGGAAATAAAGGGAACCAATAACATTTTATTCACTGCCAGTTCTGAAAGCTTTATATCACCGACGATATTTTCGTCATAAGGGGCATCCAGTATTTTCCGGAAAAACTTTTTAAATATGATGACAAACTGCGTGGACAGGCAATGGTCTGTCCAAAACAGGTTTTCTGAAACCGGAACCGCGAGATCAAACCTTCCCGATCCTCCGGAAAGGTATTCGCACCCTAAAATATGGGCGGTAAAAATATTTTTAAAGAATGCAGATTGCGAGTATTGCGGCGTAAACTCATGATCGTCCTCACAAAATACGATAACATCGTCATCATTTTCTATAGCCAGCTCAATGACTTTTCTAATGCTTTGCCAGTGCCCATAGGCGCCTGTCTCATGTTTAACACCTTCGACCAGGTGAACATCAAATTCATGCCGTCCGGAAAACTGGTTTAAAATATGGGCCTTTCTGTCTTCTCGCTCAGGAAGGTTTACAATATAAGCCGGTATATTCCAGTCGTCATTATCATAGATGGAGTTTGATATTGCATCAACATTAAAGGAATTTAAAAAATATGACCTGATATTATTTGCTGTTTTAGCTTTCACTATGCTTCGGATGAACAGCGACTGTACCCTGTGGGTGCCGTCATTCATATTGGTTGCATCTGAATATCCAAACTCTTTTTGAACAGATATAAACGAGGATGTGAAGTAAATGCTGTCGGACAAACTCGTTAATTTTGCATCTGCCGTATCCTGGAGCTCAAATTCTGCATCCAATATTTTCTTGAAGAATTTCCTGAAAATGATGGTAAACTGTGTTCCGCTGAATTTTTTGACTGAAAACAACGTGTTGGAAACCTGTATGGCATCTTCAAACCAGCTCAGGCCTCCCAGCAGAACATCTGCGTTTTTATCCTGTGCTTCCGTTATCGCGTCCGAAATAGTTTGCAACGAATATTCAGCGGTGAACAAATGATCATCTTCACAAATAAGCACAAACTCGTGCTCCGGGTCTGTCAGATCTTTAATGATGTGCTTTATCGTATTCCATAACCCGATGTTGCCGAACTTATGGGGGTACGCTTCCACGATATTTATCTCAAATTCGCTTCGCCCTTCAAATTCTTGTTTGATATGCTCAAATCTGTCACTACGTATTTTAAGGTTGATGATAAAGGTCGGTATTTTCATTGGTTAGTAATTATAAAGACGGTTTAGATTATATATTATGAGTTTTTGAGCCCGCTGTTCATATCTTCAGATACAGATCAATACGGTCGGCATCCTTTAAGCGGCCGGTCTCCCGATTTTTCAATAGGCAAGGTTTATTTCTGACAGGTTTGAAAACAAGAACAGCCCGTCCACAGCCGGGGTATTCCGATCTGTCATTACATCAGTTTGCTGACCTTTAAGATAGGGTAATAAAACAGGTTGATATCCTTTTAAAATATCCATATCGCTTTCACGGTCCAGGTAGTCATTTTTTTTTGATAAGGCTTTGGCTTGTGCTGAGCCGTCAAATGTTTCGACGCCGGTGTTACGCGCCAGCAGGTCAACTACCGGAAGTTTGGCAATACCGGTGAAATCCGTAGCAAAAACATAATAATTTTCCTTTAGATCTTCCGCCAGGTATTTACCAACGGAAAAATATGGATGATTATTTAGTACAAAGCTTGACGTTAAATCAGCCTTGACTACATCTGTATTCAGGCTGTAGAATATTGTTTTCTGGTCTAACCTTTTCAAAATCTGATTGGCCATGTAGCGGGATCTGGCGTTGAGCAACTCCGGTTGGAATTTTTGATCAATTGACTCGTGTTTTAGTACAGACTTGTTATGGCGGAGGTCCTCATCGCACCTTGCAATTAAGTCCTGATGCAGCTTCGATAGCTTTTTATTTTTAAGAGACGTTGACCAGATCTGAATATCTAAATAAGCAGCTGAGTCCGGAGTGGCGTTGTCACTCCATTTTTCACTCAATGTCCGACTATAAGGTTCATCGACGACGAGCACATAAACAGACAGGAAATACGACGGCGGTATGGTCGCATTAGGCGCAACTCCAAAAACGTTAACCATGTCTTTCGGATGAGTTGAATTGTATTTCTTTATCCAACTCATCAATGATCTGAATTCAGGGTTGCGAAATTTATGAATGCCGGAGAAGGTATTCTTGATAAGGGAGTCTAATTTCGCGGTATCTGCAGGCACAGACGTGGTCAAATAGCTATTTAATGGCCGAAGCAGCCAATCATCCGCGGGCAACACGATGTTCCTGAACTTTTTTTCACTGATCAGGTAGGCTGAAAACGCTGTATTTATTCTTTTAGATTCTTTGACAAATTCGCCGACATCTCCCAGGCCTACAAGCTTAACCTTTTCGGTGTTCTTAAACTGTGAAATATGCTCAAATGCCGGAATTGCCTCGTCTATATTTTTTGACGCGATTTCCTGGATTTTTTGAGCATTAACGTGATTAAAAGAGAGCAATAAAATAATTACGACATAAACATTTTTCATAGGATATAGTGGGTATTTACTGTGCGGTTGGATAAATATTGCTGAACACAACAAGGGCGTCAAAGGAGTTATGAAGTCCCGGGATATAAAAATGGAGCCCGTTCGCGTCGATGGTATTTGTATCTTCCTTAATATTCATACGAAGCATGTCCCGGTGAAAGAAAACGCCTTCCGAAACTCCGTATTTCTCAAGGATGCTATAAGCCGCGGTAGACGGACCGGATTTAAAGGTCCTGGTTACATATTGTTTGCTTTCACGTTCTGTCTGGCTTTTCATTATAACATCCACCCGGGCAATTTTTGAGAAATCGGTTGCGATGATATAATAGCTGTTTTTGAAATATTGATTTAAATAATCCCCCATAT
Source organism: Mucilaginibacter angelicae (assembly GCF_042434235.1). Classification (NCBI taxonomy): domain Bacteria; kingdom Pseudomonadati; phylum Bacteroidota; class Sphingobacteriia; order Sphingobacteriales; family Sphingobacteriaceae; genus Mucilaginibacter; species Mucilaginibacter angelicae. Next base: position 102,103 of record NZ_JBHLTS010000007.1, on the reverse strand, counting down.
ATTTTATGCCGGTTCTGATAACATGACTGTTGTGTGCCCAGAGTATTGTTTTATCATCTCCGCTCAGGTATTTAACGTTTTCCGCCATAACACTATCACGGAACAGGTTTGCATCATTCGAGTGATCAGATCTGCTTTTTGAATCTTTGTCAAGGTAATTCAGACCGCTAACCGCATTATGGATATAGAAATACAGCCACTTAAAATCTTCTTTATTTAGTTTAGTCCTAAGCTCCGATTCATTTGACAACAGCCATTCATTAAGTATTTGAACCTTCTCCACATCTGAAACACCTGAATTTAACTTATAAACATATCGCTGACCTTGCTCATGATCATAAGGAATGATATATTTATTAAGAATAAAGTTTATGATACTTTGCTCCTTGCCAATTTCAAACCCCATAACCTCAACCATATTTTCCGGGTGCCTGTCATTATACTGTTTTATCCATTTAAATAAATTTAAACACACCGATGTTGTTGCATCAACAAATTGCGCATCTTTAATCCATTTGGTGATATAAGATGTATCGCCTGCATTTTTTTGATTATTTAAATAGCTTCGCAGCATTCTTACCGATGTAAGATCAGGAAGTTCGAAAAGAACTTTTCGATAACCCTTGTCCTCAATCAAATACCTGACCATATTTGCTTTAAACGCAATAGGTTCATATCCTCCATGGCTAACTTCACCTAACGCCATTATTTGAACACCGTCCGGTATTTTGCCGTCAAAAATCTCCCCCAGGTATTTTTTTGAATAATTCGATGTTAAACTGTCTAAACCAGGTTTCGTGAATCCGCTCCTGGTCACCTGCCCATAGGAAAATGAATTAAAAATCGTGATAGCAGAAATATTAAAAACTACCAGGCAAGTAACTTTCAACAGGATGCGCCTAAATCCCAACCGAATTGCTGCTATTAATGTCATGCATTTATCCCCCGGCAGATCGTAACAGATTAAAAAAGCTATTGACTCGTTTGATAATGGCAATAATTGAGACCTGGATGAGTAGTTGTCGTTTAAAAAACACAGAGGTTGTTTTACCACAACCCCTGTTTTACTGACTCACTTGCTTTAATATCTCTAAAGAACTGCTGCAAATAGTCGATATATCAAGTGAGGATTCCTCAAAAACCAAGCGTTATTGTTAAAGTTGTGGTACCACTACTATATTTAATTGTATAGCTGGTTCCACCGGGTGTGGTTATCTTTAAAGTTGGATTAGAAAGGCCCGGCATTGTAAATTGTGTATTCCAGCCGTTAAAAGTTCCGACTAACGGCGCCGGATTTATGGTACTTCCGATATGAGCTGATCCAAAACTGATCCCACCGGACGAGCCAAAGTTCCAAATATTGTTTCCGGCGGGGGCACTGCCAAAAAGTGAAGTTATATTGCTTCCGTTGCTGAACCAAAGTGTGTTATAGTTACCCATAAAATTTGATCCGCCGACATAGTTTAATAAACCACTGGAGAGCATTGTGTTCACGTTGTTCAGAAAGCCGTCCTGATTTCCCCAGGAACTTGCATCACCATATGCTCCGCCTAAAATTGATTTAAGTTCTTCAGATGAAATAATGGTAGGGAACTCATTTTCGAGTTCTTCAAAATGAAGTTTAATTTTTTTTTTCATTGAAATAGGTCTTTTTGGTTGATTTTGATAAATAATTTAGGTACATATGCATATGAGATATGCATAATGCTAATATAATACATATTTATAAATAAATAACTTTTTTGTAAAAAAAGCAGTTTAAACCTAAGCCAACTAACCTATGAACCTACCAGTAATTTTACAGCCGCAGCTGGCGGTTTCGGATCCAATAATTGCCATTTGTTTTTAATTTATTGAAAACCTGTTTTTTAACGTTGTTTTGTGGCTTTTCAATACCAGTTGAAATGCCATTTATTTAGATACTTAACCTTATTTACAACCAAGAACAATGATGAAGAAATTTCCTTACGATCGGCAATTAGATCTGATGGATTGCGGTCCGGCGTGTTTAAAGATGATTGCCAAGTATTATGGAAAGTATTATAGCCTCCAGTATATGCGGGATAAATGCGGCATAACCAAGGAAGGGGTTTCGCTCCTTGATATAAGCCATGCCGCAGAAAGTGTCGGTATGCGCAGCCTGGCATTAAAGTGCTCTGTAGATGACTTGATTTTCAGGATCCCGTTACCTGTAATCGTTCATTGGGACAGAAGTCATTTCATCGTAGTCTACGAAACAAACTCTAAAAAAGGAATAATCTCTGTCTCCGATCCTGCTAAAGGCCATGTAGACTATAACAGAGAGGAGTTTTCGCAAAAATGGTTAAACGAAGCAGATGAAAACAGAGGGATACTGATGGCAATTGAACCGCAGGCGGAATTTTATCAACGTCAGGGGGAAGAAAGGATAGAGCGAAAAAAAACACTTGAGAACTTTCTGGGATATTTTAGGCCTTATCAGAAAAACTTCATAAGCTTATTTATCATCATGCTTATGGTCACCATTTTGCAGGGGATCTTACCCTTTATTTCCAAGTCGGTTATTGACGTGGGTATTCAGACAAATGACACAAATTTTATCATGATCGTATTAGTTGCCAATATAGCCATCTATGTATGCATACTGCTCAGCAATATGGCCCGCGACTGGATCTTACTTCATATCACATCGAGGGTAAACATTGCACTTATATCCGATTATTTAATTAAGCTGATGTTGTTGCCCATCACATTTTTTGAAAACAGGATGACCGGAGATATTCTGCAGCGTGCCCAGGATCATGAACGTATCCGCTCATTCATTATGAATAATTCGATCAACATGATTTTCTCTTCAATCACGTTTTTTGTTTTCGGCCTTATACTGTTCTTTTACAATACAACAATTTTTTTCATCTTTTTAACCGGAAGCGTATTATATGTGCTTTGGGTAATGGGATTTTTAAAGCTGAGAAAAAAATTAGATTGGGAGTATTTTGATTTGGTTTCAAAAAACCAAAGTTACTGGGTAGAAACAATCGGAGCAATCCAGGACATAAAGATCAATAATTATGAGAAGCCAAAAAGATGGAAGTGGGAGCATATACAGGCACGGATTTACGAAATAAATATCCGATCCTTAAATATTAATAACCTGCAAAGTTCCGGAGCGCAATTTATCGATAATATTAAGAACCTCGCCATCGTGTTCTTTTGCGCGATCGCTGTAATACGGGGTGAGATGACATTCGGCGTAATGCTTTCAACTCAATTCATGATCGGGATGCTCAATGGCCCGGTTATTCAATTTATCCAGTTTGTAATGTCTTTTCAATTAGCCAAAATAAGTTTCCTCAGGTTAAATGAAATCCATCAGTTAGCAGATGAACATGAAAATGTAGGGGCTAACCCGATAGACCTGCCCGAGAATAAGAGTCTTAAAGTCAGCAATGTGACTTTTCAGTATGGTCCCAACGACGCACCGGTCTTACGCCAAATAAACCTGACAATCCCGGAAAAGAAGGTCACCGCGATAGTTGGGGACAGCGGTAGCGGGAAATCAACCTTATTGAAGTTGATTTTACGGCTCTACAAACCGACTTCGGGAGATATCCTCATCGGCAACATGAATGTAAACAATATAAGCTTAAAACAATGGAGAGATAAGTGCGGGGCAGTAATGCAAGACGGCAAAATATTTAACGATACCATTTTGAACAATATTGTTCTTGATGATGTAAAGATCGATTATGAAAAATTAAAAAAAGCGTTAGATACAGCTAATATTGCTGCAGAGATAGAACGGTTGCCGCTCGGTTATCAAACGATCATGGGTGAACAGGGCAGAGGGTTAAGCGGCGGGCAAAGGCAGCGGGTTTTAATAGCCCGTGCGCTGTATAAAGATCCGGACTATCTTTTTTTCGATGAAGCCACAAATTCGCTTGATACATTAAATGAGCAAAAAATAGTTGAAGCCTTAGACGATGTATTTAAGGACAAGACCGTAATCGTGATAGCGCATAGACTTAGTACGATCCGAAAAGCTGATCAAATAGTTGTAATGCAAAATGGCCAAATCGCAGAAACGGGGAGCCATCAGGAACTGATAGATAAAAAAGGCAGATATTATCAGTTGGTAAATTCTCAGCTTGAAATTCAACGTGAAGTTGCTCCGGAACAAGTGTTTGAGATTAAAGGCAGCGAGAATAATAATCCGATCTTTCAAAAACTAATTGAGGCATTTGAATCCGAAATGAAAAATGGAAAAGCTTAATATTGATAAATCAATCGAGGTATTAGACGTTCAGAAATATCATGGACGGGAAAAAACTGAGGAAATTCAGGATATTATAGAGAGAATGCCGACAAAATTCGGGATCCAGGTCTTGCTTATTGTCGGCTTGATCTTTAGCCTGATGATCTTCTTCGGGTGGTTTATTCGATACCCTGATATTAAAAAAGGGAATATTACCATCAATTCCCCATTAGCACCGATAAGACTGGTGGCCGGCAGTTCCGGCAGGATCAAACTAAATTATTCAACACTGCATCCAGATGTTAAAGGCGGCGAGGTTATCGCTTACATTAAAAATGCAACATCATTTGATACGTTATTAAAAATAAAGAAATTATTGATCAGGTATAACCCGACGAGCGATAATACAGATATATTAAACCAATTGCCTTCAAAAATCCCACTGGGCGAACTAACGACTACATATTACAACTTCTACAGCAGCGTTCATCAACTGGCCACTTTTGTAAAAGATCAATTGTATGATAAGCAAATAACCAACCTCAAAAAGTTACACAGCGATCAGGAAACAGGCGTTAAAAACAGTTCAGAAAAAGTGGATATCAGTAAAAACAACCTGGAGTTTACAAAAAAGTTTCTTCATCGTGATTCTGTTTTATATGCCGGAAAGGTTGCGACGGAATATGAATTGGACAAAAGCCGGGTGCAGTACTTAAATAGCAGAACGGTGTTAGCGAGTGCCCGCGCAGAGCAAATCGAAGCAGGAAAACAAGCGCAACAAACTTTGGGAAACATCAGGGAGATGGAAATACAGAAAGAAGAAAAAAGGAAAGAGCTTAAAGTTGCTGTGCTTTCTTCATATAACGAGCTGATAGAAAGTATTTCATTATGGGAACAAAAATATGTATTGATTTCGCCCTTTGACGGCAAAGTACAATCCCTGCAATTTTGGACCGATGATCAATTTGTGCAGGCCCAGGAGCCGATACTCACAGTAATTCCGAAAACTCAGGAACCCTACGGCCAAATTTTTTTACCGGCCATTGGCGCCGGAAAGGTTAAAGTCGGTCAGGAAGTAATAGTTAAACTTGATGATTTTCCGTACAATGAGTATGGTTCAATCAAGGGAGTTATAAAGAGTATTTCTCTGACAACAAACACTGAAAAAACTCAACAGGGAAACATAGAAGCGTACCTTCTTACCTTGAAGTTTCCAAAAGGCCTGCGAACAAACTACGGCAAGATCATCCCTTTTCGCCATGAGATTAAAGGGGTTGCTGAAATTATTACAAACGATCGGAGACTGATAGGGCGTTTGTTCGGGGATTTGAGCTACTCATTAAAACAATAAAACTGATAGATGGTATTGTAATGAAATAAATCCAACCGGACTTTTTCAATATGTCGAACCTCCTTTGACGACCTAAATACTTACTAAAAAAAATATTGAATTTATCAAGCGGTTCGATATCAGTCCTATTTCGAACTGCCGATAATTTAAGCGTCAAAGCAACTGCATTCGTACCATTCGGTGAACATTCCGGCGTGCTTGACCATGCTATTCCGTGCCCATTAGACCGTTGAGTTGTGTTAATCAATATCAAATTTCAATGTCAAATTCAGGAAGATAGCATGGTCAAAGTGTAACGGAACGGCCTAATATCATTGAATTAATCTCGCTAAACATTCGAGTCAATCGGAACTATTTCGATTCTTTAAAATGACATTTTTGAAGATTGGTCAATTCTACTTAATTTGGAATGTGAACTAATATTACCAAATACTAAACGAGTGGTAGATATTCGAATGTTTAAGCTCCGGCACTGGGAGGTTGAATTCCCTGAACTTTTCGAAATAACTAAGTATGGCTCCGCTTAACTTGTCAGAATTCATATGTGTTTGTTCGTCTATAGTCGCTATAACAGCTTGTGATAGCAACCCTCCGGCACTGTTACCCAGTGCAGTATTCTCACCGCTGCTGGCACTGATTACGTATACCCCGTTCCTTTCTTCAGTGTCTGTAAACTGCGCGTTGAGCAGAGTGTAGGCCTCTTTAACCAACGGGTCAGATGAGCCGGCATTTTTTCCTGAAAAACAGGCGTCTATAAAGAACAGGCGGTTTCGGGACTCAAGCGTCCCGAACATGGAGTAGATTTCAGAAAATGGAATACCCGAAATGCTGCCTGAGATTTGCGCATTTGGTGTCGCAAAATAAAATTCATTTTCTTTTAGGCTCAGAAGTCCATGACCTGAAATAAACAGGATGACCACGTCGTCAGTCGTGGCCTCCGAAAAAAATTCTTTCAACAACACAAAATTCGCTCGATTCACTACTTTGCCCTTGATTTCCCGTATCTTGAGCGTAACTGAATCACCGAGGCGTTTCTTCAAGTGTGCAGCAACGGAATCCAGACTGGCTTCCGTGCCTGGCAGGGCTGGAAAATGCTCGTAAGTATCTATTCCGATCAATGCCAGGAATACCTGCCGTTTTTGCGGCTTAAGTGGGTGGTATGAAATAAAAAGTTCTTCGGCTGGAGAGGCGATCCCTGACCGGTCGAAGGCTAATATCTTGATTCTGTTCTTACCGCTGGCCAGCGATAATGGGTTCAAATGGAGCATTGTCTTGTGCATGGGCTTGTTAATAACTATTTCCCTGACCGGCACGCCGTTGGCATATACTAACACTTTCTGGATCACATCGGTATGCCCGTCGATCTCGATGCTGAACTTCAGTAATGGGTCGCTAGTCAGGTGAGGAATAGCCGCCTCACCGATGATCTTGACAGATGGAAGGCTGAACGGGCTTTCCTGCGCAGAAGCATGTCCCGGATTACGGAGTTGGTAAGTCCGTTTGTAGGCACTGATCAAGCTAGTGTTTGACGGGCGTACCTGCTGAAGGATGATATCTGGTCGGTTGAAGCGTTTGTCGAATTGCTCGAATAAATAGGATCGATTTCGGTATTGAAAGCTGGAGTACTGGATTGCTTCGCTGTTCGCCCAGTAATTATTGCCCGAAATTAGCAATGAGCCTTTTTCGCCGAACTGAAAAATTTCGCAAAGCATGCGGCCCGTCAGGCAATCGAACATCCTGATCTTCCCCTCGGTATCGAGCACGAACAGGTAGCAGGACTTGTCGCTGAAAATGTAGTTTGCCACTTTCGGAACGGCTGCCCCGAAAATGAACTTGTGGCTACGTAAGTTGAAGACTCCGACATAATCATTGTCGTCAATCGCAAGCATAGATGAATCCGCGTTATAGGCCTTGCGGGTGAGCATATTGAAATCTTTTGGTACCCGGCAGGTTATCAATGTGTCGACTGTTGCCTTAAGCCAATTGAACCTGCGCAGCACCATAAAATGGTCCTTGGTCTTAGCGACAATATTATCTATGATCATGTTTTTGATAAAATAAGTACTGAACTGGCTAGTATCAATTTTCACAGGATTAGGTAGCTTGGAATATTTGATCACTTCCTTGTAAGAGAATTCTGGGTCGCTAAAAGGCGATTTCTTTTCAAGTGCTATGGCATTTTGGTTCAAATCCAGGTGCTTAATGATTCCTTCTTTCCCATTCCGGATGGTCAATATTCCCGCTTGCTCATCGAAAGAAGCCAGTTTTGAATTATATAAAACCGGCTGAAAGGTTCCAATAGAGGTAGTCTCAATGCCGGTCTGCAGGTCATAAACGCTTAACCGACCCTGGTTAAGAACAGCAAAGAGACGTCCGTTACTGCTAAACTCTGGTTTAGTATTTACGTCTATCCCTTCCGGTAATTCATATTGCAGGAGCTTTTTCTCCAGGTCCCATACTTTTAAGCTCGTTTTGCTGCCATAAAGCAGGAAATTACCATCCGGCGAGAAAGCCAACATGGTTGCCTCGTTATGGCAGTCGTTCAGACAGAGGCCTTCTGCTGCAAAGCTACAGACAACTTGTTTGGTCCGTATATCGACTATATCGACATCGTTCCTGATCAGAAACTCGCCTGAGGTACGTTTTCTAATGATCTCGGCCTGGTTTCCCGGTTGCGGGATATATTCCTGTCCCCCTTTGGTCAGCATTTTCGTATGGGCGATTGCCAATAATTGCTTTTTTCCAGACACCGCCAGTTTGGTCGTTGACCAGTGTTGTTTTAAAATATCCGCTATATTAATGGTAGCCGCTTTTTTCAGGTCATACAGCGTGTTGTCAGGATCGATCATGAACATGCCCTCATTGTCAATATAGGGCTGGATGCCCGGCATGAGATAACGACTCGATTCCTTCAGGACTCCCATGTTTGTCATGTGCAGGGTATGTCCGTCGTGTGCCGAGGCGAAGAACAGGCGCTGGTTTACTTCCCCTTTGTTCAGGTAGATAAAATGCTTCTCGAAAGCGCCATAAGGCTCGATAACTTCAGTGGGGTCTTCCAGACGACTATGGGAAACCCTGTAGGTGTCGGCATGCCACCACACTACTTTGGCTAGGTCACCGAGGGCGTAGAGTAACTTTCCGTCAGCAGTAAAGCTGATCATTTTCGGGAAAAACCCTGGGAACTTTTTTTCCAGGCTATCTATCGTATGTTCTTCAAGGCCAGTCCGAGAATTGAAAAATACGATCTTGTCCAGGCCCAGTACCACCAGTTGCTCCCCATCCGGACGAAAGCAAAATGCGCTTGGGTATTCAGGAACGCCCTGCCGGACCTTTACCTTAATTTCCTGCCCACTGGCCGGGTTACTGTTCATTGAAAGGAACAACATCAAAATCAAAAAAGCTGGCAGTGATTTCATGGGTTAGGTTCGGCCAATTGCTAATTAGGGCTGTTAAACCTCGATGATAAAATATTGAAAACCCTTTGCCGGTACTGACAGTTTTTTTCCCCGGTCATCGGAAAAACGAAACTGTACCCCTAGGAGGTAAACCGCTTTGGCAGGGTATCGGCCAGCGCTGATCGTCGAATAATGGTCTGACCAGAAAGTATACTCCACACGTCCCCTGCCTTTAAAATGCAATTTGGGATTAGCCATATTCAGGCTTAGCGTGCTTTTTTCCATTTTCAGGAAAACATCTTTTTCCATCCGGTTCTCCACGTAACCTCCTCCTGTTTTGGCGTAAAGAAAGTCCGCCACGTTCAGGCGGACCGAATCGAGGTAATAATCCTTGCTTTCTTCCCCGCGGAAATCGAAATACATTTTAGGCGATAATTTTTCCGCCGCTTTCCAACAGAAAGGATCCTCTTTTTTCCAGTAGGCGTTGAAGCCTTCGGGAGTAAGTTTTTTTTCGCTATAAGAGTTCCAGAGCGCGAGCAGGTTTTCCGAACAATCGTCCAACTCTTTTTTTAACTGTTTATTCTCACCAAACTTGTAATAGCTCACCGGGTATTTTAACGAAGATGGTACAGCGGCGAAAGGCAGGCTTGCTTTTGAAACGATCTCCCGCGTCTCATAGGACGGGGAACTAATGCCCATGCCGTCAAGCATGATACCAGTAGGCTGATCTGCCGGACGGCTTCCGATTAAAAAATGAGCGCACAGAAGTAGTGTATAAATTGCAGTTGTACTTTTCATATTCATTGATTGGCGGTGCATAGGACCGGGGTAGATTGTTCCCAATAATAAGGGACGTTCAGTAAAGCGATCTGTAGGTCGTCTTTCAGCCGAAAAACGACCCGGTAGGTCTCGTGGCTGACATGCATCCGCTTTTGGAAGGCACCTGTTTCCCCTGTGTTCCCTAAAGGCTTGTAACTACCGTTATCACTGCGCAATAGGATGCTCGAAGATGCCGCAGATCGAAACTCGACCTGTCTGTAAAATACCAATTGATAGAGCAAGAGGCAAGAGAATGCTGCCAATACTAAGTTCGAAGTCAGCAGATACCACCTACGGCTCAATAATGTCTTGTAAGTCTTTCGGATACCCGCCGCTGCGTCACCTTTGGGAAAAATCAGTGAAGCGGTAAAGACCAATGCGGACCAGCTTCCTATGATGACATAAGTCACAATATCAATTGTGGTCCTGATCTCATCATATGTACCGTCCGAAAAACGAATAAATAGGAGCAAAAGTATAGTACTGCTTATAATCAGGCATATGTGCAGGAAGCGATAAGGCGATTTCATTTGGCCAGGTTTAGTTGTGAATGGTCAAATTTAAAAAAACTATTTTATTATGATCACAGGAGCTAAAATTCTCATTATCCCTACAAAGCCGAAACACAAACGTCCCAAAGTACTCAGCATTATACCAATATCGAGATAGGGCAAAGGAAAATAGTAGTAGGCAAGTGGTAATTGACCTGTGATTTCATATTAAAATGTACATGTGCGCGAGCATCCGTTTTTCTACATTGAATTGTGAAGCCGCAGGTTGGTGGGTTGCAGCTTAATCGTTAAAAAAGTTCCCTCCGTTAATTTAGAGTTACTTTTAAAATGCCTATATTTATTCTAAAGATTTGCAACTAATCTATATCAAAAAATGCGGTGAGTAATTCTGTGAGTAGTGAATTAATAATCGTATAAAATACTGAATTTCATATAATTAACGACGTGGTTCGATTCTCGTCGGCTCTGGTAAGCACTGACCTTTGCTCAACTATAGAATATAAGTTACAGTATTCACCATCGACGCCCCAAACCTGCCGTCAGATCGATCACATTTTGCGGCCTGACCCTTTTTTTAGCCCGCGTTTATTCTTATGAACTATGTTCTTTCTTAAAATGAGTTCATGTTCAGCAATGGCCGCTTTGATCGACTTTTCGATAACCGGCCATTTAAATTCATCCTTGATGAGCAGGATCTCAGTTGTAAAATCTATATCTCGGTGATGGAGAAGTGACATCCGCACTTGATGACTATTCGTGTTAGGATATTTAGTTGAGTAGGCATCGACGATCTGCTGATAGGGCATTTCTTTCAATAGGTAATGGATATCCACAAAATCCTTTAACCGTGTGCCATTGCCTACTATAGCGTTGATCTTCATCGCAGCGATATCTTCTAAACCGAGCATTCGGATACCTTCAGGATCGAGTACTGGATTTACGTGAGAGTAGTTGTGCAACAACATATCCAGCCTTACGCCATTAATATGACCAGTTAAAAAATTGTTACGTGCATTTAAGATAGTTGCCTGATGATTATTGTTTAAGTGCTTAGCCAATTCCAAACCATTAAAATTATCGGCCGTAAAAAGATCTATATCGATAGATAACCGGTGTCCAAGCATTAATGATAGCGCCGTGCCTCCTACCAAATAAAATTGTTTTAATTTTTCATCATCCATCAAGCGATGGATCAATTCCAGTGTTCCTGGCGTAACTGTTTCCGTGTGTAGCATTTTAGTTGAGCTTTACTCAACTGAAAATAAGTACAAGCGGCTTCCATGCCGTGGTCGGTTAAATAAGGTATATCTTCTGTTAATGCACTAATTACACGGTTCCTGCTGTAAAAGTTGATCATTGTTTCCCATTCTGCGGGTAGCCCTCTTTCGATGACACGTTCTATAACAGTACGAAAACTCCGCTGCCAGTCCATTTTATCATAGTCGAACTCCCAGAACAAGTGTTTCGGCAGGTCAGGTTTAGGAGATCGTTGTTGCACCGGTTTTCTTTCTATGCGGATCTCGTCATTTTCAAACGGGATCTTTCTCTTTGACAGGTAATTATTCAGCGTGTTATAGTTATAAGAGGGATGATTTTCACAGAAATTTTTCAGGCTGGAGAATATTTCCAAACTATGCTCGGCCAGTTTTTTCCACTGAACTACCAATACGCGCCGGTTTTGATCTGTCTGTTCCTGCATTATACAAAGATACGTAAAATAACTTTTCAACCAATATTGTACGATATTTGTCAATTGAAGTTTTAAAATAAAAATTCTAATATGATATCTGTTCGTGTGTGTATTAACGAAACATGCTGACTACACGCCCCATTTCAATTTGTTCCGGCCCCGTAGCCTCAAAGTTGCTGGTCGTTATAGCCTTATCATATAGCCGTTCTTGAAGCTTCTGCATATCCTCGCTTGTTTTGCTATCTAGCACCTTTGCGTAATGTTGCGTTGTCTTAATACTATTGTGTCCGAGCATTTTTGAAACAGTTTCCATTGGAACACCATTAGATAAAGTAACTGTAGTGGCAAAAGTGTGCCGGGCCATATGAAAAGTCAACGTTTTGTTGATACCACACAAGTCGCCAATTTCCTTTAGATAACTGTTCATCCGTTGGTTGGTCAGTACTGGCAAGAGCAGTGACCTACGTACGCAAACAGGATGGTCTTTGTAATTTTCTAAAATTTCCAGTGCCTCTTTCAATAAGGGGATATGTGATGGGGTATCCGTCTTATGCCTTTTGGTAAACACCCATAACTTATCGTCGTCGCCTCTTCCTATTTCGCCTGGGGTCAATTTCTGTACATCGATATAGGCCAGCCCTGTGTAGCAGCTGAAAATAAAAATATCCCGAACGAGATTCAGCCGTTCAACACTCAACGCTTTATTTCGGATAAGGTCCAACTCATTCTTTGTTAAATAGGTTCTTGGCGAAGGCTTTGCGGTCGATTTATAGTGTAAAAAAGGATTGGCAACGATCCATCTGTTGGCTAAGCAAAGGAGAATGATTTTTTTCAAATGCTTAACATATTTGTCGGCAGAAATTGGGATACAATTCTTTTCGGTCCGCAAATAGAAGTCATAGTCTTTTATAAAATTAAAATCGACTTTCCGCAATTCATAGTCCGGTCGTTTAAATTTCCATTCGATAAATTCACGCGCATGTTTAAAAGAGCTTTTAAAGGATTTGAGCGTGTTGGCCCCAAAGCCTCTACCAATCAGGGATTCCATTTGTTTATTGTGATCGCTGAAAATCTCCAACAACATTTTAGATTTTTTTCCTTTCCCGTCCAGTTCGTTCCGCAAGGTATCGGCAGTGATCTCTTCTTCACTGTCCAGCAGGCGGGTATGGATACGTTTCAGCTTCGCCAGGATACTGTCCAAATGGGCATTTAAACTCCTGGCATCTTCCGTATTTCCACGGGCTTTTCCGCGTTTTTCGTCCCATTTTTCAGGTTCGATTCCTCGCCCGATAGTTGCCTCACTCCTTTTTCCGTCAACGGAAATACGCAAATAAATAGGCAAATTACCTGATTCATAGCCCTTTACCTTCTTTAGGTAAAAAAGCAGGTTAAAATTTTTAGTCTTCATTTACTCACCAATTTTTGTTCACAAATCATTACAAACCTACGTTTACAGGCCGCGAGAATCAAGATGTTCAAAATTTGAACACCTTGAAAATCAATGAATTATGACACTTTTGGTGAGTAAATCGGTAAGTGGCAAAAAAACGCTCTAAAACTCACCAGAACAGTGAAAAAAGATGCATAAAATGGCCATTTTACCAAAATCAAAAAGCCTGTAAATATTTGATTTACAGACTTTTGATTGTTTTTGAATTAAGCATATGTGGTCCCGACGAGAATCGAACTCATATCTAGAGTTTAGGAAACTCCTATTCTATCCGTTGAACTACGGGACCGTTTAAAAATCAGCCCTAAAAAGACTGATCTTTTATTTAGTTTGCAAAGGTGCAATTTTTCAATGAAAAATCACACCCTAAAAATCAAAATTTAACAACCATCTCATCTGCACACCTGCACATCTGAAATCTGCATATCTACCGGATCACCGCGCCGTTGTGGAAATCTTCGGTTGGGGCAACAAAGCTGAGCTTGCCTTCGCTGTTTTCGGCCATCAGGATCATCCCTTGCGATACGATGCCTTTGATCTCCCTTGGCTCCAGGTTTACCAGGATGCTCACTTTTTGGCCGATGATGTTTTCCGGCTCGTAATATTCGGCAATGCCCGATACTACAGTGCGTTCGTCGATGCCGGTATCAATGGTCAGTTTCAGCAGCTTTTTGGTTTTGGCAACCTTTTCGGCAGTTAAAATTGTACCCGTGCGGATGTCCATGGTAGCAAAGGTTTCGTAATTAACGTTTTCCTTTGCAGGTAACACATCTGCCGATTTTGGCGGAACAGCTGCAGCTTTTTTATCCAATAGCTTTTTAAGCTGGGCTTCTATTACATCGTCCTCTACTTTGTTAAATAACAGGAACGACGGGTTTAACTGGTGACCGTTGTTGAAATACATCTCCTGGTCATAAGCTATTGGCTCATTAGGCAGGTTAAGCATCGTAATGATCTTTTTTGCCGTAGCCGGTAAAAAAGCCTGTGCAGCGGTTGCCAAATGACCAGCGAGCACTAAACCGTTATGTAATGCCTCTTTAGCAGCGGCAGGATTTGTCTTGATAGTTATCCATGGTTCTGTTTCAGTAAGGTAGCCATTACCCAAACGGGCCATTTGCATTACCGCCTGCAAAGCCTCACGGTAGCGGTACGCCTCCAGGTTCTTCTCTATCTCATCGTAACACTTGCCTACGCCGTCGCTCAGCCTTTGGTCGGTAAATTCTATCCTGTCGGTATCAGCTTCAACTTTGCCACCGTAATATTTGTGCATGAGGGTCATTACACGGTTTACAAAATTGCCAAAAATAGCTACCAGCTCGTTATTAACACGGGCCTGGTAATCTTTCCAGGTAAATTCGCTGTCGCTGGTTTCAGGGAGGATAGAAGTCAGCACATAACGCAACTCATCCTGTTTGCCGGGGAGCTCTTCCAGGTACTCATGCAGCCAAACGGCGTGGTTGCGCGAGGTGGACAGCTTATCTCCCTCTAAATTTAAAAACTCGTTAGCAGGTACGTTTTGCGGTAAAATATACTCGCCGTGGGCATGCAGTATTGACGGGAAAATAATACAGTGAAACACAATATTATCCTTACCGATAAAATGCAGCAAACAAGCATCATCCTGTTCGTCGGCTTGCTTTTTCCAGTATAGCTTCCAGTCCTTTTTGTTATCAATAGCCCATTGCTTGGTGGCCGAAATATAGCCGATAGGCGCATCCATCCACACGTAAAGCTTTTTGCCTTTGGCCTCGGTTAATGGTACGTCAATACCCCAGTCAAGGTCGCGGGTCATGGAGCGCGGCTGCAGGCCCGATTTAAGCCATGATTTACACTGGCCAAAAACGTTCACTTTCCAGCTGCCCTCCTTGGTATCAATCCATTGCTCAAGCCATGGCTGGTATTTATCAAGCGGCAGGTACCAGTGTTTGGTTGATTTAAGCACCGGCGTTTTACCGCTCAGGGTCGAGATCGGGTTGATCAGGTCGGTAGGGCTAAGGGAAGTACCGCAACGTTCACACTGATCGCCGTAGGCATTTTCATTGCCGCAATTCGGGCAGGTGCCAATGATATAACGATCGGCCAGGAACTGCTGGTAATCCTCATCAAAATACTGATCAGAGAATTTTTCTATAAACTCATCCTTTTCATACAGGTTCAGGAAAAACTCCTGGCTCAGCTCATGATGAATAGGCGACGAGGTGCGGTGATAAATATCAAACGCAATCCCAAACTCCTCAAAACTATCTTTTATTTGCTTGTGGTATTTATCAATAATGGCCTGCGGGGTGGTATCCTCTTTTTTGGCTTTGATGGTAATCGCTGCGCCATGCTCATCCGAACCGCATATATACACTACATCCTTTTTTTTGAGCCTCAGGTACCGCACAAAAATATCTGCCGGCAGGTAAGCCCCCGCCAGGTGACCGATGTGTAAGGGGCCGTTGGCATAAGGCAGGGCCGATGTAATGGTGAATCGTTTATATTTGTTGAGTTGTGACATTAAATATTGCCTTGGTAAAATAGTGTGCAAAGATAATTGATTTAAGTGGGAAAAATGCCCGAACCATGATGCTCATGATTTAAGGATTTCCCGATTTTTTGTTTCTTATCATCAAGGCAATCGTTCAATCTTAAAAATCATGGTTCAAACTCAACCCCCATATCTCAAAAAAGGCGATAAAATAGCTATCACCTGCCCGGCCAAAAAGTTGCCCAACCCCATGACGGATGCCATTGCCCTGCTGCAAAGCTGGGACCTGGAAGTTGTTTTGGGCGATACCGTAAATGCTTCGTTTCACCAGTTTGCCGGTAATGACCACCAGCGCGCGGCCGATATGCAGCGTTTTATTGATGACGACAGCATTAAGGCCATCATTGCAGCCCGGGGCGGCTACGGAACAGTCAGGATGATTGACAAAGTTGATTTCAGCCGTTTTGCACAAAACCCAAAATGGCTCATCGGCTTCAGTGATATTACGGTGCTGCATACCCACCTGTTCGCCAATTACGGCGCACAAACTATTCACGGGCAAATGCCGGTTAATATCCCTGATGCATCCAAACATTCAATAGATACTTTGAGGCGGGCCTTGTTTGGTGAAGAACTGAATTACGAATTTACAACCCATAACACCAACAAATCCGGCGAAGCCGAAAGCATACTGATAGGCGGCAATTTATCTCTGCTGGTAGCCATTTCAGGTTCGGTATCTGATCTGGATTACACCGGCAAGGTCCTGTTTATTGAAGATGTTGGCGAATACCTTTATTCGGTAGACAGGATGCTGCGTATGTTGGACAGGGCCGGTAAATTGAAAAACCTTGCAGGCCTGGTGGTGGGCGGCTTTACCGATATTAAAGATAACGATATCCCCTTTGGCCAAACCGTGCCGCAAATAGTGATGGACATTGTTAAAGGTTACGGTTACCCGGTATGTTTTGATTTCCCGGCAGGGCATATTCCGGACAATAATAGTTTGGTGTTGGGGCGTATGGTTGAGTTACGGGTAGATGAAAAACAGGCAAGTTTAAGGTTTTTGTAACGAAGCTTTTAAATTCCCCTCTTTGAGAGAGCAATAGTCCAAGAAAAGACCGCCGTGTCGACTCACCCCGACATCGCTACGCTTGTCACCCCTCTCTACGCAAGCGTAAAGAGGGGATTTCTTTTTTATTTTCCCTACCCTCTTTGCGGCAAAGCCGGAGAGAGGGTGGTCCAGCGAAGCGTAGACCGGGTGAGTCGATTATGCGGCTTGCGCTTTTAAGATTACAGACAAGCCCCCCTTCAGGGGGCCGGGGTCAAACCAATTTGCTTATCAGTAGTTTATACATCATGGCCAAGAAACCGCTGCTTGAGTTTACAGATAGGGGAATTTACTGTGCAAAGGGCAAATTTTATATCGACCCATGGAAACCGGTTGATGATGCCGTAATTACCCATGCCCATGCCGATCATGCTTACATGGGGCATAAACATTATCTGGCACATCATTTATCCCGCGAGGTGCTGCTGTACCGTCTTGGCGAAATCAACCTGCGAACTGTGGAGTACGGGGAAACCGTGATGAAAAATGGCGTAAGTGTATCGCTATATCCTGCCGGGCATGTAATTGGTTCAGCACAAATCCGTGTTGAACATAAGGGCGAGGTTTGGGTAGTATCCGGTGATTACAAGGTAGAGAATGACGGGATCTCTACACCTTTTGAGCCGGTTAAATGTCATCACTTTATTTCCGAATGTACTTTTGGCATGCCGGTTTACCAGTGGAAGCCGCAGGTGCAAACTTTTAACGAGATCAATAACTGGTGGCGCGGCAACCTGCACAATGGGGTGGCTACTGTACTGGTTGGTTATTCCTTAGGGAAAGCCCAGCGCATTCTGCAAAACCTCGATCTGTTTAACGGCAAAGTTTATACCCATGGCGTTATCGAAAACACCAATGAGGCCCTGCTCCGCAATGGTGTATTGCTCAATCCAACCGCAAGGATTACCCCCGAAAGTTCGAAAGAAGAAGTACGCAAAGGCATCATCTTAGCGCCGCCATCATCAGTAGGTACACCCTGGATGCGCAAGTTTCAGCCTTATAGTTTTGGCTATTGCTCAGGCTGGATGGCTATCCGCGGCGCTAAACGCCGCCGTGCTGCCGACCGCGGCTTTGTACTCTCCGACCATGCCGACTGGGACGGTCTCATCAGCGCCATTGACGCCACCGGCTGCGAAAGCGTTTACCTTACCCACGGCTACACTGCAACATTTTCAAGATATTTAAATGAGATAGGTTTTGACGCACATGAGGTGCATACTTTGTATGGAGACGAGGAGGAAGAAGAAGCCCCCTCCCAACCTCCCCCGGAAGGGGAGGAGTTAAATAGTTTGAAAAAAGTCTCCCCTTCCGGGGGAGATTTAGAGGGGGCTGGTGTTTTATGAAAGCCTTCGCCCAACTCTTTCTATCGCTTGATGAAACCAACAAAACCAACGAGAAGGTTAAGGTTTTAAAAGACTACTTTAACGCCGTGCCCGATACCGACAAAATGCACATGCTTGCCCTGTTTACCGGCAGGCGACCGAAGCGGCAGATCAACTCAACACTGGTACGTAACTGGGCTATCGAAGCATCGCATATCCCGGCCTGGCTGTTTGAGGAAAGCTATCATGTAGTAGGCGATCTGGCCGAAACCATGGCTTTATTGATGCCCCAAAGCAATGAAAGCAGCAGCAAAACCCTTACCGAGTGGATAGCCGAGATCAATGCCCTTAACGATAAAACCGAAGAACAGAAAAAGGAATGGCTGCTGGAATCATGGGCCATGCTGGATAGCCAGGAGCGTTTTGTGTTTAACAAATTGCTTACGGGCAGTTTCAGAGTTGGGGTATCGCAAAACCTGGTAATCAAGGCGCTGGCCGACATCTCCGGCCTGGAACCTGCTGCGCTTACCCATCGCATTATGGGAAGCTGGCTGCCCGAAACTTACCAGTTTTCGCAATTGATGGAAGAGCAGGATGCCGATGCAAATATCTCCCGGCCTTATCCTTTCTTCCTGGCTTATCCCATCCAGGAAACCTCCGAAAAACAAAAAACACCAGCCGAAGTAGGTATTGCCCTTGGCGATGCCGCCGACTGGCAGGCCGAATGGAAATGGGACGGCATCCGTGCGCAAATGATAAAGCGTGGCGGCGAAATTTTTATCTGGAGCAGGGGCGAGGACCTCGCTACCGAAAAGTTTCCCGAGCTGCACCCTTTCCTGAGTGCCCTGCTTGATGGTACGGTGATTGATGGAGAGATCCTCAGTTTTCAGAATGGTTTGCCTATGCCTTTTAACGTGCTGCAAACCCGTATCGGCCGCAAAAATCTGAGTAAAAAAATTTTAGAGGAAAGCCCTGTTGCTGTCATCGTTTATGACTGCCTGGAATATAATGGCGAAGATATCCGCTATAAAACCCAAACCGAAAGGCGGGAGATCCTGGAACTCTTGCAATCCCAAACTCAATACCCCGAAATATTCCGCATTTCAGCGTTGATCGGGTTTGAAAGCTGGGAACAGCTTGGCAGTATCAGGGAACAGTCGCGGGCTATGATAGCCGAGGGGATTATGCTGAAACGCAAAAGTGCCGCCTACCAGGTTGGCCGCCGGAGGGGCGATTGGTGGAAATGGAAGATCGATCCGCTCTCGGTTGATGCGGTGATGATCTACGCCCAAAAAGGCCATGGCAGGCGCGCCGATCTGTACACTGATTATACTTTTGCCGTTTGGGATGGCGACAAGCTGGTCCCTTTTGCCAAAGCTTACTCAGGCCTTACCGATGCCGAGATCAACAAGGTAGATTATTTTATAAAACGCAACACCATCGAAAAATTCGGCCCGGTCCGTACCGTAAAACCCGAGCTGGTGTTTGAGATCGGTTTTGAGGGCATCAATAAATCAACCCGGCATAAATCGGGTATCGCCCTGCGTTTTCCTCGGATCTTGAGGTGGCGACACGATAAACCCAAGGAAGAAGCTGATACGCTGGAAAGTCTGAAAGCTTTACTGGGCGAATAAAGCGTTAGATTTTATACCTTTGCGGCTTCAAAATACCCTAACTATTAATAAACCTTATGATTGTAATCAGTAATTTCCAGGAGTTTGAACAGCAGGTAGGCAATGACCTTGGCGTTTCATCATGGCATACCATTACCCAGGATCAGATCAACAAATTTGCCGATGCAACCCTTGACCACCAATGGATCCATACCGACCCTGAAAGGGCCAAAACCGAAAGTCCTTTTAAATCAACCATAGCACATGGCTACCTTACACTGTCGCTGATCCCTCACCTGTGGAAAGAGATCGTAAAGATCGATAACCTGAAAATGGAAATTAATTATGGTATCGAAAACCTGCGTTTTGCCCAGCCGGTACTGGTTGACAATGAAGTAAGGTTAAAAGTAAAACTGGCCGGCTTGCTTAACCTGCGCGGCGTTATCAAAGCTACCATGGCCATCGAACTCGAAATAAAAGACCAGCGCAAGCCTGCCTTTAGCGGTGAGGTTGTGTTTTTATATCACTTTATAGGATAAACTGAGGCCATATAATCCCTCCGTCATTGCGAGGCACGAAGCAATCCCCGATTAGCCGAGCGGCTCTGTATTGTTCGCGATTGCTTCGTACCTCGCAATGACGGGGAGAATAAACCGTATAATCCCCCGTTTACCGTGTCCTCACGGTAAACCTGCAATAAAAAAGCGCCCGTGAGGACACGGGCGCGGGGATTATATCTCTATCGGTACAAACTCTTACTCTCAATAAATTTCAATACCGGATCGGGCACAAAAAACTGAACATTCTTTTTTTCGGATATTGATTTGCGGATAAATGTTGCCGAAAGCTCCATAAGCGGCGTCATGGTGATGGTAACCGAAGGATGATCGGCCAGTTCTGCGTTTTCATACCCGGGACGCGGGTACACATAAATGCGGTAATCGCGCAGGATAAGCTTATAGTTCTTCCATTTATGCAGTGAGCCAAGGTTATCAGACCCCATGATGAGGGCAAACTCATGCTCAGGATATTTTTCCTTTAAATGGGCAAGGGTATCAATGGTATATGATGGCTGGGGCAGTTTCAGTTCCACATCGCTCACGCTGATATTGCTTGCATTATCAGTAGCCAGGCGGGCCATTTCCAGGCGATCATAAGTATTGATCAGATCGCCATACTTTTTTAACGGATTTTGAGGCGATACCACCATCCACACCTTATCAAGCGAGGTATGGTTTGCCATATAATTGGCAATGATCAAATGCCCTATGTGTATAGGATTAAACGAACCAAACAGTAAGCCTATTTTCATGTGTGCCCCCTAACCCCCTAAAGGGGGAATTAAAAGTTTAGTAGATTAAATAGTCCCGGTGTACAAAATGAGTTTTTTATACTCCCCCTTCAGGGGGCCGGGGGGCTAATAAAGTTACTCACTAATTCCTTCGCCTCCGTACAAGCCGTTTCAAGATCGTAATTTTTGAGTATAATATCAAATTGCGGAGCGTATTTAAGCTCTTTTTCTGCTTTAGCAAAGCGTTCTTTCAGTTTTTCTTCGCTATCGGTACCCCTGCCGGTTAATCTTTCAATTAAAACCTCAAGTGATGGCGGTTGTACAAATATGGCTAATGCCTGGGCCCCGTATTTGCGTTTAAGGTGCAAACCGCCCTCTACGTCAATATCAAATATTACTGTTTTACCTTTTGCCCAGATGCGCTCAATTTCGGTACGGAGCGTACCATAAAAGGTGCCGGTGTAAACCTCTTCAAACTCAACAAACTGCTTTTTGGCAATGCGGTGTAAAAATTCTTCTTTACTTATAAAATAATAATCCTGCTCATGCACTTCATCGCCGCGGCGCTCACGCGTAGTGGCCGAAATGGAAAATTCAAGCCCGGGGATTTCCCCCAGCAAATGGTGTACTATTGTGGTTTTACCAGCGCCCGACGGAGCCGAAAATATGATGAGTTTACCTTCTTTGGTCATTAGTTCATTAGCTCATTGGTTCATTAGTTCAATGGTGCAGCTTTCACCGGCGATAAGACCAATGAACGAATGAACCAATGAACAAATGAATTATAATACGTTTAACAGTTGTTCTTTAATTTTTTCAAGCTCTTCTTTCATGCCTACTACCAGTTTCTGGATATTGGCATCATTGGCTTTTGAGCCTAATGTATTGATCTCCCGGCCAATCTCCTGTGAAATAAAGCCCAGTTTTTTACCGTTTGCATCGGCATTTTTAAGGGTTTCATTAAAGTATTCGCAATGGGCTTTCAACCTTACCTTTTCTTCGGTTATATCAAGCTTGTCGATATAGTAAATCAGCTCCTGTTCAAAACGGTTCTGGTCGATAGCTTCGCGGCTCGTGGCTTCAGCTAAAAATGTATTAAGGCGCTCACGGATCAATGGAACCCGTTTTGGATCTTCCAGCTCAACAAGTTCCAGGTTTTTTAATATGGTGTTAATTCGGCCTTTTATCTCCTGTTCAATAACGTTACCTTCCTGCGCCCTGAATTCCTGGAAAGCGGCCATAGCCTGCTGAAAGGTTTTTTCAACGGCTTTCCATTCATCTTCAGATATGGTATCTTCTTCGTATTTCACAACTTCGGGCAGGCCTAATGCCAGTTGAAGCAGGTTGCCGGTTGGCTCGCCAAGTTCTTCACTTACCGTTTTAAGCTGGTTGTAGTAGTGTTTAAGCAGATCTTTATCAATGCCGGCCGCTTTTACCGATTGGCTTACCTGCTCGGTGTTAATAGATAAATTAACTTTACCGCGTTCAATAAGCTTGCTGCAGTCATTACGCAGCTGAAACTCTTTTTCGGCAAAAATCTTCGGCAAACGAAGCGATAATTCTAAAAATTTGCTGTTCAGGGATTTAACCTCTACGGTATATTTTGTATTGCCCGAATCAAAACTGGCAATTCCATACCCTGTCATGGATTTTATCATGCGCAAAGATAGCAAATTTAGAGATTAGTGGTTGGAGGTTAGAGATTAGTGTTTTCTATTCACAAAAGAGCAGGTTTAAGGGTAATGATTTATTAAAAAGGCTTATATTTCAACTCTTGTGCAGCAAAAAACTAACCTCCAATCACTAACCTCTAATCACCAGGACTCCGCCCTTTAACACTTTTTCACATTTGCTATAAAATAGAGTTCCTATATTTACGTTCAATTATCACTGATGCGCAACTATTTATACCTGCTTATAACAGGCGTTTTATGCCTTATAACCATTCATGTTTCGGCCCAGGAGTTTACGGTAAAGGGCGTTATCTCTAAAAAGGTCACTAATGAACGGGTTGGACAGGTGTTTGTTAAAGATCTCAATACTAAAACACTGATACTTAGTGACGATGTAGGCTGGTTCAGCATAAAAACCCGAGTTGGCGATACCCTGCTTTTTTCCAGGGATGACTATACCCCCCAAAAAGTAGTGGTGCTGAACAACAGCGATATGCCCGTTTACATGCAGCCCATTATAAAGCTTGATGAGGTGAAAATTGTTGGACAAACAAAAAGACAGGAAATAAACGAGGTAATGAAAGATTATAAAAAACAGGGATCTTATTATGATGGAAAGCCGCCTGTATTATCTTTTTTAAGCAGCCCCGTAACCGGCCTTTACGAACTTTTGGGCACAACCCCAAACCGGGCCCGCCGCTTTGCCCAAAACGCCCAAAGCGAGTTGGAGCAGGCCGAAATTCACAAGCATTATAACGTGCCATTTGTGAAACAATATACCGGCCTTGCTACGGATAGCCTTGCCCGCAAGTTCATGAATTACTATACCCCCACCTACAAGGATATTAAAGCATGGACCGATTATGATTTGATTAAACATACCATACGGGCGTATGACTATTATAAAAACAGCAGTGATAAAGATAAGCTTGAGAAGTTAAACAGCCCAACGTTCATAGTACCGGATACCACTGTAAAACTGGGCGAAGGACCGGTACAGCTTAAAAAGGAAAAGCAGCCACCGCTTTAGTAAGTAAGATTTTAGATCCCCAATGCTTCGCAGGCTTTTTCGGCAGCGAGCTTCTCGGCGTTCTTTTTGCTAAACTCTTTGCCCGAGCCCATTACTTCGCCATCAACATTGGCCTGTACGGTGAAAAGTTTGGTACTTTCGCCATCCTGGTTGGTTACCAGTTCAAAAATGATATCGCGGCCATGGCGCTGGCACCATTCAATAAGCTTGCTCTTGAAATTGGTTTCCGTTTGCTCAAGTGTATGGATATCAATATGGGGTTTTATAATATGGTTGATCAGGAAGTTTTTGGTAAAGTCATATCCTTTATCCAAATAAACTGCACCAATCAGGGCTTCAAAAGCATCGCCCAGTAATGATCCCTGCCTGCTTGAGTTAAGCATGCGGTTATCATATTCAATAAGCTTATCAAAGCCCAGTTTTTTACCGAGCGCGTTAAGGTTAACACGGCTCACTATTTTTGATCGCAGTTCGGTTAAAAAGCCCTCATCTTCATAAGGGTATAATTTAAAAAGCACTTCAGCAACAACGCTGCCCAATACGGCATCGCCCAAAAACTCAAGGCGTTCGTTACTGTTCTTCACCCCTTTTTTGATGTTTTGCGCTACCGACTTATGGCGAAAAGCCATGCGGTATAAAGACAAATTGCCCGGCACAAAGCCGAGCAAATTCTTTAAAATTTTAACATACTTTCTGTTGGGTGATATATAAAGCTTGTAGAACCGACTGATAGGCATCAAACCACAATTAATCTTCGTACTTTTTAAATATTACAGAAGCATTGTGTCCGCCAAAACCAAATCCGTTGCTCTGCACTATATTAATATCGCGTTTTTGAGCGGTATTAAAGGTGAAATTGATCTTAGGATCAAAAGCCGGATCATCAGTAAAGTGATTAATGGTTGGAGGGATGATACCATGTTTCAATGCCAGTATCGATGCAATAGCTTCAACCGCGCCGGCAGCACCCAATAAATGGCCTGTCATTGATTTGGTTGAGCTAATGTTGATACGGTAAATATCATCGCCAAACACATCCTGTATTGCTTTAATTTCCTGCGGATCACCGATTGGGGTTGATGTGCCGTGAACGTTCACATAATCAATATCGGCAGGGGTAAGGTTAGCATCTTCAAGGGCCATACGCATAACCAGGGCAGCACCTAAACCATCAGGGTGAGGGGCTGTCATGTGGTAGGCATCGGCACTCATGCCGCCGCCCATCATTTCGGCGTATATTTTAGCACCGCGGGCTTTAGCATGTTCCAATTCTTCTAAAATGATAGTACCTGCACCTTCACCGGCCACAAAACCATCCCTGTCCAGATCAAACGGACGAGATGCCGTTGCCGGGTCATCGTTACGGGTTGATAGTGCATGCATGGCGTTAAAACCGCCTATACCGGCTTCGTTGATGATAGCTTCAGAACCACCGCTGATAAACATGTTAGCTTTACCCAAACGGATATAGTTAAATGAATCGATCAGCGAGTTGTTTGATGAAGCACATGCCGAAACGGTTGAGAAGTTAGGGCCGCGCAAACCATATTTAATAGATATATGGCCGGGGGCTATATCG
The DNA here is from genome assembly GCF_042434235.1 of Mucilaginibacter angelicae. NCBI lineage: Bacteria > Pseudomonadati > Bacteroidota > Sphingobacteriia > Sphingobacteriales > Sphingobacteriaceae > Mucilaginibacter > Mucilaginibacter angelicae. The sequence continues at coordinate 76,563 of NZ_JBHLTS010000007.1, read as the reverse complement.
GCAATCATTTTAGGGATGAAGAACGGGTTAAAACGTGGTGAGCCATCGCCTTTTGCAAAGGCCGTAACCTCATCAAGAAAGGTTTTTAAACCACCAATACCCGAACCCCAGATAACACCTATGCGGCTGGTATCCAGTTTTGAAAAATCTAATCCCGCGTCTTTTACGGCTTCTTCTGTTGAGAATAAGGCGTATTGTACAAAGGGATCCAATTTGCGGGCGTCTTTACGGCCCAAAAAACCATCCGCGTCAAAGCCTTTCACTTCACACGCGAACTTAGTTTTGAATTTTTCGGTATCAAAACTTTTAATCAAGGCAGCGCCACTTACTCCATTGATCAGTCCGTTCCAATAATCTGAAACAGTGTTGCCAATAGGAGTAAGTGCTCCAAGCCCGGTTACTACAACTCTTTTAAACTCCATTTAATCCAGTTAGGGAGTTCTTATTTAACGTTTTTTTCAAGGTAAGCAACTGCCTGGCCAACAGTACCAATAGTTTCAGCCTGATCGTCAGGAATAGCCACGTTAAATTCTTTTTCAAACTCCATGATTAATTCCACGGTGTCTAACGAGTCGGCACCAAGATCATTGGTGAAACTCGCTTCTGGCGTAACTTCACTTTCGTCAACACCCAGTTTTTCTACGATAATAGCTTTTACTCTTGAAGCGATATCAGACATAGTCTTTATAGTTTAATGATTAATAAAAATTCAGTGCAAAGAAAAATAAATTCTGTCAATAAACAAATCTAAAACTTTTACAATATAAATCTCTAAACAAAATTTTATTGAAACAGTTTGTATTAGTAATTTTGACGGCGTAAAAGTAATGATTTTGAACAGGAAATTTTTAAAGTTTGAGATCGATTTTGATTTTGTGCTCATTGCAGTAACAAGCTCGCTTAAAGATTACCGGGTTTGTTTTCTAATCAACAAGTATCTGAATTTTAATTTCGTAAAAAACGATGACCTGGAAGTTGACATTTACCCCGGGGCCGAGCCCGTTTTGTTTTCATTATACCGCTACAGCTGGGAAACCACCGAAACAGATTTCTTCTTTATAGGCAATAAAGGATCAGACGGTTACCTGGTTCCTGAAATAAAAAGTGCCGACTATTTTTTAATGATCCGTAACTATATAGATGATAATGAGCTTGATACGATCGTATCTACGCTCAATAAAATACCTGAGATAGTTGCAGCCGTAAAGATTGACCCAAAAAAAATAAAATCACGGGAAAATCTGTTATTTTAGCGCCGAATTTAAAAAGGTGTAGGTTTTACAATCATTAAATATCCTCCAGTTTTAACCCGAATAATATGGAACTATACTATAATCGAACAAAAATTGTTGCCACCATGGGGCCGGCATCAGCTAAAAAAGATGTTTTATTAGCGATGATCAAGGCAGGTGTTAACGTTTGCCGTCTTAATTTTTCGCACGGTAAGCCCGAAGATCATAAGGTAGTGATCGATCTTATCCGCGAAATTAACGATCAATACAAAACCAACGTAGGCATCCTTGCCGATTTACAGGGCCCAAAGATCCGTATAGGCCTGGTAAAGGATGGCGGTATTCATTTAGTTAATGGTACGCACATTAAAATTACCACACACGAGTGCATTGGTAACGATGAGCAGATCTACATTACTTATGATACCTTCCCACAGGATGTACAGGCAAACGAAATTATTTTGCTTGATGATGGTAAGCTGCAATTGAGGGTTATTGAAACCAACAAAATTGATACGGTTATATGTGAAGTTGTTCACGGCGGTATTTTAACATCCCGTAAAGGTGTTAACCTGCCCAATACTAAAGTATCTATCCCAAGCTTAACCGAAGAAGACCTGATCAACCTTGAATTTGCCCTTAAACAGGATGTTGAATGGATCGGTCTTTCTTTTGTTCGTACAGGCGAAGATATTATTGACCTGAAACGGATTATAGCACGCAGCGGTTCGGCAGCTAAGGTTATTGCCAAAGTTGAAAAGCCTGAAGCTATTGATAATATTGATGCCATTATTGCCGCTACAGACGGTGTAATGGTTGCGCGTGGCGACCTTGGTGTTGAAATGCCGCTTGAAGAAGTGCCATTGCTGCAAAAAATGATTGCCCGTAAATGCCGTGCCGCTTCAAAACCGGTTATCGTAGCTACCCAGATGCTTGAATCAATGATCACTACTCCGCGCCCAACCCGTGCCGAAGTAAATGACGTTGCAAACTCCGTACTTGACGGCGCAGATGCGGTAATGCTAAGCGGTGAAACATCAGTTGGTGAGTTCCCGGTTATTGTTATTGAAACCATGGCCAAAATTGTACGCAATGTTGAAGAGTTAGGCTATCCTTTCAACGCTCCTAAACAAGCAGTGGTTAAGGATCCGTCATCTCCAAACTTCCTGAGCGATGCACTTTGCGAATCGGCCGTACATATTGCCGAAAGAAGCAACGCTGTAGGTATTGTTTCGATGACTACTTCGGGTTATACCGCATTTGAAATATCAAGCCACAGGCCTAAAGCCAGCACATACATCTTTACATCAAACAAGCAGCTGTTAAATGCACTTAGCCTTGTTTGGGGCGTAAGGGCATTCTACTATGATCAGCTGGAAAGTACTGATCAAACCATTGCTGATGTTAATGACGTGCTTAAAGCCGAAAACCTGATCAAAGCAGGCGATGTAGTTGTTAACACAGCTTCTACGCCTATTATTAAACAAGGTAAAACCAATACGCTTAAACTGAGCGTTATTGAATAAGGCTATTTGAAGATCTTACTTTTAATGAAGAAGGCTCGCCGGGATACTGGCGGGCTTTTTTGTTGGGATACATCTGCAAAAACAATGCCGGCTACCCGAAGACAAGCCGGCAAAGCGCAATTAAAATCAGGCACAATTTAGGTTTAGGTTGAACGGCCCGATCTCTTTTGCTATCCTAAAAAATAAAAGGTAGGTGTTTCTTCAAATTGCAGTTTTTATCCGCGTTTATAAAAGCTATTGGAACATTTGGCGCAGCGGTAGCGCTTTACCGAAAGCCAGGGAAGTAACAGTTTAACAATAGCGCCTCTTTTTATCCGGTCGCAAAATTTATTTCCGCAACGCGGACATTCTACGGCGGTTGTTTTGCCAATTGTTGGTATTGTATCGTTATGGTTATTACGGGTACCGAACTTATCCTCATTAAAAGTAACAGTCATTATTCAAGGGGTATTTCACAAAGCTGCCCAAAAACAGTGTAACAAAACTGCCATTTAGCTTAACAAAACCGCCATTAACCCGATTTTTAATAATTTTATCCCGAATGTTTTCCGGTACGCTCTTTTTAAATCAATAATTAAAATTGCCTGTTTTGTTGCTAATATTACGGCATTAAGGCTATATGCCAGCCTTAAAGCTATAATTGATTACTTTAGCAGCTGGTATTGTTATAAATTGACCATGAAACACTACGGACTAATCGGTTTTCCGCTTTCCCACTCATTTTCAAAAAAGTTTTTTACCGAAAAATTTGAAGCCGAAGGCATTACAGATGCACGCTATGATCTTTATCCTATCGAGCATATCAAAGATCTGCAGGACCTGCTTGATGAGCATCCGGATATTTGCGGCCTTAACGTAACCATTCCGCATAAAATAAAAGTATTGCCTTTTTTAGATTGGATAGAGCATGACGCCCGTACAGCCGGTGCTGTAAACTGTATCCGGGTAACTGCCGAAAGTCCGATTGAAGCTGCATTTTCGGGCGAGATTGGGATTAAAGACCACGATTTCAGGCTGGAAGGATACAATACCGATATTTATGGCTTCGAAGAATCATTAAAGCCGCTAATTGGTGATGAAAATTATGATGCCCTTGTTTTGGGCGATGGTGGTGCTGCAAAGGCGGTTAAGTGTGTGCTGGAAAACTTAGGCATCAGCTATAAAATTATTACCCGCAAGCCCACTCACCATAGGGATAATATTTTGTTTAACGACCTTAAGCCGCACCACATCACGCAGCATAAGCTCATCATCAATACTACCCCACTGGGTACCTCTCCCAATGTTGATGAATGCCCACTCATCCCTTATGACTTTATTGGCGAAAACCATATTTTATACGACCTGATATACAACCCCGAAGAGACCCTGTTTTTAAAACAAGGACGTGAGCGCGGCGCCGTTACTAAAAACGGTTATGAAATGCTGGTTTTACAGGCCGAAAAATCATGGGAGATCTGGAATTCAAAGGAGAAACATCCATGAAGTATTTAACCTTACTGGTAACGGCGTTATTATTTTTTACTGCCTGCGGTGGCAATCGTGATTATTCGCCCAAGCCACGTGGCTACTACCGTATACCGTTCCCTAAAAAGGAATATCAAGATTATGCCGCCGGCTGCCCTTATGCCTTTACATACCCTAAATACGCCTATATTGAACCCGATAAAAAGCGCGATGCCAAACCCTGCTGGGTAAATATGCAGTTTCCGCAGTTTAATGCTACACTGCATTTAAGCTACCAGCCCATCAGCTCAAAAAAAGAGTTTAATGAGCTCGTTGAGGATGCGCGCACTTTTGCTTTTAAGCATACGGTAAAGGCAACATCAATTGATGAAGGCATTATCCATTATGCCGATAAAAAGGTTTATGGTATTTATTATACAATAGATGGCAATGCCGCTTCATCCGCGCAGTTTTTCCTTACCGATAGTACGCATAACTATGTACGCGGGGCGCTGTATTTTAACAGCGAACCCAGGCTTGATTCCATACAGCCCGTGCTTAATTTTATTAAACAGGATATGGCTGTGATGATCAAAAGTTTTAGGTGGAAGTGAAGTAGATGCAAGACTTTAAGAATCAGGAGCCAGGATAATAGAGGTAAAACTTAATCCAGGATATTGACCCATGCAAAATTGTTATATAGGCATTGAAATAGGCGGCACCAAACTGCAAATGGTTTTGGCCGGTGATGACCTGGTTATTAACAACAGTTTTCGTTTTGCTGTGGATAAAGCGCGGGGTGCTGCAGGGATCAGGGAGCACATTGCCCAAACTATTATCGCTATTTCAAAAGAGTACCTTATTAAAGGTATAAGCATTGGTTTCGGCGGGCCGGTTGACCGTACAGCCGGGCGCATAGCCAAATCGCACCAATTAAGCGGCTGGGACGGATTTGATATTTCGGACTGGTTAAAGCAACTGGTCGATGTACCGGTTATCCTCGAAAACGATGCTAATGTAGCAGCCCTTGGTGAAGCTTTAAAAGGAGCCGGGCGCAATTATGAACACGTATTTTATATAACCCTTGGCAGCGGCGTAGGCGCCGGAATGGTTATCAACGGTAACATTTACCATGGTGCCAAGCCCGGAGAAGCGGAGATAGGCCATATCCGCCTAACCCGCGAAGGCCTTACGCTTGAAGATAGCTGCTCGGGCTGGGCTGTTGACAAAAAGATCCGCGGGCTTATCGCACAAAAGCCTCACAGTAAACTCGCCCAACTTTGTGCAGGCATGGATGGAGGTGAAGCCAAAACACTAATAACAGCTTTGGAAGCGGGCGACACAGATGCCAGGAAAATACTGGATGATACCGCCGCCGATCTGGGCTTTGGCCTGTCACACGCTGTACATCTTTTTCACCCGGATATTATAGTGCTGGGTGGGGGATTATCTTTATTAGGTGAACCTCTGCGCGTTCGGGTACAGGAGGCTATCCGGGCTAATATCATGAAATTGTTTTTGCCCGGGCCTAACGTAGTAATAGCTGAATTAGGCGAACAGGTGGTACCCGTTGGGGCCATTGAAAATTTGAGGAAGCAAATCTTATAGTTAATAATACAGAGCTGATTTGTTTTTGAATTTTTCTAACTCAACAGCTTCCTGAAAATAGGCTTTAAATTTATCTGAGAGCACTTCATCTGTAAATTTAACGATAGTATATCCACTATCGTAGCAAATTATCTCTATAATAGCATCCGGATGTTGAATGTTTCCGTTTTTCCAGACAAGCAAAGTTTGAGCACGAGGCGGGTTATCCACATCAACCTGGATCGGGCTATGTTTTGGGATACCGAGTAATGCTCCCCATACAATTTGCATGTCGGCATTTGCTAAAATTTCGAATTCGGCCGGGTTCAGAATAAAATAGTCGTCATCCATGTTAATCGGTGGATAGCTTCCCTCAAAATTTCTATACTCCAAATCTGCCACTAACCAATTTAAATCAGCAAGATCATCAAATATCGGCTTTACAATCTCTCTAAGGTTAGTGTGATAGTCGAATTTATTGCTTTTACGCAGGATGCAATTCATATCAATAAAGATAGGCTTTAGAATATATTGAGCAATTTAAAACATGCCTGTCAATAATGCTGTTATAAAGCTACCGGGTGTTATCCGGTTTAATAACCAACCAACAATGAAACTCATCAAAATCAATAAAATACGTACTGAGCTCCGCTTGCATACCGAAAACCTTGCCCATACCGGGTTTAGGAAAATATTTGAAAGTGTGGATCAGCTTAAGATAAAAAACGGTGTTGATAAGCTTGGTCTCGAAGGTTTTATTAACCAGTGCGCCTGCCTTGCGGCAGGCTCGGGCGCTATGGCCGGCAGTGGCGGCATGTTTACACTGATAGCCGGGATCCCTTTTGATTTCATCAACCTGATAACCCAGCAGTTCAGGGCTATTATGGGCATCATGTATTATTACCGGGGCACTTACGACAATGGATTTGAAGATTTCATGTCATTAGTGGCAACATCCGTTAGGGTAGAGGCCGGCGTAGCCATTACCAGGGGCATGATGGAAGGCATTGCAGAACGTTTGCTCATGATATTAGGTACCCGCACTGCCGAACGCCTGGTGCCTGTGGTAGGTGCAGTGATTGGCGGCACAGCAAATTACCTGTTCATTAAACGCATGGCCGAACAGGTGAAGCGGATGCAGAAGGATTTTGTGGTGATTCAGGTTGGATAAAAGCTTAGGGCGTTAACTTCGTAAGCGATTTGGGCTAAAGCCCAAGCTTTGTTTGTGCATATCCCCGTTGGTTAAAACCAACGGCAATGAATCGGCCTTTTCAAATTTTATCTAAATTAAAAAATGTCATTTCGATAGAGCGACGTAGGGACTGAGGGGTGGCGCGAAAGAGAAATCTTCTACGCCCTGCAAAACTGCATGCATGGTTAAAAAATAGGGCGTATAAGATTTCTCCTCCGCCCTACGCACAGTTACCCTCGCTGGTTCGTCGAAATGACAGTTTTTTTAAGCCCTTTTCCTCACTCTCTACATCCCATCAAGCATGCTCAGATCAAATTTGGGCTTAATGGCATACCTAAGCTGTACCAACCCACTCGAAAATTGCTCACTACTCAGCAATATGAGTTCAGTACGCTCTTTTGAACCGGTAAATAACAATTTCCCTGCGCCTAAAATAATAGGGTGTACCGAGAGCATAAACTCTGTAATAAAGCCCTGCTCAATAAAATCAGCAACGAGGTTTGCCCCGCCAAACAGCCAGATATTGCCGCCTGCCTGATTGCTGATCTCTTCAACACGCGCTTTAAAATCAGCACTCTTAACAATTTCAGTATTGGGGTTTTGCGATGGCTGAAGTGTATCCGAAAAAACATACATTTTTAAAGCACCGAACATTTCAGGATCGGTACTCATCAGCAGCTCGTAACTTTTGCGGCCTATGAAAATAGCATCGCTGTTGTTTAAAAACTCGGTCATGCCATAATCCTGGTCGGCAAGGCACCAGTCATATTCGCCATTTGGGCCTTCAATGAAGCCATCGAGGCTTACCGCAAGGTTTAATATTATTTTACGCATGGTTATTCTTTGGGTGTGTTATTCATCTCCTGCCATTGCTTGCTGAATGATTTATCAGCCACATGCGGCATCTCGCGCAAATGGCCCCAGGTGCGTTTAAAGAAAGTTTTAAGCAGGAAGTTTTTCATACCACCGCCCAAAAAATCAGTAAGCTTGCGTTTAAGCATCCCTTTTTTCCAGATAGCCCAGCCCCAGCGCTCTTTATTGGTAACCAGGTTTTCGTTCACCGCATCGCGGCGGTTAAGGAGCAGCATTTTATGAATATCTATCTTAACCGGGCAAACCTCGGTGCATTTGCCGCAAAGGCTTGAGGCATAGCTCAGGTGTTTAAAATCTTCCATGCCCTGGGTATGCGGGGTAATGATGGAGCCAATAGGCCCGCTGTAAGTGGTAGCGTAAGTGTGGCCACCAATGTTTTTGTAAATAGGGCAACCGTTAAGACAGGCCCCGCAACGGATGCAGTAAAGCCCCTGGCGCTGGTCTTTTTTTGCTAACAGGTTGGTACGGCCATTATCCAGCAGCACTACATACATTTCTTCGGGCCCGTCGGTTTCATCCGGCCGGCGCGGACCGCTTAATATGGTATTATAAACGGTAAGATTTTGCCCTGTGCCGTGGGTTGATAACATGGGCCAAAACAAATCCAGGTCGGTAATTGAAGGGATGATTTTTTCAATTCCCACAATAGCAATGTGGATTTTAGGGAAGGTAGTACAAAGGCGCGCGTTGCCTTCGTTTTCGCTGATGGCGATACTGCCGGTATCGGCCAGCAGGAAGTTGGCACCGGTGATGCCTACATCGGCCTGTATATATTTTTCGCGAAGCAGTTCACGGGCTTTCAGGGTAATTTGCTCGGGTGTGGCATCAATGGGGGTACCAAATTTTTCGTGGAAAAGCTTGGCGATATCCTCCTTGCTCAGGTGCATGGCGGGGGTAACAATATGGTAAGGCTTTTGGCCTAACAACTGCACTATATACTCGCCCAGATCTGTTTCAAGTGATTCAATCTGGTTGCTCTGCAAAAACTCATTCAGGTGAATCTCTTCGGTAACCATCGATTTGGATTTTACCACCGTTTTGGCATTGGCTTTTTGGATAATGTTCAGGATTTCGCGCTGGGCTTCCTGGATATCATTAGCCCAGATCACCTTACCGCCGCGCTTCTGAAAATTGGCCTCAAACTCAGGGAGAAACTTATCCAGGTTCTCCATCACCTTCCACTTAAGCACGTGGCCTTTTTTCTTGGCATTATCTAAATTGATAATGCGCGATAAGCCCCGCGATACCGCTGTATTGTACCGGTCAATATTGAAGTTGATAATACGGCGGTGATCGGCATCAAAAGCCTTCTCCTCCGATTTTACCAAAAATTCTTCTGCGGTTGCTCCCATATATGCGAAAATAGGGTTTTTGTTTTTAAGTTTTTAGGTGAGTGGTTGATTGGGTTGATTAAGTGAGTGGTTTTTGTTTTTTGAACGTCTTATTGGTTAAATGGTTTTCGCAAATCAATTTTCCTTTAAATAAAAAGAGGCGCATGTGATGCGCCTCTACAAAAAATATTTTCAGCAAGTGTAACCACTCACCTAATCAACCCAATCAACCACTCACTACTTCCCACCAGCAGCATCCACTACAGGGCGCTTATCGCGGTTGGCAAGCTCCCAGCCGGTATAAAATACCAACTGAGCACGTTTGGCCAGCAGCGGGAAGTTGATCTTGCTTACTTCATCGCCTGGCTGGTGGTAATCGGCATGTACGCCGTTAAAGTAGAAAATGATAGGCACGCCGTGTTTTGCAAAATTGTAGTGATCACTGCGGTAGTAAAACCTGTTAGGATCATTAGGATCATCATACTTATAGTCAAGTTTTAAATGCGTATAGGTATTATTAGCGTTTTCACCAATTTCATGCAGCTCCTTGCTCAGCATTGCCGAACCGATAGGATATACATAGTTTGCAGAATCGGGTTTGCCAATGTACTCTTCACCTACACGACCGATCATATCAATATTTAAATCGGTAATGGTATTTGCCAGCGGGAATACAGGATGATCTGAGTAATACTCAGAACCCAACAAGCCTTTCTCCTCGCCAACGTTACCTAAAAACAGGATACTGCGGCGCGGGCCGTGACCATCTTTCTTAGCTTTAGAAAAAGCGCGGGCAATTTCCAAAATGCCGGTAGTACCTGAACCATCATCGTCGGCGCCATTATTTACTTTATCTTTGGCTTTTTCATCCGGATTTAAGCCGATGTGGTCATAATGTGCAGAGAAGATCAATACCTCATCTTTCAGATCGGTACCCGGCATGTAGCCTAATACGTCAACCGCTTTTACATCTTTTCTGGTAGTTACGTAGTTTACAACTACGTTGTTTTTAATATCAATTGCAGGCGTAACCGCCGCTGCCGAAGCAGATTTAAGATCGGCATAGGTTTTACCTATTGGCTTTACCAGCTCATCGGCTACTGCAGCAGTGATGTTAAATACAGGGGCATTGGTATTTGCCGGTTTAGCTGCGCCATCTTTAATGGTTAACCGCGGACTTGTTACACTTTTGCCAAAGCGGGCCAGTGCTGCTGCAATACCAGGGTTAGCAGCCAATATAATAGCCGGGTTTTTGCTTTGTAAGTTTTTTACCGTTTTGGTACGCGCAGTGCTCATACGGTAGCTGGTGTTGGGGGTAACACCTGCTTCGGGTTTGTCTTCGTTAATCCAAAGTACAATTTTACCGGCCAGATCGGTGTTGCCTATTTCGGCATCGGTGCCGTAGCCAACAAAAACAACATCATTTACAGATGTGCTTTTATCAGGGAATGCACCGCCCAAAAAGAAATCGGTACCAAACTCAAATGATTTGCCGTTAACGGTAAATGCCGTTACTTTCAAGGCATTTTCGGTAAGGGGCACATCAAAAAAGTACGATCCGTTAACCGGGGCCTCAAGCCCTAATTTTTTAAACTCGCCGGCTATGTAATTAGCGGCTTTTTCGGCGCCGGGTTTACCGGTTTCGCGGCCTTCAAACGCATCCGATGCCAGGATGCTCAGGTGCTTTTTCGCGTCGTCGGCAGTGATCAGCCCGGCATATTTTACTGCCGTGGCGTTCTGCTGGGCACAGGCCGTAGTTGCCGAGGCCAGCGCGATAAGCAATAGTGGTAATTTATTCATTCTTTTAGTTAATAGTTCTTTTTTTAGGTGAATTTGAGGTCAAAGGCAAAAGGTTAAAGGCGAAAGGTAGCTGCATCTTGCAAAGCGAGGGAAGAGATAAAAAAAACCTTTTACCTTTCGCCTTTTACCTTTAACCTTTTCCAGCCTAAATCAAGCGCAGGCAATTTTCCCCACGCGATGGGCATGCCTGCCGCCTTCAAATTCAGTATTCAAAAATGTAGTTACTATGGCCTTCGCTTCTTCGGGGGTAACAAAGCGGGCGGGTACGCAAACTATGTTTGCGTTATTATGGCTGCGGGCCAGTACAGCAATTTCTTCTTTCCAGCAAATAGCAGCACGGATGCCCTGGTGTTTGTTGGCAGTTATGGCTACACCGTTGGCTGCACCACAAATCAGGATGCCCAGATCGCATTCGCCGCTTTCAACGGCATTGGCTACAGGATGTGCAAAATCAGGGTAATCAACCGATTCGGACGAATAAGTGCCGAAATCTTTTACTTCGGCAGATGAAAGGGCTTCTGTTAAAATTTGTTTGTATTCATACCCGGCGTGATCCGAACCGATAGCGATTTTTAATCCTTGCTTCATTTATCAAAAGTATAACGTTTTATCACTTTTTAAAGGTAAATAATTTGTTATAAACAGGCTAATGTGTACTTGTTCAAAAGGTGATTAATGCAATCAAAAAATATGCAGATCTCACTTTTTTGCTACGGGCACGATAAAAAACAGCTTATTAACGGCTCCCTACGGTAATCAGGATCAGTTCCCTTTTTCGAATTCCAACTCCTTTTTGATCTTGCGTTTTTCAACAAGGCCGGCTACAATTATACTCACCTCATACAACGCAAACAGTGGGATACTAACCACAGTCATGGTAAGCATATCAGGCGTCGGGGTAACCACAGCGGCTATGATCAGGATCACTACAATAGCGTAACGGCGGGTTTCTTTCATGAATTTAGGTGTCATGATACCCAGGTTAGCTAATATATAAACCAGTATAGGCAATTGGAAAACAAGGCCGGTTGCAAGGGTAAGGGTTGCTACTGACGACAGGTAAGAGTCGGTATCAATCAAGTTTTCGATAGCCGAGCTCACGGTGTAGTTCGACAGGAAATTGATTGACATTGGGGTGATCACGTAGTAACCGAACAAAACACCTAAAAAGAAAAGCACACAGGCATAAAATACAAAGCCCGTAGCAGCTTTACGTTCTTTGTCGTGTAACGCAGGTTTTATAAATCGCCAGATCTCCCAGATGAGGTATGGAACGCCCAGCGTGATACCAATTATTAATGCCGAGTTGATCTGGAGCGTGAACTGACCGGCCAGTTCGGTATTGATGAGGTGGATCTTTACATTACTAACACAAAAGCCATCACGGTGCAGGGCAGCGCCGATTTTGCAAAGCATGCGGTAAGTCCAGAAAGTTGACTTGCTGGGCCCCATAATAATGGTTTCAAATATCCAGTCGTAGTAGTAAAAAACAACAGCGGTAAATACTACAATGGCTATCGAAGCTCTCACGAGGTGCCACCTTAAGGCCTCGAGGTGATCAAAGAACGACATTTCTGCCTCTAACGTTTTACCTTTATCCTTTATGGCCTTGATGATCTTGTTGTCGCTCATTGTAAATATATACCGCTGTATAAACGCTATCGTGCTAAATACGTTTTATAGTATGAAGATAGTTTGAATTTATTTTTATAATTCAAATGTATCCATAAACTTGGTGGTAAAATTACCAGCGCGGAAGTTAGGATCCTTCAATAATTTTAAGTGGAATGGAATGGTGGTTTTTACCCCTTCAATCACAAATTCGCTCAATGCGCGTTCCATAGTGCTTAAAGCTTCATCGCGGGTTTGGGCCACGCAAATAACCTTGGCAATCATTGAATCGTAGTTAGGCGGAATAACGTAACCTGTGTACACGTGTGTATCAATACGTACACCATGACCACCTGGCGAGTGGAAATTGGTTATTTTACCTGGTGATGGGCGGAAATTGTTAAACGGATCTTCGGCATTGATACGGCATTCAATGGCGTGCATTGTTGGCTCGTAGTTTTTACCTGAGATAGGGATCCCTGCAGCAACTTTAATTTGCTCCTTGATCAGGTCGAAGTTGATCACCTCTTCGGTAACCGGGTGTTCAACCTGGATGCGGGTATTCATCTCCATGAAGTAAAAGTTACGGTCTTTATCAACCAAAAACTCTACTGTACCCGCACCTTCATATGAAACGGCTTTGGCGCCTTTAATAGCAGCCTCGCCCATTTTTTTACGAAGCTTTTCGGTCATAAAAGGCGAAGGTGATTCTTCAACCAGTTTTTGGTGACGGCGCTGAATAGAGCAATCGCGCTCAGAAAGATGGCATACTTTACCAAACTGGTCGCCCACAACCTGAATTTCGATGTGGCGCGGGTCCTGAACATATTTTTCAAGGTATAAGCCATCGTTGCCAAAGGCAGCACCTGATTCGGCACGGGCCGAGTCCCAGGCGTTCTCAAACTCTTCGTCTTTCCAAACAATACGCATACCACGGCCACCACCACCGGCAGTAGCTTTCAATATAATAGGGTAGCCAATTTTGTTGGCGATAGCAATACCCGATTTAACATCGGTAAGCAAACCATCAGAACCGGGAACGATAGGCACACCGGCTTTTTTCATGGTATCCTTAGCCGAAGCTTTATCACCCATCTGGTTGATCTGCTCGGCAGTTGCACCAATAAATTTGATACCATACTCAGCGCAAATGGCCGAAAACTTAGCATTTTCAGACAGGAAACCATAACCTGGATGGATAGCATCGGCGTTGGTTAATTCGGCTGCTGAAATGATGTTAGGAATATTTAAATATGAATCGCGGCTTGGCGGCGGACCGATACAAACAGCCTCGTCGGCAAAGCGAACATGCAGACTATCGCGGTCGGCAGTTGAATATACAGCAACCGTTTTAATACCCATTTCCTTACAGGTACGGATAATACGAAGGGCGATCTCGCCACGGTTAGCTATTAATATTTTTTTAAACATTGTTTTTCTTTGATGTGCAAATTACAGATGTGCAAATATGCAGATGAAAATATTAACGAATGATTGATGGGCAAATATGTAAATTATAAATGTGCAAACGAATTAAATATCATTTGCACATTTATAATTTGCACATCAGTTCATCAACTAAACTGGTTCTACTAAAAACAGTGGCTGATCGTACTCAACAGGTGAGGCGTTATCAACAAGTACTTTTACTATACGGCCCGAAACTTCTGATTCAATTTCATTGAATAGTTTCATGGCCTCAATGATACATACTACAGAGCCTGGTTTAATCTCGTCGCCAACATTAACAAACAGGGGTTTATCCGGGCTTGATGAGCGGTAAAAAGTACCGATCATTGGTGATTTAACGGTAATGTATTTCGATGTATCAGGACCGGAAGGTGCAGCAGGCTCGGTTGGCACAGCAGCAGGTGCGGTTGGCAATACCGGCGTAACGGGTTGCGTAACAGCCGGGATAGTAGCATGAACCACCGTAGGCTGTACCTCGTTGGTTTTTATTGTGATCTTAAAATCTTTTTGCTCGATTGATACTTCGTTCACGCCCGATTTGGAAACAAAGCGAATAAGGTCCTGAATTTGTTTAATATCCATGTTTAAGGATTAATTGGTTTTGGACAAAGTTTATATCTAAGTTATACTCAAATGTGCAGATATGCAAATGTGCAGATATGCGGATTATATGTTGATTAATTAATTAGCGACCGGATTACTATTAGTTTCAGTTTGTTTGCATTACTCATAAGCAGATAACAGGCGCTGTTTACGGATGTTTTAATTTTTTGATACCTGAAATATGCTTTTTAATAAAAATTTGCACATCCGCACATCTGAAACCTGCACATCCGAAATCAATAAGCCCATTTCAAATATACCGAGCCCCAGGTAAAGCCACCGCCAAAAGCCGCTAAAATAAGGTTGTCCCCTTTTTTAAACTTGCTCTCCCATTCCCACAAACAAAGCGGGATAGTGCCGTTGGTAGTATTACCATAACGTTCAATATTGATAATCACCTTATCGGGGCTGATGCCTGTACGGTTTGCCGTAGCATCAATGATCCGCTTGTTGGCCTGGTGTGGCACCAGCCAGGCAATATCTTCGCCCGTAAGGTGGTTACGCTCCATTACCTCGTGGGCAACATCAGCCATGTTGGTTACTGCAAATTTAAACACCGCCTGGCCTTCCTGGTAAGCATAGTGTTCTTTGGCATCAACCGTTTCGTGGCTTGCCGGTTTCAGTGAACCGCCTGCTTTAAGGTTTAAATACTGCGCACCCGCGCCATCGCTTTTTAGGATAGAATCGATAACACCGTTACCTTCTTCATTGGGTTCAAGTAATACGGCACCGCAGCCATCGCCAAAAATGATACAGGTAGCACGGTCTTCGTAATTAACAATAGCCGACATTTTATCGCCGCCTACTACCAATACTTTTTTGTGTTTACCGCTTTCAATGAATTGGGCGCCAGATGTTAAGCCGAAAAGGAAACCCGAACAGGCTGCCTGCAAATCAAATCCCCATGCGTTTTTAGCACCTATTTTAGCGCCTAAAATGTTGGCCGCAGCCGGGAAGATCATATCGGGGGTGGTAGTGCAAAAGATGATAAGGTCGATCTCATCAGCACCGATACCGCGTTTTTTTAATAACCCGTTAACGGCGTGGACCGCCATATCAGATGTAGCAAGGCCTTCGCCTTTTAATATGCGTCGCTCTTTGATACCGGTACGGCTGGTTATCCACTCGTCATTTGTATCAACCATTGTTTCCAGCTCCTGGTTGGTTAATACATAGTCGGGAACGTAACCATGTACAGCGGTAATAGCGGCATGAACTTTACTCATCTTTATAAAATTACTGGAATGCTTGTTTTATTTTATCAACGAGGTTACTCTCAACCATGTTCCTTGATAAAAGGACCATGTTTTTTATAGCCTCTGGGCTCGAGATGCCATGACCAACAACAACGGGGGCATTTACACCCAATATCGGGCTGCCACCATACTGCTCATAATTAAACCTGTCAAAAAACTCGTCCTTCAGCTGTTTCTTCCGCGTTATAACGTAAAACGATTCGGCAAGCTTTAATATTACATTGCCTGTAAAACCATCGCATACGTACACATCGGCACTTTCGCTAAAAAGATCGCGCCCTTCAACATTACCAACAAAGTTAAACAACGTTGTTGCTTTCATTAAGGGGTAGGTAGCCTGGCTAAGGATATTACCTTTTTCCTCTTCTTCGCCAATGTTCATGAGGGCAACCCGCGGGTTGCTGATATCATAAACTGCCTGGGCAAACAAGCTGCCGAGCACACCGAACTGAACAAGCACATCGGGTTTGCAATCGGCGTTGGCACCTACATCCAACAAAATACCCAAACCTCCTTTAAGTTTGGGTACAATAGTAGTCATTGCCGGGCGTACAACACCCGGAATAGTTTTTACGCTGAACATGGCACCAACAAGCATGGCACCGGTGTTACCAGCCGATGAGAAAGCCTGAATTTCGCCGGCTTTAAGCAGTTGAAAACCAACTGATATGCTCGAATCAGGCTTCTGAACAATAGCTTTGGTAGGATGCTCGCCCATACCAATAACTTCGGTTGTGTGTACAAACTCGAAGTTATCAGGGCTTACACCATTTTCCTGAAGAATATTTACTGTAGCTTCCTTATCGCCAATAAGTACCAGTTTCTGGTCGGCAGATAAAGTTTTATAAGCTTCGATAGCTCCTAAAACAGCTGCTTTGGGAGCGTAATCACCGCCCATAATATCTAAGCCAATCTTCATTTTCAGAAAATTAAACTTATGCTACTGCTGCTTTCTCAATAAGAACTTTACCGTTGTAGTAAACATTACCATCAACAGTGTATGCCCTGTGCGGTAAATGCACAGCGCCTGTAGTTTGGCAGGTAGTTAAAGTTGGAGCTTCCGCTTTGTAATGAGTTCTGCGTTTATCTCTCCTTGATTTTGAAAATTTCCGCTTTGGATGTGGCATAATATCCTAATATTAATTATTTATTCATTTTCCTGAGCGCATCCCACCGTGGGTCTGCCTGCTCACTTTGTTCACCATTTGCCGATAGGTTATTAATCCTGTCAAGCATTTCTTTATCACAATATGAGGTGTTACCCTCGTCGCCGCAAACCGATATAAATGGCACTGCAACGTTAATATATTCGTAAATAAGCCCGGCTATATTGATCTCGTGATCATTTTTACCAATGGCTATAATTTCTTCATCCTCATCAACCGGCTCATCGCTAAACTTAGCTATCTGCTGTTCTTCAATATCCAGTTGCTGCGGCAATTGTGCCAGGCATCTGTCGCAGGTGGTATCAACAACACCATCTATCTTAAAGTTCAGGATCAGCATAGTTTCCTGTTTGTCCAGTTCAACCTCACAATGCAGGGTTGCCTTTTTAACGAGCGAGTATTCAAACTCATCAAAAAAGTCATCCTGTATGTCATACTCAAACTGGTGCTTCCCAAGTTTAAGCCCCGTAAAGGGAATCGAATATTTTTTAAGCGATTTCAATGAGCAACAATTAGCCCGCAAATGTAGGGAAAAATACCATAACTGGAAAGGGTTTTTTCATTTTGCTCCTGCGAGGAGTTGAAAGGCGGTAATCAACGGCTAAAATACTGAATAACAGTTATTTTTACGTTATGTAAAAATAACTGTTATATTAAATTGAAATTAGTTTGACAAAACCTCGCCCTTCATTTTTGAGGCAAGCTGTAGTGCTTTGTACGCATTTACTATACCACCTGTTTTTGAAAGCGTTGCAAAATCAACTTTTTCGGTTTTGCTGCCGGGCTTTAATACCATAGTGCCGGTAAGCGGGGTAGCCGAGCCCAAAATGGCTTCTTTTACCTGTTTTGCACTTAGGCCTGGATAATATTCTAATATCAAAGCAGCTATGCCTGCTGTAATTGGCGATGAAAAGCTGGTACCGTCTTCGGTATCAACCTCGGCATCGGTAGTGATAGAGGTAACCTTTACACCAGGCGCAAAAATATCCACGCTTTTTTTGCCGTAATTAGAAAAATCGCCGGCAAGGTTTTGCCCCATCTTAGGGCCCGAAGCACCTACACTGATCACGTTATCGGCATCGGTTGATGAGCCATCTAAAAAAGTATCGTTCGGAAATTCGGGCTGGGTGTCCATGTCCTGGTTATCATTGCCGGCAGCCATCACCAGTAAAACATTTTTTGACGCGGCATATTTAAAGGCGGCATCAACCCACTCCTTATGCGGCGAGATCTTTTTGCCAAAGCTCATGTTAACCACCCTGGCACCGTTATCAACCGCATAGCGGATAGCATTGGCTATGTCCTTATCATACTCATCGCCATTAGGCACGGCTTTAATAATCATCAGCTTAACATTATCGGCCACGCCATTGATGCCGTAGTTGTTATTACGCACCGCGCCTATCAGTCCGGCTACTCCTGTTCCATGCGCGGCATCGGCAAATTTTACCAGGTTGTTACCATAAGGTTTGCCATCCATGGTATCCGGATCGTCGCCCACAATGCGTTTGCGTGAAGTAAGATCGGGCGATACATCGTTGTTAAGCTTGGCCAGGTATTCGCTCAGGTCTTTAATGATCTTGGCATTGGTTGAACCTGCGCCTTCCTGCGAAAACACCGATTCCCAAACATATTTACTTTGGCTTAAAGTATCGTTGGTGGCTTTCACCCGTACCAGATCGGCCTGGGTAAAGGTGCCATTGGCTGGCAAATTAAGACCGCGTTTAATGTACCCGCTGGTTACCATCAAAGCGTTCATTACCGGCGAAAGCTGACCAATTTCGGTATTAGCTTTATTTACGGTTGAGTCATAAACAGTTTTAACGCGAACCCAGTAAGCGTACTCTTTTTTATTAGGGGCAGCAGTGGAATCAGTTACCGAAGTGTATTTACCTTTCAGTTTATTGTACTCACGCACCTCCTCGGTAGTTTGGGTAAAATCGGCTTTTCCGCCGGGGCCGCCTAAAAAGTTCCAGCCATGGATATCATCAATATAACCGTTATGATCGTCATCAATGCCGTTTCCCGGAATTTCTTTTTTATTTACCCATAACACAGTTTTCAGGTCGGTTTGCAGCGTATCGGCACCGCTATCGATAGTTGCAACAACAACGGGCTTGCTTTTTTTGCCTTGTACAAACAAATAAGCCTGCTTTAAACTGATGCCGTAAAAGCCGCTCTCCTTTAAATCAAGCAGGTGCCATGCTTTTGGCGGGGCAGGTTCGGCCGCGGGTATTTGCTGTGCCGATGCTGGTAAATTAATTAATAATGCTGCTGATAAAGTGGTTGCGCTTACGTACTTACAAAAATTGAACATGAACTCGTTTAAATATTAATGTGCCTTTATACGGGTAAAGACGTTGACAGATCGTTTTAGTTTAATTATTTTATTGTCTATTTTTTGCCTGAACTCGAATTTGTCGAATTCATGAATTAACAGAATGCTAAGCAAATTCTATAAATTCTTTAATTCGTTTAATTCCGGTTCAGACAAATCCGAAATCGAACATCCGAAATCCCAAATCCATCAGGGCGTTGCCTGCGGCCGGGCTATCCGCTCATACGCCTGCAGAGTCCACCCCGATACCCATCGGGGCATTAGCCACGTGGCCGGTATCCGCTGCTATCCCTAACGCTGTCTGAACCGGGATTTGGGTGGATTGTGGGGATGGACAGGATTTTATTTCTTGTCCTGCTTATAAAAATAAGACAAGCAAATCCCATAAATCTTAAAAATCCCCCCAAATCCCGGTTCAGAAATTTACAAATCAAACTTTATCCCCTGGGCTAAAGGCAACGTTTTTGAATAGTTAATAGTATTGGTTTGCCGCCTCATATAAACTTTCCACGCATCCGAGCCTGATTCACGGCCGCCGCCGGTTTCCTTTTCGCCGCCAAACGCACCGCCTATTTCAGCTCCGGAAGTGCCGATGTTAACATTGGCAATTCCACAATCAGAACCAGCGTATGATAAAAATTGTTCTGCCTCACGCAAATTATTGGTCATGATGGCTGATGATAACCCCTGCGGAACACCATTCTGCAAATCTATTGCTTCCTCAATAGTGCTGTATTTGATCAGGTAAAGGACAGGGGCAAAGGTTTCATGCTGCACTATCTTAAAGTGATTTTCAACCTCGGCAATACAGGGCTTTACATAACAGCCCGATTCATAGCCCGTACCTTCCAGCTTGCCGCCCTCAACCACAAAATTGCCGCCCTCGGCCTTGCATTTCTCAATCGAATCAAGGTATAAGGCAACCGCATCAGTATCAATGAGCGGCCCCATGTGGTTATGCTCATCAAGTGGGTTGCCTATCCTGATCTGCCCGTAAGCGCTAACCAGTTTTTGTTTAAATGCATCGTACACACTTTCATGAATAATGAGCCTGCGGGTACTGGTACAACGCTGACCGGCAGTGCCCACCGCGCCAAACACTGCGCCAATGAGCGACATATCTAAATCTGCATTTTCGCTGATGATAATGGAATTATTACCGCCAAGCTCCAGCAGGCTTTTGCCCAGCCTTGCGCCAACTGCCGCGCTCACTGCTTTGCCCATGCGGGTTGAACCGGTGGCAGATACTAACGGAACGCGTGTATCAGCCGCCATCAGTTCGCCAATGTTACGGTCGCCAATTACCAGGCATGAAACGCCATCTTCAATATTATTCTTTTTAAAAACGCCCTGTGCTATATGCTGACAGGCAATAGCGGTTAATGGCGTTTTTTCGGATGGTTTCCAGATACAAACATCACCGCAAACCCAGGCCAGCAGGGAGTTCCAGCTCCAAACCGCTACCGGGAAGTTAAATGCCGAAATAATACCAACAATCCCCAGCGGGTGATATTGCTCATACATGCGGTGTTCGGGCCTTTCGCTGTGCATGGTTAGGCCATACAGCTGGCGGCTCAGGCCTACGGCAAAATCAGCAATATCTATCATTTCCTGCACTTCGCCCAGGCCTTCCTGCAGGCTTTTGCCCATTTCGTATGATACCAAAGTGCCCAGGTCCTGCTTGGCGGCACGCAAGGCTTCACCAATCTGGCGTACTATTTCGCCGCGTTTGGGCCCCGGGGTTTTACGCCAGGTTTTAAATGCTTTGGCTGCTCGTTCAACCGCCTGGTTATAATCAGTTTCGGTTGCCAGGCGTACCGAAGCTATCTTTTTACCGTCAACCGGTGATGTTATATCTTTTACGGCGGCACCGGCGCTGCTGCCCCAGGTGCTGCCTGTACTAAAGGCATCGTTTATATCGTTTATATGTAAACGTTTTAGGATATCTGAAATATTAGGTTCCATAATTGTTACTTTTGCCAAAGGTAGAAATCTTTAAGGCAATTTTTTACCATCGTTCGTTCATTGGCCGTTTGATTAATTGGGGTTAATTATCAGCACATTGTATTTAACAGTTGTTAACAATGTTTGAATGTTGAAAACTAAATTGCATTTTGGATGCTTACTTATTGTAATTTGAACTCAATAAGTCTTTACAAGGCAATTTGTCAACCTAAAGCGGATGTTCTGCAAACAAAATTGAATGGAAGAAGAATTTGAATTTGGTTTTACCGAAGATCCAAAGTTTTCGGTAGAACGGTACGAGGAAATGATCAGAAATCAGGACTTGTACTTTTTTGATGCCCAGGCGTTTGAGAACATTATCGACTACTACATCGAAAAAAATGATCCGGCCAGGGCATTACAGGTAGCAGAGTACGCGAGAAACCAGCACCCTTTTGCGGCAATTTTCCTGATCAAACAGGCCCAACTGCTTGTGGTAAGCAACAAAGTTCCGGAGGCTTTTGCAGCCCTTGAAAAAGCTGCCATGCTTGAAGCATCTGACGCGGATATTTATATCATCCGTGGCAACCTGTACGAAAGCCTGGAACGTTATGCCGAGGCACTGGAAAACTACGAAAAGGCCCTTGACCTTGCCGAAGAGACCGACGAGATCCTGCTGCACATTGCCTACGTTTACCAAAACATGGGCGATTATGATACTGCCATAACCTACCTTAAGCTTTGCCTTAAGCAAAATATGGAAAACCAGGATGCCCTTTACGAGCTGGCTTTTTGCTACGACGTAATGGACAATCAGCAGGAAAGCGTGCAGTTTTACCAGCAATATATCGATAACGAGCCATACAGCTACGCGGCATGGTATAATTTAGGCAATGCCTATACCAAGCTGAGCCTGTTTGAAAAAGCTATTGATGCATATGACTATGCCATATTAATTAAGGACAGCTTTGCATCGGCCTATTTCAACAAAGGCAATGCGCTGGTTAACCTTGAAAAATATGCAGAAGCCATAGAAGTATACCGCCATACCTTTGAGTACGAGCAGCCCAATGCCGATACTTATTGCGCCATTGGCGAATGCTACGAAAAGCTGGAGCAGATGGACGATGCCCGCGCTTTCTACAAAAAATCGGTTAAAATGGATCCGAAGCTGGCCGATGCCTGGTTTGGGATTGGTGTTACGCTTGATTTTGAAGAACGCTATTTTGAGGCCCTGCACTTTTACAAAAAAGCGCTTGATCTGGATATTGCGAATGCCGATTACTGGTTTGCTATAGCCGATGCCGAATATAAGCTTGGTCATCTTACCGAGGCCGAGCAGGCTTACGAAAAAGTGGTTGAGCTAAACCCGCTTGATATTGACGCGTGGCTTGATTATTCGTCGATACTTTATGAGCAGCAAAAGCTTAATGAAGCTATCGAGATCATAGCACAGGCTATTAAAAACAACCCCGAAGCAGCTGAGCTTTACTACCGTATGGTAGCTTACCTGTTTGCCAAAGGCGAATACAACGAAGCCCTTAACAACCTGGAGTATGCTTTAGCAGCCGACCCGGAAAAACATTATATCCTGTTTGATTACCTCCCCCAATTGCAAAAGAACAAAGTAATTGTGGATATCATTAACAGGTATACTAAATAGATGTGCAAATAGGTACGATGTGCAGATTTCAGATGTGCAGATATGCAGATGAAAAAGCAGATGGCTTGATGATCCAATCAAGTTCATCTGCTTTTTTTGCTTTACCTTACTAAATATCTGTATAATTCTCAATCTGCACATCTGAAATCTGCACATCCGCACATCTATAATCTGCACATTCAAACTTTAAGATCATTTAACATTTGAAATTTGCACATCTGCACATTTGTTGCGACCTTTGTTTCATTAGAACTTTTAGTTATAGGCTATAACAAATACTTACAATGAACTACGCTATCAATCATCTTCCTGAACGTACAGCTAAACCGCGTGATAAAGGCATTACCATGGTTATGGATAAAGGCCTTAGTTTGCGCCAGGTTGAAGATTTCATTGAAGTTGGCGGTCCCTATACCGATATTGTAAAGCTGGGATGGGCTACATCATACGTTACCCCTAATCTCGATCAAAAATTAAAACTTTACCGCGAAGCCGGGATCCCGGTTTATTTTGGCGGTACCTTGTTCGAGGCTTTTATTGTACGTAACCAGTTTGATGACTACCGCCGCTTATTGGATAAATATCAGCTGGAACATTGCGAGGTATCTGACGGATCGATCACTATTGAGCATGATATTAAATGCAACTACATCAGCGAGCTGGCCAAACAGGTAACCGTAATATCTGAAGTAGGTTCAAAAGATGTTCAAAAAATCTTCGCCCCATATAAATGGATTAAACTGATGAATGCCGAAATTGAAGCCGGCTCATGGAAAGTTATTGCCGAAGCACGTGAAAGTGGCAACGTGGGCATCTATCGTGATTCGGGGGAGGTACGCCAGGGTTTGGTTGACGAGATCCTGACCCAGATTCCCGAAGGAACTATCATTTGGGAAGCCCCGCAAAAAGCACAGCAGGTTTGGTTTATTAAACTGATTGGCGCCAATGTAAGCTTAGGCAACATTGCCCCGGCCGATATCATCCCGCTGGAAACCCTGCGCCTCGGTATCCGCAGCGATACTTTCGACCATTTTTTAGAGATGTAATTGTTGACTGATCTTAATATAACAATTAACCAGGCCTCCGGAGTAATCCGGTGGCTTTTCTTTTTAGTTATAGCAACCCACCTCTCCACATTTTAGCGCAAGTCTTGTGTTGGGGACAATGAGCGCGGATGACTTGTGCTTCCGTGAAAGGTACCTCTCCGCCGCATTTTAGCGCAAGTCTTGTGTTGGGGACGGTGAGCGCGGATGACTTGTGCTTCGCTATGATGAATCCCGTTATACATTTACAATGTCTTGTCCTAAAGGCACAAGTCATCCCGACACTGCCAGCCACACAAGACTTGCGCCAGCAGGGGCTTTTCTTTTTAGTTATAGCAACCCACTCTCCACATTTTAGCGCAAGTCTTGTGTTGGGGACAATGAGCGCGGATGACTTGTGCTTCCGTGAAAGGTACCTCTCCGCCGCATTTTAGCGCAAGTCTTGTGTTGGGGACGGTGAGCGCGGATGACTTGTGCTTCGCTATGATGAATCCCGTTATACATTTACAATGTCTTGTCCTAAAGGCACAAGTCATCCCGACACTGCCAGCCACACAAGACTTGCGCCAGCAGGGATCCCAAAAGTATAGTACTTAGTTTTGAAGTATTAACAGATGATCTCAAGGATCCATCTCAACTAAATCTGTTCGTAGTCAATAAAAAAGCGACAAAATCTTAATTTCGAAATACAAGATCACATTCCGCCCCTTCAATTCTTAGTTATTAACACAGCAAGTAACTGAAAAACAGCAAATTTAAATCCTGTAAACCCCATCCGCCGCAATTACTGTTTACCCTGTGGAAAACTCCGGCTATTATGCTATTTAGCATACTAATAGATTTGAGTTAAAACCCCTGAACCTTTTTTAGTGTTGCAACTACTCAGTTAATTTTATCATAATCTGTACAAGCTATGGCTAAAAACATTACCAGGAAGGCGCCCGCAACAAGCGGGGGGAAGGGACTCAAAGCAGAACGCTATTTCAGCAAAGAAGGCACTAACGTTTATGACCTGTTTAAATATGAAAAACGATCGTCGGTTATCCGCAACCCTTCCGGCGATGCTGTGTTTGAGATGAACGATGTTGAGGTACCTGCGGGCTGGTCGCAGGTGGCTACTGATATCCTTGCTCAAAAATATTTTCGTAAAGCAGGCGTACCACAACCCGACGGCACAACCGGATCCGAAAAAAGCATTAAACAGGTTGCCCACCGCATGGCCAACTGCTGGAAAGACTGGGGCATGCGGTATGGTTATTTTGCCAGCCCAAAAGATGCTGAGATTTTTTATGATGAAATTGTTTACACTATAGTTGGACAACTGGCTGCGCCAAACTCCCCGCAGTGGTTCAATACCGGTCTGCATACCTCATACGGCATCACAGGCAAGCCGCAGGGGCATTATTATGTCGACCCGATAACAGAACAACTGAGCAAATCAACCTCGGCTTATGAACGCCCTCAGCCGCATGCCTGCTTTATCCTTTCTGTTGATGACGATTTGGTAAACGAGGGCGGCATCATGGACCTTTGGGTCCGCGAGGCCCGCATTTTTAAATACGGATCGGGCGTGGGTACAAATTTCTCTAAGATCCGCGGGGAGACTGAAAAATTATCTGGCGGTGGTTACTCATCAGGCCTGATGTCCTTCCTGAAAATTGGCGACAGAGCGGCTGGCGCCATCAAATCGGGCGGAACAACCCGCCGTGCAGCCAAAATGGTTTGTTTGGATCTCGACCATCCCGAAATTGAGGGCTTTGTGAATTGGAAAGTAGAGGAGGAAAAGAAAGTAGCTGCCCTGATAGCTGCCGGTTATTCATCCGACTATGAGGGCGAGGCCTACCGCACCGTATCCGGCCAAAATTCAAACAACTCGGTACGCATCCCCAACAGCTTTTTTACAGCGCTTAAAACAGGTTCAGCCTGGAATTTAACCAGCCGGATGAGCGGCAAAACGGTTAAGTCCATCTCATCACAAAAACTGTGGGACGATATCGCTTTTGCAGCCTGGGCCTGTGCCGATCCCGGCGTTCAGTTTGATAGCACCATTAATGAATGGCATACCTGCCCTGAGGGTGGCCGCATCAATGCGTCCAACCCGTGTTCGGAATACATGTTTTTGGATAACACGGCCTGTAACCTGGCGTCCATTAACCTTGCCCATTTCTTTAATCCGCAAACCCGCGTGTTTGATGTAAAAGGATTTGAGCATGCCTGCCGTATGTGGACTATCGTACTGGAAATTTCGGTATTGATGGCACAGTTCCCATCCAAAGAAGTAGCGCAGTTATCCTATGATTACCGCACGCTTGGTCTTGGTTACGCCAATTTGGGCTCGGCATTGATGGTAAATGGTATTCCTTATGACAGCGATGGAGCACGTGCTATAGGTGGCGCTATCACCGCTATCATGACCGGCACTGCCTATGCCACCTCGGCCGAAATGGCCCGTGAGCTGGGTGCTTTCAGTCGTTATACTGATAATAAAGGTCACATGATGCGGGTGATGCGCAATCACCGTTATGCGGCTTATAATTCTACTGAAAACTATGAGGGTTTAGAAATAGCCCCTCCGGGTATCGACCAAAAACATTGCCCTGATTACCTGCTTTCGGCCGCCTGCAATGCCTGGGACAAGGCAGTTGAGATGGGCGAAAAATATGGTTACCGCAACGCCCAAACCACTGTTATTGCCCCAACCGGCACCATCGGCCTGGTAATGGATTGCGATACTACCGGTATAGAACCTGACTTTGCGCTGGTGAAATTTAAAAAACTATCGGGAGGCGGTTACTTCAAAATTATTAATCAGGCGGTGCCCGAAGCTTTGCGCAATTTAGGTTACCGTGAACATGAGGTTACCGCTATAGTTAACTATGCCAAAGGGGCTGCAACTTTAAATGGGGCACCACATATCAATATAGATACCCTTAAAGCCAAAGGTTTTACCGATGATGAGCTGGAAAAATTGGATAAGGGATTGGTATCTGCCTTCGAGATCAGCTTTGCCTTCAATATCTGGTCGCTGGGCGAGGAATGTTTGAAACGGTTAGGCATCAAGCCTGAGCAATATAATGCGCCTGATTTTAATGTGCTGCGAACACTTGGCTTCAGCAAAAAACAGATTGCCGAGGCTAATGAGTACATCTGCGGCACCATGACCATTGAGGGTGCACCGTACCTGAAACAGCATCATTATCCTATTTTTGATTGCGCCAATAAATGCGGGGCAAAAGGAGAACGCTATATCCACGCCCATGGCCACATCAAAATGATGGCTGCCGCGCAGCCTTTTCTTTCGGGAGCTATTTCCAAAACCATTAACCTGCCAAACGAAGCCAAGGTTGACGAGATTAAAGATTGCTATGAGCTTTCGTGGAAACTGGGCTTAAAAGCCAATGCACTTTACCGGGATGGCTGTAAACTATCTCAACCGCTCTCAACCAAATCGGATGTTAAAGAAGAAGCCGACGAAAAACTGGATACCGTTGAAGAAGTATTGGGTGAAGCTGCCAACGTAAAACTAAGCGACCTTACCCCCGAGCAGGTTATTGAGGCCGCCATGGCCATCATGGAAAAATCGAAGGACACCAACTTTATGCGCCAGCTTTCGCGCGTGGTGCAAAAGAAACACCTGCCCTATAAACGCCGCGGTTTTACACAAAAAGCCAGTATCGACGGGCAAACCGTGTTTGTACGCACCGGCGAATATGAAGATGGTACTTTGGGCGAGATCTTTGTGGATATGCATAAAGAAGGGGCAACTTTCCGTTCGTTGATGAACTGTTTTGCCATTGCAGTTTCTATCGGCCTGCAATACGGCGTACCGCTTGAGGAGTATGTAGAAAAATTCACTTTTACCCGTTTTGAACCGGCCGGCATAGTCGTAGGCCATACCAATATCAAAAGTGCAACCTCCATTATCGACTATATTTTCAGGATGCTGGGCTACGAGTACCAGGACCGTACCGACCTTGTACATATCATAACAGATAAGAACGGTGTATTAGGAAATCCACAAATGGGCGATGAAGATTTTAATGTAGATGAAACCAATGTGTATCAGCCATCTACCCATAATCAGGTATCTTTGGATAATACTTCCAATGCTCAAAGAAAAGGTTTATCTTTCGATGTTAGTATGGGTGTGCAAAGCGACGCGCCAAGTTGTAACGTTTGCGGGCACACCACAGTACGTTCAGGCACTTGCTACAAATGCTTAAACTGCGGCAACTCAATGGGCTGCTCTTAATAAATACGGATTTTTTCAATCAGTTATAAATAGTTAATTATGTGACAGCCCCGTCCCTCAGACGGGGCTTGTTTGTTTTTAGATTGTGGCTATTTACGCCAGCGCTGTCCGTAGACTCCGTCTACGGACTATTATGCCTGTAGTTTGCAACTACAGAAAGCATTATTCATGCCTGTAGTTACAAACTACAGGCATAGTGATTCGAGGTCAGAGACCTCGAATAGCAGTGGGCTTTTTTATTTTTTGCAACATGATTTTTCAAGTATTGTCATAACAAATCAAAAACTCCCTCTTCAGGAGGGCAGGGGGCATTATTTTTATAACTTAGCTTTTATGAACTCTATCCTACACATATTAAATGGCGATGCCGCCTTAGATGGCTTTGATCAAACAGGGCTCGATGGCGATGTTATGGTTTGGCGCGAGGTATTTTCTGAAGGGCCCCTGCAGGAGGATATCCTGTCGGGCAGTTTCTGGAACGCCCGCCGCGCCTGGATCAGTAAAACATTTGATGGAAATGGGGATACTGATGAGTATCAGCATAAAGTATTGGATGAGCTTGGTAAACTGAACAGCCAGTATAAAGAGATTAACCTGTGGTTTGAGTTTGATTTGCATTGCCAGGTAAACCTGCTGGGTGTGCTGGAAATGCTATCGCTCAAAACCGATATGTCAGCCCCGGCCATTTATCTCATTTGCCTGGCCGATTGCGTTCAGTTCGATAATAAAAAAGGACTTGGCGAACTAACCGGCGAACAGTTTGAAGAACTATATGATGCCCGCGAACGCCTTAACGAGTGGGAACTTGGCCTTGCCTGCGATGCCTGGAAACTTTATGTAAATGGCAACCCCGCCGAGCTGGAAAAATGGCTTAATGAAAATACATTTTGGGGCGGGATCCCATTGCTTAAACCTGCATTAAAAGCCCACTTAAAACGCCTGGAAACCAATGCCGATGGCCTAAGCTATATCGAGCAAAAGCTACTGGACATTTACAATGGAGGTGCTAAAACCAAAATAGCTATTTACACCGCCTTTTGGAAAACCGAAAGCATATTTGGCATGGGCGATCTGGAGATTGATATCTACCTGGATAAATTAAAGGAAAAGGGGTTGATAGCGGTTTGAAACCTAAGTTCCCTCCCTTGGGAGGGGTGCGGTTGATTGTGTAGTGGCAGGGAGGGGTTTATACGCCCTGCCCATTAATAAGTAAAAGGAGATAAACCCCTCCCTACACCCTCCCAGGGGAGGGAATCGCACAAGCCCCTATCTTTTAAATCCTTAC
The DNA here is from genome assembly GCF_042434235.1 of Mucilaginibacter angelicae. NCBI lineage: Bacteria > Pseudomonadati > Bacteroidota > Sphingobacteriia > Sphingobacteriales > Sphingobacteriaceae > Mucilaginibacter > Mucilaginibacter angelicae. The sequence continues at coordinate 46,945 of NZ_JBHLTS010000007.1, read as the reverse complement.
GGCACCGTGACCGCTATCGTAGGCGATCGCTCACTTTCATTCTTCATCCTGTCCAACGCCGTAACTACGTAGAAATAGGTTTTACCCTTAACAACGGTATTATCGTCATAGCCCAGCGCTGCATCATACTTGATCTTCAGGATATTTTTCGGGTTATCAATATTGATCTTTTCACCATCATTAAAGCGATAGATCACATAGCCATAAACCGGTTCTTCATCTTTAGCGAGGGTTGGCATAAGCCACCTCACTGATACACCTTTACCTGCAGCCCTGGCAGTAACCTGCTGGGGGGCATTGGGAGGTATCGAATCGCGCCATAACATTACCGGCGGCAGGGCCGGGTACTGGTAATAATTATCACGTAACGAATCGGTAAAACCAAGCGGGTTGCTGGTGAGCGAGTTGGAACTAAAATAAACGCTGCCCTGCACCCTCGGGTTATCCCGGATTAAACCTATCTGCTGGGGCAGCTGCCCCGGGTTTCTGAAAGCCTGTACCTTGCGCTCATTAATGCGGTAAGCGGCCTGCCCAATATACAGGTGCCTGCCATAGGTGTTATCACTCCACCAGCTTAATAGTTTTTGAAAATCAGCAGCGCGATTGCCTATCTGCCAGTAAAGTTGAGGGTTAATATAATCTATCCAGCCTTCCTTTATCCATTTGCGGGTATCGGCATAGTTTTCATAATATGACGAACCTCCGTTTGTTTCAGAACCCTCATCGTTTTGGGCTTTATTGGCCCAGATCCCAAAAGGACTGATCCCGAATTTAATGTTGGGATCATGCGCATGTACGCTATCGGCAATCATTTTTATCAGCAGATCAACGTTGTGGCGGCGCCAGTCTTTAATATTATCATAACCTTCGCCATACTGTTTAAAGGTTGCATCGTCGTTTATTTTTTGCCCGGCAATGGGGTATGGGTAAAAATAATCGTCCATATGCACGCCGTCTATATCGTAATTGTCCACCACATCCAGTATCACCTGTACAATATAGTCGCGCACTTCGGGCAAGCCGGGGTTAAATGTTTTTATCCCGCCATAGGTAAAAAACCACTCGGGTTTTATTTTGGTGATATGTTGCGGACTAAGTGCTGCAAAATTACCATCAAACGTTGCGCGGTAAGGGTTAAACCAGGCGTGCAGCTCCATGCCACGCTTATGCGCTTCGGTAATGGCAAACTCAAGCGGGTCGTAATTTGGGCTGGGGGCCTGCCCCTGTTTACCTGTTAAATATTTTGACCATGGTTCGCGGCTTTTAGCATAAAAAGCATCGGCAGCAGGCCTAACCTGCAGCATAACTGCATTAATCCCGGTTTCCTGGTGCGAATTTAAGATATCGATAAGCTCCTGTTTCTGCCTTTCAGATGGCGATTTGGAGTTGGTTGGCCAGTCGATATTAACCACCGTAGCTATCCATACCCCCCTGAATTCGCGCTTTGGCTGCATTTTTACATCAACCGGGGCCGGTACCAGTTCCGCCGGCTGCGCATTAACTGTTAAACTTGTAAACAGGATTATAATCAGGAGTATGAACCTTTGGTATATATGCATTAAATAGAATTATATTGAAAGCTGCAAAGATATAAACTCATAACGTAGCAGGTTTATTATGAAGTATAAAAATTGAAGCCTTATTGTGTTTTAAACATATTGTATTTATTTTAGCCCCACGCCTAACACAATTGATGTAATAATTTTTTGAAAAATCATATTTTTAGTGTTTTAACGTTGAATATGTTAACCATTAAGAATAAACACACCTGTATATACTTGCAGGAAAGCGCTTTACATCAATTAACAGTTGATATTTCGCCAAAAACTAAACACTATAGCTAAGCGTTTGTTATACCACTTGCTTAACTATGCTAAAACTTAACATTTAATTGCTATGGAAAACCAATCTGGGCAACAACAACCTAAGAAAAACTCAAACGTTATTTATTTTCTTATCGTAGTAGTACTTGCTTTATTGGGTACCGATGTGTACCTGTACCTGCAAAAAAACAACTCCGATAAAAAAATAGTTTACCAGCATGATGAGCAAACAAGGCTGCAAACAGAACTTGACAGTCTTGAATCGCAGGTTGAACAGGTCACTGCAGGTAAAACCAAGATGACCGCCGCGCTAACCGCCAAAAACGACTCGTTAAAGTCGACCATTAAAATTCTGAGGGCTAAACTGGCTAAAGGTAAGCTTACCGCACAGGAACTTGCCAAAGTACAGGAGGATGTAAAACAGCTCCGCTATTTTGTAACCAAGTACACCGCCGACATTGACGAGTTGAAAAAACAAAACACCAACCTCACCAATGAGCGGGACACTTTAAAAACTAACCTGGCAACGGTTGCCAAAAAGGTAGATACGCTCTCCAAACAGAACGAGGATCTCGGGGCCAAGGTTAAAGTAGCCCAGGCACTCAAGCTGGCAACATCAGATGTAGTAGCCTACAAAATCAGAGGAAGCGGTAAAGAGGTTGACGTTACCCGCGCAAACCCGGCTAAAAAGCTGAAGATCAATTTCACCGTAGCAAGCAATACTTTGGCAACAAAAGCCATGCACGATATCTATGTACGTGTGATTGACCCAACCGGCAACCTGATCACAGCACCCGATTCGGGTACTTTCAGCGCCGATGGCCAGGATTTGCAATACACCTACAAAACCTCAATTGATTTTAAAGACGATGGCACACAATACACCATCGACTGGATAAACCCAACCTTGCCATTCCAAAAGGGAACTTATACCATTATGCTTTATGCTGATGGCGGCACTATGGGTAAAACAGGTGTAACGCTTAAATAAGTACTGATTTTACTGAAAATAACAAAGGAGCCCGGTTTGCAGCAGCAAACTGGGCTTCTTCTTTTAATTATGCCGTTTTGAAAAAGCGCTTTAAAATCATGTCATTGCGAGCGATAGCGTGACTGAGTTTTAAAATCCGACGGGCTCTGAAGAAGAAATGACATTAACTTATTGTCATCCTGAGGAACGAAGGATCTTCTTCGCCCTGCATAGCGGCCCTGTATATTGCAGAAGATTCTTCGCTATAGCTCAGAATGACAAGTGTTTTTTAAATATGTCATGGGTAGCCCGTCGAAGCTCAGGGCCTTTTAGTAGTATCGCTCATCTTCATGCTGATGCTGGGCAGATGCACCGGCAGCAGCAAAAAACACGACGACAAGCATAATATATGCTTTCATAGTAGTGTAGGGTTATAAATTAAAAAAGTTGTACTCCAGCCTGATGAGGTACATGTTTTTAGTATTCCGCTGCATATCGTTATAGATAGGCGTACGGTACGAGAAATCAAGCCGGCAGGTACTGTTAAAGATGAGCTGCAGGGCAGGAGCAACATCCAGGTAGCTTTCCCCATGCCCCGGGTTTGTTTTGCCTAATAGCTCACAATATAAATTAAGGTTTACCTGCTTGTAATCGCGGTAATTGCGCGGCAGCAGCAAATAGCCTCCTGATAACGTATAGGCGGCAGCATTACGCACCCGCTCCTGGGGGACTTCATAATGGCCACTGTTATTAAACGCACGCAAATAGCTTACCGAACCCGAAAGCGCCAGCTTATGCAGCAGTTGAGTAAAAATCACACCACCCTGTGCACCGCTGTTATCACCCTCTAAAGTAATTTCCCTATTAACTATGGGGTTATTGATGCTTGACAGCTTGGCAAAAAATGCGCCCCTGAAATGCCGTTGAACGGTATCGATAGACAGAAACCGGTATTTGGCGTACACACTGCCCCCTTCAAAATGCTGATTGTTGCTGTAATAGTCAGACATGTAAACCGATCCGTGAACCATGAGGTGACGGCTAACGCCATACATGGCTTCAATGGTACTGCGATTTTTGTATGTAGGAGTAAAGTATCCCTGGTTTTCAACACGGATGCCCAATGAGCCGGTTGCCATATTGCTGGCAGGCTCTGTATTTACATACAATTCCTGCCCCAATACGGAGCGGGCCATTGCCATGAGGCAAACAGCCAATAATATCCTCTTCATAAAAAATAAAGTTAAATGAAGGGCTTAGATAGCTAAATGATAAATACGACCGCTTGCAGGGGCGGCGTCGGTAACCTGGCCAAGGTATTTTTTTGATACCGATTTTGGCGCAAAGCCATTATCAACTACGGTAAAGTTAACATCGCCGGTAAACGATCTATCGGCAGCGTTAAGCAGGCGATAAGTATCGCCCCCATAGTTGAAGGCATTTTCGGCAACTTTGGTATTAGCAAAATTGAAAGTGGCTTTTAAACTGTTAACAGAAAATCCCGAACCCTGAACCTTTTTGCTGATCTGCTCAAAATTTACAGGCACATCATTTTTAAAGGTAATAAGATAGGTATTGCGGATCAGATCGGTTTTGATATCGCCAACAAAAGGCAATGCGCGCAGCGCTTTTTCGGTTGATTTGGCACAAAGGGCACAGGTAAGGCCGCTAACCTGGAGTTCGGCTTTAGTGAATTGGGCTTTAGCTGCGGTTACAGAAAGCGAAAATATGATGAAGAATATTTTTAAAGATTTCATGTTGATCGTTTTAATAATTGTTAGATAATAAACTACTGATAAGGTTTACCTGGTTAACAATTAACGGATCAAATGCGGAAGATACAGTGGCGGATAAAGGTGGCAATGTCCTGTACAGGTGGGTCGGGCGGGCCACGGTCATAAAATTTGTCAGAAGAAGAAGATGGCAAAGCAGGGAAAAGACTATCAAACGACCAGCTTGGCAGTTCAAAACCAAACATCTTTGTTAAAAAGGATGTTGATTCGCCCTGGTGAGCGTCTTTAACCTTTACTTCAAGCTGCCTATCCTTGCAGCATTTCATTTTGCCGCCCTGTTTGTCCATTTTACAATTAACAGCCGGGGCATCAATTTTTACCGATGATACATAGTCGCCGCAAATATGGAAATTAAGAGCAAAGCCCAATACCGTAACCGTGTACAGCATAGTGAGTAATATTGCTCCTGATCTTTTTACCATTCCACAAAAATAGGTGATTAACTTGTTGATTACAAAATGTTTTTATCAGTTTGGGCAAGCCATAGTTTAACAAATGTGTAAATAGTGATTTTGGCTTATACAAAAAAGCCCCGGCTTTGCGCCGGGGACTTCTTTAAAACTATTAAATGATGTTATTATGCTCTTTTTTAGTTATTGAGCTTGCTTAGCTTGTTCTTTCATTTTATCGTTAGCCACAATAGTGATCTCCACCCTGCGGTTTTGAGCGCGGCCATCGGCAGTGGTATTATCGGCAATCGGTTCGCTTTCGCCTTTGCCGGTTACTGTCATGCGTGATGATGCTACATTACCTGCAGCCAGGTATGATTTTACAGCATCAGCCCTTTGTACCGAAAGCGTTTGGTTATAGGTATCAGAACCGGTATTATCGGTATGGCCAATGATGGTAATGTTAGTTTCCGGATTTTTTTGCAATGAAGCTGCAAGATTTTGCAGGTTGGTTTGCGCTGCCGGTTTCAGGTCGGACTTATTAGTATCAAACAAAATACCCGAATCAAACTTAACCAAAATACCTTCGCCTTCGCGGGTTACTGTAGCGCCTGGTACGGTTTGTTTAATTTCGGCAGCCTGTCTGTCCATATTGCGGCCAATAAAAGCGCCTGCAGTACCACCAACGGCACCACCTATAATAGCACCCAAAGCAGTATTACCTGCGGCCTTACCAATAAATGCACCTACTGTACCTCCTGCACCTGCGCCAATAGCCGCGCCTTTTTGTGTTTTTGTAAGTGAATTACATCCTGAGCCTAATATGCCTGCTGTAGCTAATGCTATGCCAAGGGTGGCTACTCTTAATTTAAGGGTTCTCATCGTACTTGTATAATTATGTTATATCGTACATTTTACAAAGCAGATGCCAAAACAGGGCTATGGCAGTTTTAAGAAGTACATTCCTTAAAAGAACATCATCAATCAATCACGGCAACATTTTTTTAATGATAAGTAAAGTTAATTTCAACGAAGTAAAGAATGCTGGATTCGGGGATTTTCCGGCACTGCCCGGTTTTTAGTACAAAGCGGCTGTAAAATTTTTGCTACAGTACAACTTGACATGTCTTTTTGCAGTTTTAGGAAACCACGATCAGTGTTGCCGGGAAAATGAGTTTAAAGGTGCTGCCTTTATCTTTTTCAGAAATTACATCAATTTCAATATCATGAAAACCTGCAATTGATTTTACAATGGGCAGGCCCAGCCCAAAACTGTCCTGCTGTAATGATTGCCTGAACTTTTTGAAACGATTAAAGATCAGCGGAATGGCATCTTCAGCAATACCGATACCTGTATCTGTAATACTGATCACATATTTATCAAACACAGCCACGCCGGTTACATTAATGCTGCCACCCTCCTTATTGTATTTGATGGCATTATTAATAAGGTTAAAGAACAGGTTAAAAAGTAAAAACTTGTTGATATTGACAAAATGCCAGTTATCGGGCATTGCCATTTCGTAGCTGATATTTTTATCCTGTAAACGAATGGAGATCTCGTCATAAACCTCCTGCAACAGTTCGGATACAGAAACTTTATCTTCTTTTAAAAACTGCTCGTTCTCAATCTGCGAAATAAGCAACAGCGTTTTGGTAATGCTTTTCAACCGGTTCAGGATCTTTTGCATTTCCAGCAACCTGCCTTTAAGCTCATCGTTTATATCTTCCTCCTCAAACATATTTTCAATTTTTGACTGGAGAATAGAGATCGGTGTCATAAGCTCATGCGATGCATTGGAAATAAATTCCCGCTCTTTATGAAACTTATCGGCAATAGTTTCGATCATGTTATGGATACTGATATCCAGGTGCTGAAAATCGGAGGTAGTGGTACGTACCTGCCGGTAGGTATGAAAATTAGGGAACTTTTGGCCTACAAGTTTGGTTTTTATAATGAGCCTCAATGGCTTAAGTACATAGGTTGAATACACCTGGTCGGCCAGTACGGTAAGCAGGATCATCCCCAGCAACACCTCGAAAGCTATATTTTGCAGGGGGATACTGGTTTCATCCAGGGTATCAACACTCTTGCCTATCTCCAGCAGGTAATTTTTGTTCTTAACCTTAAAGGTATGGCTCAATATGCGGTACTCTAAAGTATCCCCCTCACTAAAAAGGCGCTTGCCTCTTTTTATGGTATCCAGGAAATAATCAGGATCAACCTCATCCAAACTGATGTATTCTTCCTTAAGCGGCAGGTAGCTGCCATAAGCTTCGCCATTTTCGATGTAGGTTTCAATCCCCTTGTTTTTTACAATTTGCAGCAGCTTGTTCTTTTGTTTGATCAGCTTGCTGTCAACATAATTGCGACTGATATTTTTGATCAATACAGGAACAAGCAATACAAACAGTATCACGATAACCAGCTTGGAGATGGCGTTAAAAAGGGTAAGTTTTGTTCCTAATTTCAAATACTCAGGCGTTGATCTTTATTTTATAGCCCAAACCACGTACCGTTTCCAGCCAATCGGGCGGGGCATAGGCATTTAATTTTTTACGGATGTTTTTAATATGCGCGTCTATATAGTTACTGTCGTAATCATTATTCACCACGCTGCCCCAGATGTGCTCGCTAAGCTGCATGCGGGTAAGCGTACGGTTTTTATGTAAAATTAAATAGGCTATAAGGTCAAATTCCTTTTTGGTAATGGTATTTACAACGCTGTTATAGTAGGATATAGTGCGTGCAGTAAGGTCGATCAGGAAACCGCCCAGTTCAACAATGTTATTTTTAACCCCAAACTTACGCCTGATGATAGCCTGCATCCGGCTTTGCAGCTCAAGCAACGAAAAGGGCTTAGGCAGGTAATCGTCGGCGCCAAGGTCGAGGCCTTTAATCCGGTCATTAATTTCTGCGCGGGCAGTTAAGATAATACAGGCCGCATCCGAATTATTCTTTTTTGATTCCTTAAGCAGGTCAAGGCCATCATAATCGGGCAGGCCCAGGTCTATCAATATAAAATCATACAGGTTGGTGGCAATTTTTTCGGATGCAGAAGTGCCGTCAAAACAAACCTCGCAGATGTAGTTATAGTTTGAAAGAAAGATCTCCAGTTCGTGGGCAAGTGCTGTTTCGTCTTCTATTATTAAAACATTCATGTATTATGGTTAATAAAAAACGTAATAAAAAGTTAAATTATAAAACGACTCGCGCCGGTTGAGCAATACACCTTCTACGTTAACCGGGATAGAATACTTGTACGAAAACTCAAACGTATAATGCGGCCGGTTATAAGCTACCGGGATCTTGAAACTGTAATTAAGCATATTGAACCGGCGGTTGCGGCTGGCATAACGCGGATCATATTGAATAGAAATATTGGCAGCCTCATCCCTGAAATGATGATCGAGCGAATAACGCTGAACAAAATTCTGCGTACCCAGGATAAAATTAAAGGAGGGGTTAAAAGAAAGAAAATCCTGGTCGTCAAAAATGCTCCAGCTGCTTTCCCAGTATTTTGAATTGCTTACCGTTAAAAAAATATCGTTCGATTTGCCAAAAAGATAATCGAGCACAGCGCTTGTTTTCAGAAAATGCCAATCGTACGAGTTTTTAAAATTGATATCATTAGATGAGGCCGACTTGATAACCTGCGCGGCATCCCTGGCAAAAAAGAACCGGGTATAACTTGCCGAGCCCGAAAATGCTTTTGAAAATTTATAAAAGTAACCGCCGCCAACATCAACCTCATCAACGGGGGCATAACCCAAAACCTTAAATGCCGAACCATATAGAAAAATGCCGGATTTGGTATTATAGATCAGATCGGCTGTAACAAAAGGATATTTTACCGGGCCGGTACGACCAAAAAACAGCACATCGCTGCCATAACTTACCCCGGCCGAAATTGACCGTTTACGAATAATGGTGTCAGAATCGGCTACTAAGGTGTGCTTACCGGCAAAAAGGCGCAAATCAAAATCCGCAGCAAATACAGTACTGCTTGCAGCCACAAAAAATAGTAAGCAAAGGTATTTCATCAATATGGTAAATTGTTTAACCTGTTTAACTGCCATTTCTTCTCGGTATTTCGGGCGGGCGCTCCATGCCTTCGGGCCGGCGCTGCCTTTTTGGTTTGGGCTTAGGCGGCACAGCATCGTCATCAACAGTAGCCGGCTTAGCCTGCCGCTTTGCTTTGGCTATTTCCTTAATCTTTTTCTTTTCATCCTCCAGTTGCTTTTTAGTCTTGGTAGTATCGGCCGCTAATGAAGTATACGACAACATACCCGGCTTTTTGTTACCGGTATAGGCATGTGCATCAATGTTTTTTGTAAGGGCATTGGCAGATGATATACGTGTTGCAAATATCAATAACAGGACAATATACGCAAACCACTTTATCATTGAAGAGAGGAAAAGGTAAAAATAAGGCTCAAATAACGGTCAATTTAAATGTTTACACCCAAATGAGAAAGGTACAATAAATAACAATTCATTTGCACAGGCAATGTAAAAATGCCGATGCAAATGAATAATAACAGATCACAATTATGATGAAAGGTTTATGAATATGATTTACACGCTGTAAATTAAAGAGTTATATCTTTTGACGGATAAACCCGGTTTTGATCGTCGATAATAACACAAGCAACCTGGTTAAGCTGATTGATCATGTACAGGCCGGCATTAACACCAATGGAGAGTATTGGTGTAGCCAAAGCGTCGGCAAATTCGGCGGTAGGGCTAAGGATGCTTACACTTGTGATGCCGCTAACCGGGAAACCTTTTTTAGGGTTAAACACATTAGTGAATTTTTTATTACTGATGCTTGCATATTTTTCGGCATTAACCGAAGTAGCAAAAGCAAGGTTGCTAATCTCCAGATCGGCAAATGGCTGATTTTGCTGGGTAGCATCGGCATCGGCAACAGTCCATGGTTGCAGGTTTGACTGTAAGCCCCATGCAAGCAGGTCGCCGCCAAAGTTGATAACGCCGCTGCTTACGCCATTCATCTGCAATACATATTTGGCCCTATCGGCAGCATAACCTTTTCCGTTGGCACCAAAGCCTATGCGCATTCCTTTTTCTTTCAGAAAAACAGTTTGCTTTACAGCGTCAAGTACTATGTTTTTGTAGCTGGCGAGAGACAGTGTACGTTTGGCAGTTTTTACTGACGTATTTTCAACTTCAGCTTCGTTAGCTGTATCTGCCAGGTAGGTAATATCAAAAGCACCATAAGTAAGCTCAGATATTTGCAGCGCCCTGCTAATCAGCCTGAAAGTTTCGCCATCGGCCTTTACCGGGGCAATACCCGCATTACGGTTTATCTGGTTGATGCTGCTGTCATCGCTAAAAGCCGAAAGCAGTTTTTCAACCCGGTTAATTTCATCAATGGCAATGTCAATTTGCTCATCGGCCAGCAGGGGGTTGTTACCCACCACACTAATCTCAAATTTATCGCCCATTAAACGCATGTTACGTTTGTAGACTGTTAAATTATCGGTTAAAGTTTTTATAGCCAGCATAATATTTGTTTTAAGTATCTAAAAATGAACACACAATGTGTTGTAAATTACCTTACGCAGGTTAAAGTAAATACGCTACATCAATCCTTTACAAAAACTAAAGTAGCGGCGCTTTATGAAATTGAGATGAAAAAGGCCTTTTCATTAATGTAATTAACTGATTTTGACATTTTTTAACACTTTAATGATAAAAGGAGAGCAGGGTGCCCTGAACCAGCAACATCGGAGGGGAAAATTACAGCAATACTGTTAACCTATTATAGAAGTATAGCATCCCTTAGAAGCCGTTAAGAAATAAAAAGCGTCATTGCGAGGCACGAAGCAATCCCCGACTTTACAGGGCGAATCTGTATAGCTATTCTGCTCATTGGGGATTGCTTCGTACCTTATAATGACGTTCTGTTAATATACATTTCTCATTTTCCATAAAAAACAAACGCCCATAGCCCGGTAAAAACCAGGCTATGGGCGTTTCAATAATTTGAGTAAAAATTTATTCCAGCGTTATTTGCCTCCTTATGCTTTCTTCGAGCGAGATGAAGGTTTCGGTACGTTGAATACCTCTTACACCCTGGATCTGCTCGTTCAAAACTTCGCGCAGGTGAGTGGTATCATGACATACTATTTTAGCAAAAATACTCCACTCGCCGGTAGTGTAATGCAGTTCAACAATCTCTTTAATTGTTTTTAGCTGTTTCACAGCTTCATTATACTGTGATCCTTTTTCGAGATAAATACCAAGGAATGCGGTGATATCGTATCCTAATTTTTGCGGATCTACCTCAAGGCTGGCCCCTTTTATTACACCCATCTCCTCTAACTTTTTCATCCGCACGTGTATGGTTCCGCCAGAAACAATCAACTCTTTAGCTATCTCGGTATACGGAGTAGTAGCATTCTTCATTAATATTGACAAAATCTGAATGTCGAGATTATCAATTTCTAAATTTTGAGCTTTTCTGTGGGACATAAATTTGAATATCTATATTGAAATACAAGTTTAATTAAAATTCGATTAAAAATAAAATATTTTTGTTGAAATATTTGCAAGAAATGGTTAGTCCTATTAAATTTGTATCAAGCAAAAGGGAAATGCTTAGCTGTTCTTTAAACGATAAACAATGTTGGGTGGTGAAATTTTTGGCAGACACACCTCCTTGTCCCGGTGGCGGAGATTATGGAAAACCCGTAAGGGCTAACCACTCTGTGAAGGTTCGAATCCTTCCCCAACAGCAAGTTTAAGATACGAAATTTAAAGTGATAAGTAAAAAAACTTAGAACTGAAAGCTTCGGGCTTGAAACTTACTATACTGTAGGATGGTGAAATTTTTGGCAGACACACCTCCTTGTCGCGGTGGCGGAGAAATTGGGAAACTTTTAGCAATAGAAATAACCACTCCGTGAAGGTTCGACTCCTTCTCCTACAGCTCTTCTCATAATTTAGGTTTATAATTGGTTAGTAAAGGCCCCTGCCCATCAGGGGCTTTGCTGTTTTTATAGGTTTTTTTACACTGTATTTCGGGCAAAAAATATTGTAAATTAGCATACCAGGCCAATCCTCATGACACCATCCGAATATATCCAGGAACAACTTACCGAAAAACAAGCGTTATTAACAGGTATACACAATGCCATTACCGGCAACGACGCTTCAGTTATACCCGTGATTGGAAGCATGATGGGGAAACAAATGATCCTTTATAATGAGCGTTGTTATATGAAATACGGGCTCTCGGTTGTTAAAAACCATATGTCGCTGCATTGTATGCCCATTTACATGAACCCGGTGCTCCATAGCAAATACGCCGCATTATTGCCAGCAGCTAAATTTCAAAAGGGCTGCATCAACTTCAGCAACTCCAACGAGGTTCCTCTTGAAATAATTTCCGCACTTATTACTGATTGCTCCGGGATCAGCATTGCCGATATGCTCGAAAACCGAAAGAAGAAATAATCTTTTCCGTATCCGGGGCGCAGCAAAAACCGTCAATCTTACATTAAAAAATATTGTGTCATTTTTACACATTGGGTATTGTTTCGTAAAGATTTAGTTATAAATTTGGTAGGCAACAATTTATTACAATCGATTGAGTAGATTGCGGCACAAACCCTAAATTCATCAACATTTAAAACCAATTAACCCAAAACCCACAATAAGCCGATATGAAAAAAATCGTCCTGATGGTTCTTGTGGCATTTAGCTGCATTTACTTATCCTGTAACAAAACACGCCCCAACAAGCCACGGGTACTTATCTTTTCAAAAACCATGGGCTTTCACCATGCATCTATCGATGCCGGTATTGTAGCCATTAAAAAGCTTGGCGCCGAAAATGGGTTCGACGTGGATACTACAAAAAACTCGGCCATGTTTAATGAGGACACCCTTAAAAAATACTCAACCATTATTTTTTTAAGTACCACCGCCGATGTGCTTGATTACAGGCAGGAAGCAGCTTTTGAACGCTATATACAAGCCGGAGGGGGATATGTAGGTATCCACGCCGCCGCTGATACCGAATACGACTGGGGTTGGTACGGCCGTTTAGTTGGCGCCTGGTTTTATGACCATCCCGGCATCCATGATAAAAACCCTAATGTACAGCCTGGCACCTATAATATAGTTGATGCCAATAACGATGCTACTAAAGATCTGCCTAAGGTATGGAAACGTACCGACGAGTTTTACAGTTTCCGCAAGCCATTGGCCGAAGATGTTCATGTACTGATCACCCTTGACGAAAGTACCTATAAAGGTGGCAAACGTATGGGATTGCACCCAGCTACCTGGTTTCATGACTTTGACGGCGGTCGCGCATTCTACACAGCCATGGGCCATACCGACGAGAGTTATAAAGAAGCAGGTTATCTGAAAATGCTGCTTGCCGGTATCAAATACGCCATAGGCGAAAATAAAGAACTGAATTACGGAAAGGCCAAAACCCAATTGCCGCCAGACGAAGACCGCTTCAAAAAGACGCAATTATCAACCGGTGAGTTTTTTGAGCCTACCGAAATGACCATATTGCCGAACTTCGATATTATGGTGATCCAGCGCCGCGGCGAGATCATGCTGTACAAGCACGATACCCAAAAGGTAAAACAGGTTGGCTTTTTTGATGTATACTGGAAAGCCCACGTACCCAATGTAAATGCCGAGGAAGGGATGCTTGGCCTGGCTAAAGACCCCGATTTTGCCAATAACAACTGGATCTATATATACTATAGTCCTGCCGATAGTTCGGTAAACCGCCTTTCGAGGTTTACTTTTAAAAATGACACACTGGATAAAAAAACTGAGAAAGTTATTTTGGAGGTAAAAGCCCAGCGCGAGATCTGCTGCCATACAGGCGGTTCGATAGCCTTTGGTCCGGGGCCTGATAAAACCCTGTTTTTCTCGGCTGGTGATAACTCAACTCCGTTTGATGAAAAAGGACAGAAATATGTAAGCAGCGGTTATGCCCCTTTAGATGAAAGGCCTGGTCATTTACAGTTTGACGCACGCCGTTCGGCCGGTAATACCAATGATCTTCGCGGTAAAATTATGCGGATCAACCTTAAGGATGATGGCACCTATGAAATTCCGGAAGGCAACCTGTTCCCGAAAGGCACACCAAAAACCCGCCCCGAAATTTATGTAATGGGCGACAGGAACCCGTACCGGATCTCGGTAGATCAAAAGAACGGCTACCTGTACTGGGGTGAAGTTGGCCCTGATGCACATAATGACAGTCTTGACAACCGTGGTCCAATGGGTTATGACGAGGTTAACCAGGCTAAAAAAGCAGGTAACTTTGGCTGGCCGTATTTTGTAGGCGATAACAAACCCTACCACCTTTATGATTATGGCACAGGCAAATCGGGTCCGGCGTTTGACCCTAAACACCCGGTTAATAACTCACGAAACAACACCGGCTTAACCGATCTTCCACCGGCGCAACCGGCCTTTATCTGGTACCCTTACGGCCCATCGGCCGATTTCCCGCAGGTTGGTACAGGTGGCAGGAATGCCATGGCCGGCCCGGTTTATTATACCGATATGTTTCCGGAAGATACCCGTTTGCCCGATTACTACAACGGCAAGTTTTTGACGTACGACTGGATGCGCGGCTGGATAAAAGCCGTTTCTCTGACACCTGAAGGCGATTTTGATAAGATGGAGCCTTTCTTCCCTAAACTGAAGGTAAACTCCATGATTGATATGGAAGTTGGCCCCGATGGCAGGCTTTACGGTTTGGAATATGGCAGCGGCTGGTTCTCTCATAACCCCGATGCCGGTTTATTCCGCATTGACTTTATCTCAGGCAACCGTCCGCCGGAAATTTCATCGTTCAAGGCTAATAAAACATCAGGCGTATTGCCGTTTACCGTTAAACTTGTAGCTAAAGCTACCGATCCGGAAAAAGACAACATTTCTTATACCTGGAACCTGGGCAATGGCGTAACCAAAGAAACCACCACGCCATCGCTTGATTATACCTATACAACAGCAGGTGATTTCAAAATCACTGTTGAAACAAAAGACGATAAAGGTGCATCCAGCAAAAGTATGCCGCTCAGCGTTTATGCAGGTAATGAACAGCCAACGGTTAGCATCAATATTACCGGCGGTAACAAATCATTCTATCTGCCGGGCGTACCGTTCAAATACTCGGTTAACGTAACCGACGGACCGGATACCAAAGCTGTTGATCCGAAACGCATTTATGTAGGATTGGATTATATCGAAGGCTTCGACAAAGCACAATCGGCCACACAGCATGAACAGGGCGAGCCCGAAAATCGCGGCAAAACCCTCATGTTAACTATGGATTGCAAAAGCTGCCATAAGGAAGACGGCAAATCAATAGGGCCGTCATTTGTACAGGTTGCGGCTAAATATAAAAAAGACCCTAATGCTATGGCCAAGCTTACCCAAAAGGTAATAAAAGGCGGTGCTGGTGTTTGGGGCGAAACAGCAATGTCGGCCCACCCTAACATTAAACAAGGCGATGTTGACCAGATCATTAATTGGGTACTTTCGCTTGATAACAGCAATCAAAAACCATCATTAGCGGCCTCGGGTACCATTTTACCTGCACCGCCCGAAAAACAACAGTCGGCAGCGCTGGTGTTATCAGCCAAATACACCGATGATGGCGGTAACGATATTAAAAAATTAACCGGCAGCAATATTGTATCATTAAACAGCAGTACTTACCAGTTTAAAGGCACCGAAAAATTCAACGGCTTCACCGCCTTTAAATACAATGGCATGAACCTGATGATCTACCCGGGCACTGAAGGCTGGTTTGCACTGGATAACATCGATCTTACAGGTGTAAGATCCATCAACCTTACCAATTTCTGGCAGGGGCCACCAACAGCGCCGCTTAATTTTGAGTTGAGGCTCGATTCAGAAACAGGCACACTTGCAGGCAAAGGCAGTATGCCGGTACCGGCCAAAGATGTCAAAGGCGGCGCTATTCATCTTGTACTTACACCGGTAACCGATGGCAAAATGCACAAGCTGTTCTTTGTTTACAAACCGGCAAGCAAAGCCGCTATGACAGCCGGGGTGACATCGGTGGTGTTTAGTGCTAAGTAATTAAATACAAATGCCCTAAACCACCCGTCATTGCGAGGAACGAAGCAATCCCCAAGAAGCAGAGAGGCTATGCAAGTCGCCTGTATAGTTCGCGATTGCTTCGTTCCTCGCAATGACGAGTGGGTAATGTACAACGGCCTGGCAGGTTAACCTGCCAGGCCGTTGTACGTTTCCCAAAGTTCGTGTCCTCACGAACTTTATCAAACTTAAAAAATCTTAAACCCTACACTCAGCGCCCAAAGGTTCTGGCGTTTGGCAAAGCTGTCACTTACTTTTGTTAAACCACCTTCATAACGCAAGTCGGCAGTGATAGAGCCGATATCAACACCTGCACCGGCCTGGAAACCAATGTTGCTTTTGTTAAAATCGTTGAATGCATTACCCACATTATCACCCAGGCTTGTACTATGATCAAGCTGATAAGTGTAAATCGGGCCTGCCATAATCCGGAAATTCAGGTCTTTTTCGCCAAATGATTTGCCTATAAGCAATGGCACATTGAGGTTAGTAAACCTTACTTTACCACTAAACGCGGTGTTATTATCGTTCGATTCAAATTTACCGCCGGTACCGCTCAAGTAAAGCTCTGGCTGTAAGTAAAGACTGTTGCCGAGGCGGGCAAATAAACCCGCCTGGTAGCCGGTGAGGTTTTTATCGTTAAAATTATCGGAGCCGATTTTTGAAAAATTGACACCACCTTTTACACCTAAAGAAAACTGTGCTTTGGCGCTGATGCTTACAGCAATCAGTAATGCCGCACTTAATAGATACTTTTTCATGATTTTCAATGTTAAATGTAAAGCCGTAAACGCACATCATCCTTTAAAATTGTATACGGCTTTGCGTTATTAATTTAGTTTATAACCCGGCTTATATTTAAGCCGTATTAGGCATTATCAATACACGCGCCAAACAATTAACAGTAGCAACTTGGTATTTTTTATATTTTTGCTGAAAATAAATTAAACATGGCTGAAATCAGTATTACAAACAAGGACTGGGAACGCGTAAAAATTAAAATTCAACGTAAATACAACCACCTTACAGACGAGCAGTTGAAATACAGCGAAGGGCAGGAAGAAAGCCTGATTACCAAACTGATGGACCTGGTAAACCGCGACCGTAAGTATGTGGTTTTCACCTTACAAAAGGCTTTGGTTAATATTGATAATAACCGCCTGTAAAATAGACACTACGGTTATACAAACTGGAAAGCTTTTTTGTATTTTTATTTTTTTTCGAGGATAAATGATGAAACAGGGTTTAGTGTTCAAAAAAGGATACAAAAGGGCAGGCTTAGTTGCAGGTATTGCATTACTGGCCGCGGGCATAGTGGGTTTTAATGACGACCTGTTCCAGATCTCGAAGAACCTTGATGTTTTTGCCTCGGTTTATAAAGAGGTTAATATCAATTATGTTGATGATATCAATTCGGGCAAGCTGGTAAAAACCGGTGTTGACGCCATGCTCGATGGCCTTGACCCTTACACCGAGTTTGTGCCCGAATCGGAAATTGAAGATTATAAGCTACATTACGTAAGCACCCAGTATGGCGGCATAGGCGCCAGTATCTTTGTACGTAACAGCAAAGTATTTGTATCGGAAGTTTTTGCCGGCTTCCCCGCCCAAAAGGGAGATGTACACCCCGGCGATCAGCTCCTGAAGATCAACGATGTTGACCTTAATGGCAAAGATAATGACCAGGTAAGCCAGCTGCTTAAAGGCTCAAAGGGGGCAGCCATAAAACTGTTCATTAAACGCGACAATACCCCTCAGCCTTTTGAAAAAAACCTGGTACGTGATGAGATCAAACAACCCAACGTATCATATTTTGGTATGGTTAATGGCAACATGGGTTACATCAAGCTGGATAAATTCCTTGAAAACTCTGCAGCCGAAGTTACCAACGCACTTACCGAACTAAAAAAGAAAAACCCTAACGGCATCATCCTCGATCTTCGCTCAAATGGCGGCGGCATATTACAGGAGGCCGTAAAAATAGTGAACCTTTTTGTACAGAAGGACGTGGAGATCGTATCGCAAAAAGGGAAAATAAAAGAAAAAAACTTTACTTACAGCACCATCAGCGCACCGCTTGAGCCAGATTTGCCTTTAGTGGTATTGGTTAACAGCCATTCGGCATCGGCAAGTGAAATTGTTGCAGGCTCCTTGCAGGACCTTGACCGAGCAGTAATCATCGGTCAGCGTAGTTATGGCAAGGGCCTGGTACAGCAAACGTTCAATTTACCGTACAACAGCCTGGTGAAAATTACCATTGCCAAATACTACGTACCATCAGGCCGTTGTATCCAGGAGCTTGATTATACCCACCGTAAAGATGATGGCAGCGTGGTAAAAGTAGCCGATTCGCTTATCCACGAGTTTAAAACAAAAAACGGTCGCTCTGTTTATGATGGCAGCGGCATTTATCCGGACTTGTTTATCAAACAGGAAAAATTTGCTAATGTTACCCAGGCATTGGTAGGCAAGCTGCTGATATTTGATTACGCAACCGTTTACCGCGATAAACATGCTAAAATTGCCGATGCCCGTTCATTTACGCTGTCAGACGGCGAATACAATGATTTTATAAAATACCTGGCCGATAAAAATTACAGCTATACTACCGCATCGGAAAAATTATTGACCCGTTTAAAGGTTGAAGCCACTAAGGATAAACAATTCAATGATATCCAGGGCGAGTACGAAGGTTTGAAAACCAAATTGATAGCCAGCAAAAAGAATGATCTTATTCAGCATAAAGACGAGATAAAGCAAGTGCTTGAAAATGAAATAGCTTCACGCTATTACTACGAAAAAGGCCGCTACGAAACCAACTTTAAATACGATAAGGAGCTTGCCCAGGCTGTAAAAACCATGCAGGATAAAGCCCAGCTGGCATCCATCCTTAAAGGCGAAGGCAGCTATAAAGTTATCGGAAAACCTGTACTTGCCATGGCGGGTAAAAAAGCAGCCGATAAAGATAGCGACGACGAATAAGCTGAATATCAATCAGTTTACACACAGCCAAACCATTGTAACCAATTAGTTACCCGTTACAACATATAATGGCTTAAACTTTTATGCGCTGTTATTGTCATACCTACAAACAAAACAATAACACCACATGAAAAAGATAATATTAACAGCTGCCATTTTATTAAGCAGCTTAACCGTAAAAATAGCCAGCGCCCAAATAAGCCTGAGCATTAACATAGGCAGCCAGCCCGAATGGGGCCCTGTAGGCTATGACCATGCAGATTATTACTACCTGCCCGATATTGATTCTTATTACGATATCAATGCCCATCAGTATGTTTATTTTGACAACAATGTTTGGGTTCACGGCGCTGTTTTGCCTCCTCGTTTTGGCAGCTATGATGTTTACCACAGTTATAAAGTAGTAGTTAACGAGCGTACCCCATGGGTTCGTAACGATGTTTACAAACGCAAGTACGCTTCATACCGCGGCCGTCATGACCAGGCTGTAATTCGCGATAGTCATGATGAAAAATACCGTAACCATTATGTTGAACGCAAAACCGTACGCAGGGTTGATGTAGTAAAGCACAAGTCAAAAGGTGATAACCACGGTCATGATGGTCACAAGGACCAGGGCCATGATCACCGCGATTAAGTTTTTGTATTGTTATAATTTTGAGTGTTTTTATGAAGGACTGTCCCCCAAAAAGGACAGTCCTTTTTTCTGTAAATCCCCCTTACATCTCCACTGAGGGCATAGTTGCCCTTCGGCACAAAAGTTGCCGCATTATGTCACATTTGGGTTAACTTTTATAGTTTGTTTACTTAGGTTTAGCTATAAACAAACATTATATTCGTTACTTAGTTAACCGATTTATTGTTAAACGATTTAAATCAATTTTACACTATGAAATACCGAATATCCATTTTGGCGCTGCTTGTAGTAGCAGTATTAGGCCAAAGCTGTGTAAGCAGCAAAAAGTACAAAGAACTGGATGCTAATTACACCCAATTGCAAAACAGCACCCGCGACCTGAGTGTAAAATACCAAACCAGCGAGCAGGCCCTTGCCGTTGCCAATAGCCGCAACAAAAGCCTTGAAGAGCAAATTGATCAGCAAAAGGCAAACGTAACCGCCTTGCAGGATGCTTTGAACAAGTGTTTAAACTCAAGCAGCCAGGGTAATGTTAACATCTCTAAACTGGTTGACGAGATCAACAGCTCAAACCGTTACATTCAGCAATTAGTTAACGCTAAAAACAAAAGCGACTCGCTTAATATGGTGTTAACCAACAACCTTACCCGCTCATTAACCCCGCAGGAAACCCAGGATGTTGATGTGAAGGTATTGAAAGGCGTAGTTTACATCTCATTGTCGGATAATATGCTGTACAAATCAGGCAGCTATGAAGTATCTGACAAGGCTGGCGCAACTTTAAGCAAAATAGCCAAGATCATCATGGACTATAGCACTTATGATGTACTGATTGAAGGTAATACCGATAATGTGCCTATCTCGCAGAAAAACATCCGCAACAACTGGGATTTAAGTGCTTTACGTGCATCATCAGTGGTGCAGGCGCTGCAAACCACTTACCAGGTTGATCCTAAACGTTTAACTGCCGGCGGCCGTGGCGAGTACAATCCTATTGCGGATAATTCAACCCCATCGGGCAAAGCACAAAACAGGCGCACACAAATCATCATAACACCAAAACTTGATCAGTTTATGGACCTGATAGGCAAAGCACCAGCCGATCAGCCAACTCCTAAACAATAATTTTAGTTTAGCTGTCTGTTAATATTCAAAGCCACCCTAACAGAGAGGGTGGCTTTTTTTGTACACAGCTATTTTCCGTATGTTTTTACAGACAGTATGCAGATGCTAAGCACAATTGCCATTACTCACTCACGGTTTTATTTATTCCTCCAATTATTAATTAATGATCATAAAATACAGCTTTTTTAATTAAGAACATTATTCATTTAATTAAGACGGAAAATAGCCTGGTATATCTGCATTCCTATTAATTAATTATACTTCGGTACACTAAGGCTATGTTGACAATGGCATCTGTTTTGAATAAATGAGATAACAAGGTATTGAAACAGGTTAAACCATGGGCTTTAACTATAGTCATACCTATATAACTTATTACACACTTTATGAAAAAGATCATTTTATCGGCAGTTATATTATTAAGCTGCTTCACTGCAAAAATAGCTTCGGCACAGGTAAGTATTGGCTTGGGGATCAACATAGGCAGCCAGCCCGATTGGGGCCCTGTAGGCTATGATCATGTTGATTATTATTATATGCCCGATGTTGACGCTTACTATGATGTACCAACCCATAATTATGTTTATTATGAAAACAACGTTTGGGTACATCGCAGGTTTTTACCTGCAAGGTACCGTGGATATAATATGTACAATGGCTACAAAGTAGTTGTTAACGAGCGTAATCCATGGATGCGCCACGCATATTACAGGGATCATTATGCTGGCTATCGCGGTCGTCATGATCAGGTAATCATCCGTAACAGCCACGATGCCCGGTATGCGAATCACTGGAATGGAGGTAATCGTTACGCGAATCGCACAGTTTATCATGGAAACAACGGCTGGCATGGTGGCAACCCCAACAGGGGCGGAGGGCACGGTGGCGGTGACCACGGTCACGGCGGCGGCGAACATGGCGGTGGCGAACATGGCCATGGTGGTGGTCACGGACACCATTAATAAAAATATTTCATATAGCAAGACAGGCTTCCTGAAAAGGAGGCCTGTTTTGTTTTCAGTGGACATTTACTGTCAATTAGTAACGTTCAACGTTTAATAAGCGTCCTGCTTTTGCTTATGTTTGTATTTTATCAAATTCGTTACTGATGTACACGCTCTCGGAAGAAAACTATTTAAAAGCTATTTATCGCCTTGCATCGCAGGGGAAGGATTTTAAAATAACGCCTACCGCCATCGCCGAATCATTGAACAACAACCCGGCTTCGGTGGTAGATATGATCCGTAAGCTTACCGAAAAATTACTGATTGAATATGATAAAAAAAATGGTGTAAGGTTAACCCAGCAAGGTTTAAAGGATGCTACATTAATTGTACGCCGTCATCGCCTTTGGGAAGTTTTTTTGCTGGAGAAATTGGGTTATCACTGGGATGAGATCCATGATATAGCCGAAGAGCTGGAACATATTAACGATGCCACCCTTGCCGACAGGCTTGATAAATTCCTGGGGTTCCCCGAATATGACCCTCATGGCGATCCTATCCCTAAAGCCAATGGCAAAGTACCTAAGCCATATTCCGTGAGCCTGTCCGAACTTAAACCCGGCTCCCAAAGCCAGGTTGCCGCTGTACGCGATACCAGCAGCTCGTTTCTGCAATACCTCCAAAAATTGAACATAGGCATCGGCACCAAAATTCAACTGATTGAAAAAATCCCGTACGATAATTCGCTGGTGATAAAAATTGAAAACCGGGAGGATACCACCGTTTCGCAAAAGTTTGGAGAAAATATTTTGGTGGACTAAAACCGGTATTGCTCATCAATAGCAAGCGGACAGTTGAATGATATGGGGGTATTATGCGCTAATTTCAACAAACCTTTATCCTTCAAATACTTCATCCATTCACTCGCCCGTTCTAAACTATTACAACCATATAAATTTCCTGAATTACAAAGTTTTTTCGGGAATCTGAGCGTGGTGCTAAATTTAAGCTCAAGCAACTTGATCAATGCATAAATCTCGTTATCATGAGTAGCCCCGCCGCCACCCACAAAGGCATTAACAACATCAAACTTTAAAAGCTCATAAATTTTGTCATAGTCCAAAATATGTTTTTTGGCATTCATATAATCGCTACCAGCCCAACTAAGATACCAGGCATAAACGCCTGACTGGGTGTGGCTTTTGTAAACCTTAATAAATTGGCTGCGTAAAATTGGGTCATCAAAATCATACGATATGAAGCCAAAATCGCGGTCCATAAAGGTATACTTGCTATTACGCCACTTAAATTTGTAAGGCTCTAAAAGCTGAAAAGCAAGCTCGATTTGGTCATAATTTATAGTTGAAAAAAGTTTTGCCACCGCATTATCCCGGTCGAGGCTGTCTTTAACACGAAGAATAACTTGCTGGTATTGTTTAGATAAATCGTAAACCACAGTATCGTAATTACCGCCATTAAATCTGCGGTCAAATACCGGTGTTGCCGGTTTTTGTACTCCTATTTTTAAGGCAATTTCCGTTTGCCTGGTTATGTCTTCATCAGTTGAAACTATTCTTTTTAATAAATTAATAGCCGTACTATCGCTGTCTATAAATTTTTTAATAAAATTATTGCTGATACCAATAATGCCTATATTTTGATACAGTCCCGCTTTTTTAAGGTATAGTTTAAGTTGATTTTGATCATGAACAATCTTATACCAGTTTTTTGAATAAAATTTATCAAGTATTCGTCCGGCCGAATAGGTAAGGTCAAAATCACGTTCGTTAATAAGGCACCAATATTCAAAGGCCGTTATCTCATTAACATCAATATTATTAATAACCTTATCCTCAATCGCATACCTCTCCTTAAAGCTTAACTTGCTGTTTTTTAGTTTTGTAATATATTGACGCAGTTTTTCTGACCCCAAAAAATCAACATGATTATTTTTGCAATAATCAGTTAATACAACCATCTGGCTCAAAAACCGATAGGGAAATGTTGGCAAAACCCAATTGAAACTGATATCTGCCTTATTATAGTCATTTGCCATAGCCTTTACTTTGGCAACATTGCCTTGTGTCAGACTAATAAAAGCATTTATCGCAACCGAATCTGTTTTAGCATTAAGTAGCTGAAATAAAACAGTTTCTTTATCAGGTTTCTGGATCACAGCAGTCTTATTTCGGAATATGCCCAGGCTATCATCCCATTTATAGGAGGTATAATTTTTTGCAAAATAGATCAGCAGATTAAGCCTTGAATCGGGTTCAAAATCTTTATCTATATGAAAAGACATTTTGCCATACCCGTCTTCAACCCCGATTTCGGTACCGGTTAAAAGCTGAATGAGGTTTATATACTCATCTGTGTTTGATTGATAGGAGTCAAAACGCGAGCGGTTAGCATAAAGCAGTGAGACTATATTAAACAAAGCAGCCGGATCTTTATAGCGGATGAGTTGATTGATATTATTGTGTTTTACAAGTTCGCTATTTAATAATGCGCCTGCATTTTGTTTTAATTCCGCTTTACGATTTTGCGTAAGTTCCCTGATCTCGTATTTCGCTTCCCGCTTATCTAAAGGCGTTATCAAATAAGCATAGGCATCATATGAAAAGCTGATTTTATCAATATTCCTCATCAGGAATGTTAAAAAATCTTTGGCTGTTGTCTTTGTATCAACAGTAAATTCATTGCGTAAAAAAATGCAGTTTTCGTTAATAAGCCTCCTTGCTATTTCGCTTTGCTTTGTATGCAAAATGTGATAACCCAAAGACTCGGTCATTGTGCTGTTGCTATCCAGGTATTGGGCAACTCTGAACAAAGCCTGTTTATCACCCCGATCAAGGTTTACACGGATAGTATCAAGCCGGCTGCCTTTATACATGGCTCCCCATTCTATTTTAGTTTTCCTCTTTACCGTATCGGTATTAAGAGCCTGACCAAAGCAATATTGAAATAAAAAGAGAAGAGCAATTGCGATTTTTAAGGTTTTCAAGGCAATTTGTAAGCTATAAGTATAACATAAACATACCTGTTTTTTAGTTAAGAGCTCAAAACAAAAAAGCCAAAGGTCTAAAGCTTTTTAAACGTTTTACCTTCGGCTTTTATTTTTATTGCTTTATGCTTTCAGCCTTCGGCTTTAAGCTCAATTACGGTTTCCCCGTTACCCTTGATGATTCGGCAAGTTCGGCGTCAACATCTACGTCAAAATATAAGCGGTAGATCTCCCACTCATTTTTGGGTTTGTAAAACATAAAGGTGATCCGGGCTGGCTGGCCTTCGTGTTTAAGCAGGTAGCTGTATAGTACCAGGCTGTTTGAGGCCTTGCGCTGCATGATAAGGTCCTTACCCAAATACTTGCCTATAACGCTCCGCATGGAGTCTATCTTAACAATAAGCCCGGTAAGCCGGGTTGAATCCATCAGCTTATTGCTTTTAAAAATATCAATCACCGCACGGGCCGTGCTTTGCTTATCGTATTCTTTAAAAAACTTATCAATAAAGGTTTGTACACCGGCTACTGGTGCCGCTGCAGGCGCTGCGGCCACGGTGGCGGGTTGGGTTTGTGCCGAAGCAACATTGCCAATAAATACCAGGGCCGATACTATAAAAAATAACGGTTTAAATGCTTTAAAGTAGGTGTAACGCATGTTTACAAAAGTTAATTTTTAAAAGTAGGTATTTTTTACAAAAACACAAGCAATCATCATTAAGTAGGCTTTCAAAATGGCTTTACATTAATAAAACCTGGTGCTCAGGATGCCCTGCTGTTTTGAAAATTGACAACAATAATTTATATTTCAACTGCCGTTGCCTGACACAATTATTAACTATGAACAAACCGTTTGTCGTCCTTCTTATTGGCCTGCTAATTACCTGCGCATTTTATGCACACGGACAAGCCATCGATTATGAAAAAATGGGTGATTCACTTGTTAACGCTAAAAATTACGACAAAGCTGCCGAAAGCTATTCAAAGGCTATCAATGCCAATAAACGCAATAAAGCTTTGCTTCCCAAACTATATGACAATCATGCCCAATGCCAGATTGAGCTTAAAAATTTTACCGATGCCGTTGATGATGACAACGAAGCCATTAAAATTGACTCATTATATGCCGATGCATATTGGAACAGGGCTGCGGCATATTTTTTTAGCGGACACGTTAGGGAATCCATTGCCGATTATTCAAAAGCTATATTACTTTTTCCGGGCGATAAGCTGCGATTATCATTACTGTATGACAACATTGGGGTAAACGAAATTGCCTTGCAAAATTATGAACTGGCCATTGATAATTTTAATAGTTCCATAACTGCTAACGGGCAAAATGGCGCGGCCTACTGGCACCGGGCAATTGCTTATAATGCTCTCGGCAATTATCAACAAGCGGTTGATGATTATAGCACGGCAACCTTTTTTTTCCAGGATAACCTTGCCTTACTTGCCAAAATATACAACAGCCGTGCGTTGGCCCGCGAAAAAATTAATAAAAGCTGGGATGCCATTAATGACCTGAGCATGGCCATTCAGCTAAAACCGTCAGACCCTGATCTTTACTGGCGCCGGGGGCTTGCTTATGAAAAACATGGCGACTATCAACTTGCTATTGACGACTACAAACACCTCATACCAATATATATAAATGACAAACTAAATGCAGCATTACTTTATGAAAATTGTGCTGTTAACGAAAACAACCTGCATCAAACAGCAAAGGCTTTTAGCGATGTTAATAAAGCCATTGAATTGTTTCCGCAACGCGGGCATTTATACTGGATAAGAGGCGTGGCGTATGGCGACTCGGGCGAGTGCGCACGGGCCATTGATGATTACAATAAAGCGCTCCCTTTTTATAAGAACGATAAAACAACCCTGGCTATATTTTATAACAACATAGCGGCCAATGAATTCATTATCAATCAAAACAAAAAAGCCCTAAACCACTGTAATGCTGCCATTGAGCTATTGCCTATATTTTGGCAACCTGTATTTACGAGGGCAAGGCTATACCTTAAATTAAATGAAAAAGAACTTGCCCTGAAAGATTTTAACAAGGTTATGGCCCTTGACCCTACTAAACAATCTGCCGAATATGTTTTTGCACAGTTTTACACCGGTAATGCGGGGTTAGCAGTTAGTACTATGCAAAAGAAATTCCTGGCATCGTCAAACATTGATCTCCCGGCCGATTATTATACCATGGCCTGCCTCCTTTCGCTGATGAACCGGGCGGCCGAATCAAACATTTACTTAAAAAAGGCCCTTGATCTGGGTTATTTAAAAAAGTTTGTCGCCCTTGATGATCGTCTTGATAATATCCGCAAAACAGATGATTACATAGCCATTATGACTGAGCCCACAATTAAAAAAGCTGCGGGGCAATAAATCAGCTCTATCTATCGCTTTTTCAAAAACTCAGTTCTGAGCACAATGCTCATCCCGTCAACTTTGCAGTCAACCTCTTCATCATTATCCGTTAGGCGGATCTTTTTTACCAGTGTGCCCTGTTTAAGCGTAACGCCACCACCTTTTACCTTCAGGCTTTTGATCAGTGTAACCGAATCGCCATCCTTCAGGATATTACCGTTGCTGTCTTTTACTATTAACTCGTCCATTATTGCAGAAAAATAAAGAGCCCGGTATTTTCATATCGGGCCCAATTGATATTTTATTAAAAAAACGATTACTTGGTAACGTACATTACTTCTTTAACCGCTTTGATCACCCTTTCAGGGTTTGGCAGGTATTCCTGGATCAAAGTTGGAGCGTAAGGAAGCGGAACGTCGCCGCCCATGATACGCAGGATCGGCGCGTCAAGATAATCGAAAGCGTCTTTTTGTACTTTGAATGCAACCTCGGTAGCAATTGAACCTAAAGGCCAGCTTTCTTCAATAATTACCAGGCGGTTTGTTTTCTTTACCGACTCAATGACTGTAGCATAATCGATAGGGCGTACAGTACGTAAGTCGATAACTTCGGCATGGATACCTTCTTTTTCAAGCTCGGCAGCAGCAGCGATAACCACTTTCATGATCTTGCCAAAGCCAACTAAAGTAACATCGGCACCTTCTTTAACAATTTTTGCTTTACCTAAGGGGATATAGTAAGTTTCTTCAGGCACTTCACCTTTATCGCCATACATTACTTCCGACTCCATGAAAATAACCGGGTCAGGATCAAGGATAGCTGATTTTAGTAAGCCTTTAGCGTCGTACGGGTTTGATGGTACAACCACTTTTAAACCCGGGCAGTTGGCATACCAGTTTTCAAAGCACTGGCTGTGCTGTGAACTAAGCATACCCGCGTTACCGGTTGGGCCACGAAAAACAATTGGCACCGAAAACTGGCCGCCGCTCATTGACATCATCTTGGCAGCGCCGTTGATAATCTGGTCGATAGCAACCAGTGAAAAGTTGAAAGTCATGAACTCAATGATAGGGCGTAAGCCGTTCATTGCCGAGCCGATGCCGATACCGGCAAAGCCCAATTCAGAGATAGGCGTATCTATAACACGTTTTGCGCCAAACTCGTCCAGCATTCCCTGGCTTACTTTGTACGCGCCGTTATATTCGGCAACCTCTTCACCCATCAGGTATATATTCTCGTCGCTGCGCATTTCTTCGACCATGGCCTCTCTTAGCGCTTCTCTGAATTGTATTTCTCTCATTATAGTAAAATGATGTTTTTTTGCGAACGCAAATATAAACACTAATGTGTTAAATGCAATTAACCGTGGTATTGGATTGATTTTTAATACATATATTTTACATTTTCATCAATCCCCAGGGGGGTAAAACCTCAAACCGAACAAAAAAACACAAATAAATACTACATTAGTTCCTAAACCTTACGCTAATGAAATTCCTGTCGTTAAAAAACCTGGTACAAAGTGCAGTAAATACCATTAAACGCTACCCCTTTGAAACATTTTTTGCTTTGGCGGGCACTATAGCTGCCACCGCCAAAATTGAGCTTGACAACCTTAACCGCGTAAGCGAAAACTGGTGTATGCGTGCCATTATGATAGCTAACCTGGGGTTTCTATTAAGCCTTTCGGCTACATTATACACTCAAAGCAAAAGCTGGGAGGCTGGAAAAAAGATCCTGGTAAAAATAGCTGCAGCGGTGATCGCTATGCTGTTGATTTTTATGATCAATCCACCCGAAAGACAAGCTGATTATACCCGTTTTTTTCTGCTTAGTTTGGCATTTCACTTAATGGTAGCCTTTGCGGCCTTTACAAACAAAGGACAAATACAAGGATTTTGGCAGTTTAATAAAACGCTCTTTTTGCGCTTTTTGGCATGCATGCTGTACGGTGTGGTATTGTTTGCCGGGCTTGCCGCGGCAATTGGGGCCACCAATTTCCTGTTTAATTTTAAGTTTGAGGCAGACACCTACCAGGTGTTGTGGGTGTGGATAACAGGGATGTTTACTACTACCTTCTTTTTAGCGGGGGTACCAACAGATATCCCGGCACTTAATGAAGATGAGGGTTATCCCAAAGGCCTCAAAATTTTTACCCAGTATGTGCTCATCCCGCTATCAACAGTATACGTGATCATTTTACTGGCCTATGAAATCAAGATCCTTATTGAATGGAAACTCCCTAAAGGCCTTGTATCAAACCTGATATTGGGCTATGCCGTTTTCGGTATATTATCGCTACTGCTGGTATATCCCATCCGCGAGCAAAACGAAAACAAATGGCTCAAAACCTATACCCGTAGTTTCTACTTTTTGCTGATCCCTTTACAGATACTGCTGTTTGTGGCCGTAGGTACACGCGTTTTTAGCTATGGTATTACCGAATTCAGGTATTTTTTAATTGTGCTTGCTTTATGGCTGCTATTCATTTCGCTTTACTTCCTGCTGTTTAAAAAGCAAAATATTAAGATCATTCCAATATCACTCTGCATATTAACGCTGTTTAGCATCTACGGGCCGCAAAGCGCGTTTACCATGAGTATGTATTCGCAAAGGGGTATGGTCGTCAACTTTTTTAAAAAGCACAATGGATTTAAAGATGGTAAACTGGCACCTGTAGACAGTACAAAAATCAATATGCACGAGGGCAGTTTGGGGGCAAGCCGGCTTAAATATTTCATTTTCCGTTACGACCTGAAAGAACTACAGCCTTATTTTAAAAGAGACCTTAATGGTATAACAGATTCGTTAGCCCGCATAAAAGACGAAGCCACCAATCTACCTGTTGACAGGGAAGAATTGAGACTTATGAAATATCAATGGGCGAAAAAACAACTTAGCCTTGGGCGTTTTAATGACTACTACTATCCGGGAGCAGATGAAAGTGACGAAATGCCACAGGACCGCACTTATATTTTTAGCCAGAATGATAATGTCACCGTGATTAAAGGATATGATATCGAGCTTGCGACTGATCAGAATGCAGATACCGTTATTAATAATTACAATGGCATCAGGATAACTCAAATTCATTCCAACAGCACGGACAGTTATATTTTAAGCCTTAACAATGAAACCCTAAAATTTGATCCGCTGGAATTGGTGAATAAAATGATGGCAGATACTACGAAGATGGAAAAATATCACGACCCAAAGGGCAAAGACAATCATTACACGCCTAAAGTCTATAACTTGCCTTCAGGCCTTATGCAAATAACCAAAGAGACACCTGGCTACACTATAGTATTTCAATTCAGCAGCATTTACTTTGAGCGTTCTAAAAAAGGCGGGGCCGATATATCAAACGTAAGCGGAAAATATCTGATCAAAATAAAATAAACAGCCGATCTATATTTTAATCCGGATGTTGATCTTATCCAAAAGCCCGGTGAGCCATACCATTACAAAGGCAAACACAATACATTTAATTAGCCCCCCGATGCCCTGGCTCAGGTATTCGGGGTAGCCTATCCTGCTCATTTCGTATATGGGATAAAACAGGAAAGGCACTATATAACAGGTAAAAGTGTTGGTGCCTGCAGGCTCTATCACCTTAAACCAGTTGTATTTGTTTTTAACATCAACCAGGAAAATAAAGAAGGCATACACCACCAGGCTTATCCCGGTACAAATGAGCACCCATGAAGGGGTATCGCGCTCTTTGGAAATGCCCCCGCTAAAATAGCGCACTATAAAGCCCAGGTTAAATAAAATTATCGCTATCAGGATCATGGCTACCCAAAGCATTTTCATTTCGTTGTTAGCCTTAAGGCGCATATACAACACCGAAATAAACACCCCCGCCATGGTGAACGACTGCATGGCACCGTTACCTGCTATCCAGATATAGCCCTGCAGCCGGTCAATAAAATTAAGAAAGCCAAAGTGAACGTCGAGGTTAAAGAATATGAAGAACACCCATGCCGCCAGCTGCACCCACAAATGCCCGTCGGAATAATAATAAATGAGCGCGCACAGCATGTACGACCAGCCTATCAAACCTAAAATGCCCCACCAGGTAAAATGTAGCCAGGTATGCCCGGGGTCGCTGGTACGGTAAAGGGCAGCCATGCCGGCAAGCAGCAATATGCCAAAGCCCTGTAATAAATAACGCTTTAGAGGCGATGTATCCTTGCTGTAATCTAAAAAAATGAAGAAGAAGCTGAAGGTTACCAGGCTTTCCCAAACAGGCTTGGGCAATAGGGTAGTAGCCTCGTTATAGGTTTCCATATTGGCATGGAAAAACCCTATAAAAATGAGCGCGAACGAGCGGCTTACAATCCGCGATAGTAATTTGAAGTTATCACCCTGCTTTAACCTGTTCTGAAATGCGAATGGAATTGAAAGACCAACGATAAACAAAAATGCAGGGAAAATAGTATCGGCCAAACCCAGCGCATCAACATTTGAGCCCGCGTGTTTAAGCCATGTTGGGGTATTCGGAATGCCATCCAGGTCATTCACAAATATCATGAGGAACATTGTTACAGCACGGAAAGCATCAATTGAACGTATACGACTCAGAAAATTACTCATTCAGACATGTAAATGCACATAGCGGCGTAAATGTTTTAATTTAACGGCAATTAAATTGAAACATTACTATTACATGCCCTTTTTTAATCCCTGTCGCGGCTCAGCTTGCTAAATAAAAGCGGATTTTCATTAAGTTCGAGCCCTTCCCTGCGGTTCTTTACAATGTGAATAGCGGTAAATAATGCTTCGCGGAAAGAGATTTCAGAGGCCTGATTTTTACCTGCTATATCATATGCTGTGCCATGATCGGGCGAGGTACGTACAAAGTTTAAACCGGCGGTAAAGTTAACACCCGATTCAAAAGCAATCTGTTTAAAAGGGATGAGGCCCTGGTCGTGATACATGGCCAGTACGGCATCAAACTGCAGGTAGGTACCATTGGCAAAAAAGCCATCGGCCGAGTACGGGCCGAATGCCAGGATATTGTTTGAGCGGGCTTCTTCAATGGCTGGTATAATGATATCTTTTTCTTCGTTGCCGATAAGGCCGTTATCGCCGGCATGCGGGTTAAGCCCCAACACGGCTATCTTTGGCTTCCGCACCCAGAAATCATTTTGCAGGCTGCTGTTCATCAGCTTCAGCTTGGCTAATATTTTTTCGGCCGTGATACTTTCGGCAATTTTTGATACCGGGATATGACCGGTAACCACGCCAACGCGTAAAGTATCGCTCACTAAAAACATCAGCGATTCGGCTGCACCATCATATTGCTGCAAATATTCGGTATGGCCCGGAAAGTTAAACTGCTCACTCTGGATATTATCCTTGTTGATAGGAGCGGTAACAAGGGCATCAATATAACCTTCTTTCAGGTCATACACAGCGCGCTCCAATGATTTGAAAGCGTATTTGCCGCCTGCTTCGGTAACCTGGCCCAGCTCTATCTTTACATCCTCTTCCCAGCAATTGATCATATTTGGCTTGCGGAAATGCGTTTGCGAAGGATCATTGATCACTAAAAAATTAAGCTCATTAACATGGGTTGCACGACGGTGAAACGAAGCCACCTTAGTATGCCCGTAAACAATAGGCGTACAATAATCATAAATTTTGCTGTCGGCCAAAGTTTTAATAATTATCTCTAACCCGATACCGTTTACATCGCCAATGCTGATCCCAATTTTTAATTTATCGCTCATTTTTATATGTTGATTTCACTGATTAATCTGTGATTTCACCGATTAGCCAGGTGATTACACAAAATTTTAACCGTGATGATTACTAATGGTTTATAAAAGCTTAGTGCCCAAGGCAAACCTTTTACCTTTAACCTTTCGCCTTTAACCTATCTTTACACCTGCAAATAAAAGATTTTAAGCTTATAGTTCCTGATAAAAGCACAAATATGATTTAATTTGCTCAAATATTTGATTAATAATGACATTGGTAAGGGCAAAAAAACATTTAGGGCAACATTTTCTTACTGATAAAAACATCGCAGCAAAGATAGTTGACAGTCTGAAACCCGAAGGGCGTTTCGGTCATGTACTTGAGGTGGGGCCGGGTATGGGCGTACTGTCTGATTTCCTGCTGCAAAAAACCGAGTACGAAACATCACTTATCGATATCGATACCGAATCGTACGATTTCCTGAAGAAGAAATATCCCCAGTTAGGCACGCGCCTTATCAATGCCGATTTCCTGGAGCTTGATTTTAAAAGCATTTTCCCCGAAAACTTTGCCATCATCGGTAATTTCCCTTATAACATTTCATCCCAAATACTATTTAAAGTGCTGGATAACCGTCAGCAGGTGGTTGAGGTAGTAGGTATGTTTCAGAAAGAGGTTGCCGAACGCTGCGCCGAAAAACCGGGCAGCAAGGAATATGGCATACTGAGCGTGTTTTTACAGGCCTATTATAAAGTAGAATATTTATTTACCGTAAAGGCAGGTGTATTTAATCCACCACCAAAAGTACTCTCGGCAGTGATCAGGCTTACCCGCAACAATAAGCAAACGCTTGATTGTGATGAAAAACTATTTTGGCAGATAGTAAAAGCAGGTTTTAATCAGCGCCGCAAAACCCTGCGCAATGCCATTTCACCACTCATTAACAAAGAGAAGCTAACCGATGAACCTATGCTTGACCTCCGTGCAGAAAGATTAAGCGTGGATGATTTTGTAAAGCTCACCAACCTGGTATCAGCAGCCAGGTAAGTTTTTAAATTATTTTTTGATGGTGGGGCCGTTACGTCAACTAATAAAAACTATTGTCATTTCGACTGAGCATGAGGAGGGCATGAGAACCGGGGGCGAAAGAGAAATCTTATGCGCCCTGTAGAATGCATGATCGTTTTGCAAGGCTTATAAGATTTCTCCTCACCGCGCCCGCACATTACCAGACCGGCTCGTCGAAATGACAATTGGCTTTATTCATTAGCAAGATACACAGTTGCCTCTCGCATATTTTCTCCAAAGAAGCCCCCGGAATCTCTCTCCATGCTCTATTTATATGCCATTTTCACCCCAGGCCTGACCAATGGCTTAAAGCATTCTACCAACTCCCCAAAAATCCCGACCAACTCCCGAAACAGGGGTAAATAGTGTCTTTTAAGGGTTTGCAGAGCGCTTTCAGGGCTTTGTCTATTTATATCAACGGCTGGTATAACACTTTTTAGCGATCAAAATATATGTTGTTCATTTGATCATTGAAAATAACAACACAACATATTTAAAACATTAAAACCTTACGATCATGAAAACCTCAATAAAATTATCAGCCTTATTTGTATTATTAACTGCAGGTGTATTTGCTACTACAGTAGCCAAAGCCGACGAAGGTAAAATCGATGTTACGCCTAAAGCCAAAGAAGTTGTAACCTTTAAAGCACTTGATCATGACCGCGGTATCAAAGTAGATTTTCTAAAATCAGAAAACGGAAAGTCAATTGTAAAAGTTTACAATAAAGACAATGAACTTTTATTGAAAGACCTGGTGCCAAGCAAAACTGACGTAAGCAAAGGCTATGTGCTAACCGGTTTGGAAGATGGTGAATACACCATGGAAATTTACACAAACAACCAGGTGGTTAAAAAATCAATCCACGTTTACCAGGATGGTGATCAAAAATCCTTCTATATCGCTCAGTAATAAAATTACTCTCCACCATATAAAGAAGGCCGGGTTCAATGAACCTGGCCTTTGTTTTAAAACCTTATTTTAAAGCTAAACTTTTTACTGCAAACTGCCAGCCGATAACTGCCAACTGTTAATGCTTGTTTTTCTGCTGCAAACTGCCAACCGTAAACTGCAAACTGATCAATGCTTGTTCCCAAAACCAAACTCCCTATACGAGTTAGGTGCATCGTCGGTATTGCTGAAAGCAAAAGTAAAAGTAGTGCTCCAGCTTTCATAATCGGCCTTTTTATCCTGCGATGGTTCAACATGGGTTGAGCTGATCATATAAACCCCTTCGCGGCTCAGTTTAAAAAACACTAACCCGTTACTGTCGCTTAATAATTTCTGCGGAACGATAGTGCCATTCAGGGTGCGTACATACTGTATCACCACAGCATCCTTCATCGGCTTGCCTCTAAAAAGCACCTGGGCGGTAACATCATCGCCATAGCTTGATTTATAGGGATTTTGCTGAATCACAATTTCATATTCTTCGCCCAGTGGCTTATCAAAGTCCTTACCGTTGGCCTTATCAACAGAAATAAGGGCTTTGGTTGACTGGTGATACTTTTCAACAAAATATTGCTGACTGCTGGCCCGGGCTTCTTCGGCCATTTTATCAAGGCCTTCGCTTTCAAGCGCCCTGATAAATTTATTTCTTTCTGATTCCGTTTGGTCTTCCCTTACCAACTCAAAAAGTGCAAGGCCCGAGTTTTGCAGCTCGTAGGTAAGCAGGCTGCTATCGGCCGGATTACTGCTTTTTGAAAGATCCGTTTTTTTTGAACCTTCGTACAGCATAAATTTGGTTGCTTTTGCTGTGGCGTACTTAAATTCATTTTCGGGCTTAAATTCATTGCCGCTCAATAAATGCAGGTTCAGCTTATCGCCTTTGTGAACGTAAAAATTATGTGGCAATAAGAAAAAGTCCTGCGAGCTGGCCGCAAAACCGATCATGAGCAGTAATATAATGATGAAAATAGAAGTGCGCTTCATAGTTTTTAGATAGGATTACCAAACATACAAAGTTTTAAAAACTTCAGTAGTTTTACGTTATGATTTTTGACAGGAAAAACCTCGATAATGATACTTTGCTGGCATTTTATAAAAAATTGCTGTTTCCGCGCATGGTTGAAGAGAAGATGCTGATCCTGCTGAGGCAGGGGCGCATTGGCAAATGGTTTTCGGGTATTGGCCAGGAAGCCATAGCAGTTGGCAGTGCCCTGGCCATGAATAACGACGAATATATTTTGCCTATGCACCGCAACCTGGGTGTTTTTACATCAAGGGGGATCCCGCTTTCCAGGTTAATGGCGCAATGGCAGGGCAAACCTTCGGGCTTTACCAAGGGGCGCGACCGCTCCTTCCACTTCGGCACACAGGAATATAAGATCATCGGGATGATCTCGCACCTTGGTCCGCAGCTTGCCCTGGCCGATGGGATTGCCCTCGCCGATGTGTTATCGGGCAAAAAAAAATCAACCCTTGTTTTTACCGGCGAGGGCGCTACCAGTGAAGGCGATTTTCACGAAGCGCTTAACATAGCTTCTGTTTGGAAATTGCCGGTGATATTTTTGATCGAAAATAATGGCTACGCCCTTTCTACCCCAACCAGCGAGCAATATAACTGTCGCGAGTTGGTTGATAAGGCTATAGGCTACGGCATGGAAGGCCGCCGCATTGACGGCAATAACCTGCTTGAAGTTTATAACACCATAACTACACTTAATAAAGCCATTCGTGAAAACCCGCGCCCTGTTTTATTGGAATGCATGACCTTCAGGATGCGCGGCCATGAAGAAGCATCGGGCACTAAATACGTACCCAATAATTTGTTTGAGTGGTGGGCAGGGAAAGACCCGGTAGCAAACTTTGAAAAATACCTCCTTGCCGAAGGGGTTTTGCTTAAAGATATGATCCCGGTTATCCGTAAGGAATTTGCGGCCCTTATTGAAACCGAAATTGAAAAGGCTTACGCCGAAGTTGATATAGTACCTGATGTGGCTACCGAAGTAGGGGATATGTATAAACCTTACAGTTTCCCGGCCGTAAAACCGCAAACATCCACCGTTACCAATAAGCGCTATATAGATGCCATTAGCGACGGGCTTAAACAAGCCATGCGTAAACATCCCAACCTGATAATTATGGGGCAGGACATTGCCGAATATGGCGGCGCTTTTAAAATAACACAAGGCTTTGTAGAAGAGTTTGGTAAAGCCCGTGTACGCAATACGCCAATTTGCGAATCGGCCATTGTAGGGGCAGGTATGGGCCTTGCGCTTAACGGTTATAAGGCCGTTGTTGAAATGCAGTTTGCCGATTTTGTTACCTGCGGCTTTAACCAGGTTATTAATAACCTTGCCAAAACGCACTATCGCTGGGCGCAGGGTGTTGATGTGGTAATCCGCATGCCCGCAGGCGCAGGTACTGGTGCAGGGCCGTTCCACTCACAAAGCAACGAAGCCTGGTTTACCAAAACCCCTGGCTTAAAAGTTGTTTACCCGGCATTCCCGGCAGATGCCAAAGGCCTGCTGCTTGCCGCCATTGACGACCCCAACCCTGTAATTTATTTTGAGCACAAATACCTGTACCGCAGCATCAGCGCCGATGTGCCCGATAATGATGTAATGATAGAGATTGGCAAAGCCAAAGTGCTTAAGCAAGGCGAAAAAGCCAGCATCATTACATTTGGCCTCGGTGTGCACTGGGCGCTGGAATATGCCGATAAACATCCCGATCAATCCATAGAGGTTATTGATCTGCGCAGCCTGCAACCCTGGGACCATGAAGCGGTAGAAGTTAGTGTTAAAAAAACAGGCCGTGCGCTGATATTGCATGAAGATACGCTAACCAGCGGTTTCGGTGCTGAGATTGCCGCTCATTTGGCCGAACATTGCTTTAAATACCTTGATGCTCCGGTGTTGCGTTGCGGTAGCCTGGATACAGCTATCCCGATGAATAAAGCCCTTGAAGACCAGTTTTTGGCTAAGGCGAGATTGGAGGAGAGTATGGCGAGGTTGCTGGCTTATTAGTGATAAAGGGAACTATTCTCAAAAAACGTCATTGCGAGGAACGAAGCAATCCCCGAGATAAAGAGCAGCTTTGCAAGTCTCCCTGTAAAGTTGGGGATTGCTTCGTTCCTCGCAATGACGCGACGGATATGTCTTTTAAACAGCTTCGTGGTTATCAGGCTCACTACTGGTCGAAGTTTAGCGATAGCGTAACTTCGTCCTAAAACAATGGAAGCATCCTGCGCAACTACTTGCGCTCGTTTTATTGACTTGCGCTCGTTTTTAACGAGTGCTTAATGTGGTTTGGCGTTTGTAACGCCATTTTCGACGCTTACGTTAAAAACGTAAGCCCATTTTAAGCACTCATCACAGATGAGCGCAAGTTGCAACTTCGCCCAGTAATAGTTTAATAAATCCCCTCAATTCAAAAACACCTCATCCAAAAACACCCAGCCCGGTTTGCCTTTGGCCGGATGCCATGCCGGTACGCTTTTAAGTGGTTTGGTAATCAGTTTGATGCATGATACCTGTTGGGCTGATTTTAATTTACATTCCAGCGGGATCAACGCGAACTTATCCGTTTTATAAGGAGTTTTGGTTTTCACACTGCTTAACAGCCTCAGATGATCTTGATCGGCACCGCCCCAAACTTCAACTTCGGCCGGTAAAAAAATCTGCGGACCGGTATTGCGCATTACATTAAGGCTAACCGAATGCAGATCAATTGGTTTATTGAACCACATCATAACCGCCATGTCTTTTTGTGAGGCCAGCCATTTGCCGTTACCGAAATTGTCGCCGCCTAACTCTTTATCAATAATAGTTTTAGCGCCTTCGCCCTTGTATTTATCATCAGGGTATTTGATAAAGCTGATGCTATCGGGTGTGTCGGTACATTTGTAAACATTAAACTGCACGGTATCGCTGCCCAGCCATCCGGCTTTAAATGCCCTTGCTTTTATCACTGTACTTTGGGTAAATACAATGCCGGGCTTGTAGGTGGTTGAATGAATACTGTCAGGTACCGAGCCGTCTGTAGTATAACGGATGTCCGCCCCTTTTATAGGGTTGCTAAGCAGCAAAGCATAACTCTGCTTAAATATAACCGCCGTGTTTTTTAACTGCGGGTTAGTAAGCTTAAGCGCTTTGCCGTCATCCTTAAAACCGGTTAACAGGCTAAGCTTTGGATTTTGTTTTTGGAGCGATTGTAGATCGGCCGGGTTCAGGCCGCTGTCCCATACGGCCAGCTCATTGAGGCTTTTGATGGCGGTGAGTTGTTTTACATCGGCTATGTTTAGCTTAACCCCTGCCAATGAAATACTTTTGAGGTATTTTAAACCTGCTAATTCTTTTAAGCCTTTTCCGGTAACATCGCTGAAGTTGAGGTTTAACCTGCGTAAGTTTTCAAACTTGGCAATGGTTTTCAGGTCGGCATCCTTTACGGGCATCTTGTTCAGATCGAGCGATACCACCTGTTTTTTCACAGAGCTTAATTCATCCAGCACTTTTACATTATAAGTGCTTTTATTATAGATATTAACCGCCAGCGCCGGCGATTCATTGGCCAGCGGATAAACCGCCCTGTAATTATTGTTCAGCTTTTTAACCTCCTTTTCATCAGCTGCCGAAAAATCGTAGACCTCTTCTGCGTTTTCAGCGGGTTTTAAGCGGGTAGCCGCTATCATCCTTAATGAATCGGCCGGGGGCAGGTCTATCACTTTTTTGCTGAAACCGGCTTTGTTTTTTATCCACAGGTAAAGCAGCATTTTTTCATCGTCAGTTAGCTGCGTTTTGCCGGTTGGGGGCATGTGTTTCTTTTCGGTTTCGGGCAGATGTACGCGCTGTAGCAGCAGGCTCATGGCAGGGTCGCCGGCTATAAACAGTTTACCGGTTTTTCCGCCTTTTAATATTGCTGCCGAATCGGTAAGCATCAAACCGCCCTTCATTTTATCGGGGTTGTGGCAGCTTTGGCATTTTACCTCAAATATGGGGCGGATCACGTCATTGTAAACCAGTGCCCGGTCTATAGGTACTGTATTTTTGCTTCTATCCATCACAGGGGCCAAAACAAAATCCTGCCCGTGGGTAAGGTTGCCGCCAAGGTGCCCGGCAACAATCAAACAAAAAACAGTGATAATAGCTCCGGCTTTAGCCAATGTAACCGTATATTTTGAAGTATGGCGGATAAGGTACACCCCATACCCGGCAAAGGCAACGCTTACACCAAACCATTTATGCCACTGTAAAGTATCCCCCTCATAGCCCGGTTCCCTCGACAGGAACAGGCCCATGATTACCGTTATTGACGATAGTAAAGCGCCCAGCAGCAGCAGGTAGCTTGTAAAATTTTGATACAGCTTTTCCTCCGCAAATTCGGCCCGGTAACGGAAAAATTCCATCACCATGGCCAGCATCAGTATCACGATAGGAAAATGCAGAATGAGCGGGTGCATACGGCCAACAGGCTGCAGCCAGCGCGGCACTATTAAGCTGTCGCCGGCTATAAGCAGTACTACAATAAAAATATTAAGGGCAAATAATGTCCCCTCTGCAAAACCTTTATGGCTGCTTTTCATATACCCGGCTATCGTATTTTATTAAACCCTTGTAAATTTATAAGGGTACACCTTGCCCGATGCCCATTGTGCTACGTACAAATTTTCGTCGTTATCCACACAAACATCATGCGGGTTCAGGAAAATCTTTTCGGCCTGTGCCATGGGTTGCAGTACGCCATCAGTATATACCGGTTCGGTACCGCCAAGGTTTGATACTACTTTATTGTTCTTATCCAAAATGGTGGTGAAGCCGGTATTTTCCTTGCTCAGATCGGGCGAGCGAAGTACAGCGGCATACAGGTGATCGCCTTTTATTACCGGGCGGCAAACGCATGCGCCGGGCAGCTTAATCACCTCCTGCAGTTTACCATCCATACTAAAGCGTTTAAAACAGTTGCGGGTGCGGTCGGTAATTAACAATGTTGGTGTACTATACCGCCTGTCGATCACGATGCCGTGGGCGTTATCCAAATGTTCATCACCCTTACCTTTACCACCAAAGAAGCCTTTCAACTTACCATCCTTATCGTAATGGGTAATGTATTGTGCACCGTAACCATCGGCAATAAAAATATCCCCATTACTGTCAATGGTGGTTTCTGTGGGTACAAACTCCTCAGCCTTTTTATAAACGCCTGTTTCAAGGGGCACATCAATGGTCATTAAAATGCGACCATCGAGCGTAGTTTTGTAAACCTGGTGTTTTACGGTATCGGTAATAAACAGTACTTCGGTGCCGTTTTCATTAAACAGGGTTAAACCATGTGCGCCGGGAAAATCATGCCCCCAGGTACTTAGCAGCTTGCCCGATTTATTGTAGATGAGCACATTATTCTTGGTTTCGTTGGTAAGCAGCAAAATGCGGCCTTTTGAATCCTGCACCATCTCATGGCAATCGTTCACCGGGTTTTTCTGCGAATCGGCCTTGCTCCAGTTTTTATCCATCCGGTAGCGCATATTACCATGGCCATAAATTGGGCCGTCATCTTTTGCTAACATGTCCTTGGCTATAAAAAAGCCTGCTGATAAAACTGAAGTGTGCTTAATAAATTCTCTTCTTTCCATACCGTTGATTTTTATGATTGCGTTGATTTCGCTGATATTATTTCTTCTGATTACACCGATTGCTGGGTGATTACACCGATTTTTTTTGATTCCTTGTCCATCCCGTCATTGCGAGGAACGCAGCAATCGCGAACTTTACAGGGCGGGTTTGCTCAGCCGCTCTGCCTCTTGGGGATTGCTTCGTACCTCGCAATGACGGGTTTAATATATATTGTTTACGATCTTACGCTATAATCCCCTTCACCACATTCCCCGCCACATCGGTTAGCCTGTACCGCCTGCCCTGGCTTTTAAAGGTCAGTTTTTTATGGTCGATGCCAAGCTGGTTGAGGATGGTGGCATGAAAGTCATGCACATGCACAGGGTCTTTCACAATGTTGTAGCCAAAATCATCCGTTTCGCCGTAAACTATGCCTGGTTTGATACCGCCGCCGGCCATCCAGATGCTGAAGCAGCGCGGATGATGATCGCGACCGTAATTGGCCTTTTCCAGTTTACCCTGACTGTAATTGGTGCGACCGAACTCGCCGCCCCAAATTACCAGCGTTTCATCCAGCAGGCCGCGTTGTTTCAGGTCGGTAACCAGTGCTGCCGATGCCTGGTCAACATCCTTTGCCTGCCCGGCCATTTCCTGCGGCAGGTTGCTGTGCTGATCCCAGCCCTGGTGATAGAGCTGTACGAAACGCACCCCGTTTTCGGAAAGTTTACGTGCCAGCAGGCAGTTTGCAGCATAGGTGCCGGGAATTAAGCATTCGGGCCCGTACATCTTCACAATATCGTCCGACTCCTTGCTTACATCCATAATTTCGGGCACGGCGGTTTGCATGCGGTAGGCCATTTCATATTGCTGTACCTTAGTGTTTATTTCCGGGTCGCCAAACTCTTTGTAGTTCATGTCATTGAGCTCGGCCAGTTTATCCAGCATTTTGCGTCGCTCATGACGGTTTAATCCTTCGGGGTCATTGAGGTACAGAATGGGGTTTTCGCCGCTGCTGAACTGTACACCCTGGTAAATGGAATCTAAAAAACCATTGCTCCACAGTTTGGAATAAACCCCCTGCCCGTTTCCTTTTCCTTTAGAGAGTAGCACAGTAAAGGCGGGCAGGTTTTTATTCTCACTGCCGAGGCCATAGCTCACCCACGAACCCATACTTGGGCGGTTGCCTTGTTGTGCCCCGGTTTGGAAAAAAGTAAGCGCCGGGTCATGGTTAATGGCATCAGTGTTCATAGAACGGATAATGCAGATATCATCGGCAATTTTGCCTATGTGCGGGAACATATCGCTGATCCAGGCGCGTGATTCGCCGTATTGTTTAAAATCATAAAACGAGCCTACCAGCGGGAATGAAGCCTGTTTGGCCGTCATACCGGTAAGGATCTGGTTACCGCGCACCGATGCAGGTAGCTCCTGTCCCATCATCTCGCGCAGTTTGGGCTTGTAATCAAATGATTCCAGCTGCGATGGTGCACCATCCTGGAACAGGTAGATCACCCGTTTGGCTTTTGGCGCAAAGTTGGGGATGCCGGGAATAAAATCAGCTTCAGCCTCATCACCTTTTCCGCTAAAAAGATCGGGAATGAGCAATGAACCCAGGGCCACGCTGCCAATGCCCAGGCTCAGCCTTGAAAGGAACCTACGCCGGTTGATATTAAGCCTGTTCTCTAAAAAATCTTTTTCCATGTGCTCAGGTTTTTGTTATTGCTTCTTCCAAATTATACATGGTATCCACTACCTTCATCATAGCTGCCAGGGTTACCTTATCCAAATTGTCCGGCACCGGCGACTCGCCAACGGTGAGCAGCTTTTCGGCATCGGCTTTTTTCATGCTTTTTAATTCATCAGCATAGTATGAGGTTAAAATAGCCAGCTCTTTTTCCTGCGGATGCCGGCACAGGATCAGCCTGAAAGCTTTGGTGATCTTTTCTGTCGATGTGGTTTTGTCCTGCAAAAGCTTGGCGGCCAAAACGCGTGCGCTCTCTAATACTGTTGGGTCATTTAACA
Organism: Mucilaginibacter angelicae; assembly: GCF_042434235.1. Classification (NCBI taxonomy): domain Bacteria; kingdom Pseudomonadati; phylum Bacteroidota; class Sphingobacteriia; order Sphingobacteriales; family Sphingobacteriaceae; genus Mucilaginibacter; species Mucilaginibacter angelicae. The sequence goes on along the minus strand of NZ_JBHLTS010000007.1, from coordinate 3,419 downwards.
TCACTAAAGCCTGCAATGGCGTGTTGGTACGCAGGCGTTTTACCTCGCACTGGTCGCGGTTGCTGGCGTCAAAAATGCCTAATGATGCAGGAGGAACGGTACGCTTAATCAGTGTATACATTCCCCTGCGGTACAGGTTAGGGCCATGCACCTGTTTATAATTGGCTAAAATGCCCCTGCCTGATGTGGCGTTTTCCCAAAGACCGGGCGGCTGATAAGGGTTAACACTCGGGCCGCCGATGGTTGGATTAAGCAGGCCACTGCTGGCCAGTACCAAATCACGCACAAATTCGGCAGGTAAACGCCCCCGTGGGCCGCGGGCTAACAAGGTATTGTCAGGATCGGTTTTTAACTTTTCGGGCGTTGCAGCTGCCGATTGCCGGTAAGTGGCCGACATCACGATCTGTTTTACTAACCGCTTGATATTCCAGCCATGATCGCGGAAATCAACAGCGAGCCAGTCCAGCAGTTGGGGGTGCGATGGCAGATCTCCCTGCATGCCAAAATCGCCCGAACTTTTTACAATGCCTTTGCCAAAAAACTCCTGCCATATCTGGTTTACAAATACACGGGCGGTAAGCGGGTTATTTTTATTGAACAGCCATTCGGCCAGGCCTAAGCGGTTTTTAGGATAGTTATTGGTGAACGGTAATATCGATTTTGGGGTACCGGCTTCAACCTCATCGCCATGGGCGTCATAGTTACCGCGTTTGAGGATATAGGTTGGCCGCACCTTGTCGCTATCCGTCATGATAGATACGATGAGCTTATCAGTATCGCGCTTGTTCACAAAGGTCAGGATCTTTTTAACATCCTCATTACTGATCTGCATCATCGGATTTTTGGCGTAGGTTTCGGGCCCGCCCACCGTTGATTGCAGCCCTACCTCCTTTACATTGTTAAAAAAGGCGTAAACCTGGTAGTATTCTTTTTGCGAAAAAGGATCGTACTTATGATCATGGCAGTGGGCGCATTCAAGCGTAACGCCCAGCATGGCTTTGCCGAAGGTGTTAGTGCGGTCGGTTACGTAGCTTACACGGTATTCTTCGTCAATTACGCCGCCTTCTTCGGTTATTTTATGATTACGGTTAAAGCCCGTGGCCAGCAATTGTTCTTTAGTGGCATTGGGGAGCTTATCGCCAGCCAGCTGCCAGGTTATGAATTTATCATAGGGCAGATTTTCGTTATAGGCATGGATCACCCAATCGCGCCATGGCCATTGCGTGCGGTAGTTATCGTCCTGGTACCCGTGCGAGTCGGCGTAGCGGGCAACATCCAGCCAATGCAGCGCCATTTTTTCGCCGTATTGCGGGGCAGCCATCAGCTTGTCTACCATTTTTTCGTAGGCATTGGGGCTTTTATCGGCTAAAAACTCATCCATCAGGGCAAGGGATGGCGGCAGGCCGGTAAGATCAAGCGAGATGCGCTTCAACAGGCGTTCCTTATCTGCCTCGGGATTGGGTGCTATATCCGCCTGCTCCATTTTTTGCAATACGAAATTATCGATAGCATTTTTAGGCCAGGCTGTGTTTTTTACCAGCGGAACCGGGTAATTTCGGGGCGCCACAAAAGCCCAGTGCTTTTCATATTTAGCGCCCTGTTTTATCCATTTATGGATCAGCCCAACCTCATAAGGAGAGAGCCTTTTCAGGTTTGATGATGCCGGGGGCATTTGTTCGGTGGTATCTTTGGTGGAGATGCGGCGATAAACCTCGGATTGCATAGGCTCACCGGGGACAAGCGCATGCGATGACGGATTATCTTTTAAAGCATTATAGGCACTTTCGGCAATGTCCAATCGCAAATCTGCTTCGCGATGAGATGCATCGGGGCCGTGGCATTTAAAGCATTTATCCGAAAGTATGGGCCGGATATTGAAGTTGTAGCTGATGGTATCGGGCACCTGTTCTTCGGCCCCTCCGCCCGATGAATGGCAGGAATAAAGCGTGTACAGCATACAGATGGCTATTGTAAGCCAAACATAATACAACTTCCGGTACATTGGTTTAAAAATGGTTAAACAGAGATTAAAGTTATATAATTTATACTACAATTTGCAAATACATATTTATGCACCAAATCGATTTGCCGGGCTCAATATAGTACGAAAAAGTTAATGTTCATACATTTTGTACAAATGTTTCAACATATGCATTGAAGGGAGGCATTATTGAAAGAGATAAGCCGGAAATAACGTACAAATAATAAATTGACCAGCCTGCTAACCTTTACTTTTTTTCATCGTAAAAAGGAAAGTTAAAGCCGTACATTTATACCGATATGGTTCTGAATAACCGGTTTCATTATCACCCCAGTAATTGAAATTTATATCTGAATGAAATTAAAATTAAGGCTATTGCTGCTATTTTTATTGATAGTAACAACCGGTTTTGGTTTTTACGTATACCAACGCTACTCTTTTGAGAAAAGGCATCCTTTTGTGCCCGAAAAGAAACATAAAAATGATACTTTAAGAGTGGGGATCATTGGAGATAGCTGGGCTACCGGCATAACCATTGATACCATTATAAAAGATGAATTTTCAAAACGGGGTATTACTAATGAAGTGATCTCTTTTGGACAGCCCGAAGCCAAAACCAAACAGATTTATGATAACCTGTACGCCAACCCCGAACAGCCATATTCCAGCAATGAGATATTGCATCATAACTTAGACTATTGCATTATTTTGGCTGGTACCAGCGATGCGGAGGGCGAAATGGGTGCCAAATTTTACGCCTATTATTGCTCGCTGATCATTAGCGATCTGGCCCGGAACAATATCGAGCCGGTTTTTGTAACCATGCCGGAGTTTGGTTTTAAAGAAGAAACCGACAGTCTTGATATCCTGAAGAAAGTACGCAATGAGGTTTCGTCGCTGTTGATTGACAATGGCAACACCCGGAGCCTGGATGGATATCGCAAACAGGCAAACGAAATGCTGAAAGAAACCCGCCTGAAAGATTCGACCATTGTGGTGCCGTTCAATTTAGTGTGCGACGATTACGAAAAACACAAGATTTTATACCGTAATACCGGCCACCTTTCAACTGCCGGTAAACAAAAAATGGGCAGGCTGATAGTGGAATATATTTTAGAAAAAGAAAAAGCCGCCAAAAGAAAGTCGCTTAACACAAATATTGTTCAGATTGAGCCGGCAAAAAAGAATAAAAGGGCCTGATTGTTTTAATCACACTTAGGAAGCTTTTTTTAACTCCCTTCCTGGGGAGCTACTGTGCTAAGTAAAAGAAAATGTCATTTCGATTGAGCAGGGGCGGGTTAAGTGGTGGAACGAAAGAGAAATCTCCTATGATGAAAATAAGCTACAGAAAGGCTAATATTCTTGAAAAGCGGGCTAATAGACTACTATAAAGTTATAATTTATAAATGATTAAGCAAAGCGAGGCCATGTTTTCTTA
>NZ_JBHLTS010000006.1:0-2454 GCF_042434235.1 Mucilaginibacter angelicae | reverse complement strand
ATCTTGAATATTTAAATGAACAAGAGCGATCAACGCTTTTGGAATTGTTCAATAACAGCGCGGTCGATTATCCGGTTGGAGAGACACTGGTATCGGTTTTTTCGGCGCAGGCGGTTTTGCGGCCCGAGGCGCAGGCCGTTGTATGTGGTTCAGGATCACTTACGTACCATGAACTGGATGAGAAGTCAGACCGGTTATCATCTTATTTGGTTACGACGCTGAACGTCCGGCCGAATGACCTGGTTGGTTTACTGCTGGACCGCTCGTGTGATATGATTGTTGGCATTCTTGGGATACTAAAGGCAGGAGCCGCCTATGTTCCGATCGATCCGGCGTACCCGGCCTCGAGAAAGGCGTACCTGTTAGAAGATTCGGGTTTGCAGGTGCTGATCACGCAGATGGATTATTTATTTGACTTGTCCGGTTTCGGGGGTACTGTTTTTGCCATCGACGTTCAACTGGAGGGGCTGGTCTTAGCGCCGGATTACAGGCATCCGGAGATCGGGGCAACCGACCTGGCGTATGTCATTTATACCTCTGGTTCAACAGGTAACCCGAAGGGGGTGATGATCGAACATGGCATGATCGTCAATACGATATATGCGCAGCAAACGATCTTTGAAGTAAGTGAAGGGGAGCGGTGTTTGCAATTCTCCTCCCCATCATTCGATGCCTCGGTTTCGGAAATATTTGTAACCCTTGCCTCGGGCGGGGTGCTGTATATCATTAGCGAGGAACAGAAGAGGTCTCCTTTACAACTGGAGGCCTACCTGGAAGAAGAGCAGATCTCGATAGCAACACTCCCGCCGGCATATTTAAAACAACTGCGTATAGAAAAGCTTTCGGGAATAAAAAAGCTGGTCACGGCGGGAGAGGCCGCGATAGCGGAAAAAGCGGCTGCATTCAATCATTACGGTACATATTACAATGCTTACGGTCCTACGGAGTCGAGTATCTGTGCAACGATCTTCCGGGTAGGACCTGGTACAGGTATCAGCGGGACAAACATCCCGATCGGCAAACCGATACCCAATACCGAAATCTACATCTTAGATGCCGGTTTAAAGTTACAGCCTGTAGGGGTAAGCGGGGAGATCTGTATAGGCGGGGCCGGAGTTGCGAGAGGTTATTTGAACCGTGAAGAGCTGAGCGCTGAGAAGTTTATTGCCAATCCATTTAAGCCCGGTGAACGTCTATACCGTACAGGAGATTTAGGCAGATGGCTCGCGGACGGTAATATAGAATACCATGGCCGTTTAGATGACCAGGTAAAAGTGAGGGGCTACCGGATTGAATTAGGGGAGATTGAGAGTGCGCTAAACGGTCACAGCGATGTAAGCAGTTCGGTTGTACAGGCGCTGGATCTGGGCAGCGGCGAACGGGAGCTGGTAGCGTACGTGGTAAGCGGCACCGTACTGAATGTGCCGGAGCTTCGGCAATACCTTCAGGAACGCTTGCCGGGTTATATGGTACCGGGCCATTATGTACAGCTGGAAGCATTACCGCTAACGGCAAACGGGAAGGTAGATAAGAAACGGCTGCCCTCACCGGCGGGCCAGGAGCTTTCGGGTGGGACGGTTTACGAGGGAGCACGCAATGAGACGGAAGCCAGGCTGATCGGGATATGGGAAGAAGTGCTCGGCCGTAACGGGATCGGGATCAACGATAACTTTTTTGATTTAGGGGGGCATAGTTTGAAGGCGACCCGGTTGGCGGGCCATATCCATAAGGAGTTTGGTGTAAAAGTATCGCTTCGCGACCTTTTCAGCCAAACGGTGCTTGTGGAGCAGGCTGAGCTGATCATTAACGCGGTTAAAACCACTTACCAGGTAATCCCCGAGGTAGGGGCATCCCCGGATTACGTGTTATCGTCATCACAGCGGCGGTTATGGGTACTCGGGCAATTGTCGGAGGCCAATGTGGCCTATAACATGCCTGGCGTTTATGAGTTCCGCGGGGAGCTGGATGCGGCGTTGCTGTCATCAGGCTTCAGCCGCCTGATCAGCCGCCACGAGGTCCTTCGGACGGTATTCAGAGAAAACGGATCAGGTGATGTACGCCAGTATATCCTTAGCCCGGAAGAGCTTGGGTTTCATATGAAGGAACATGACTTTAGAGGAGATGAAGATCCACAGGAGCAGGTGAAAGAAGAAGTAAGGGAATTTGTGAATGAAAGTTTTGATCTGGCTGAAGGGCCATTGCTGCGGGCGCTGTTATGCCGGTTATCAGAAGACCGTTGGGTTTTCGCGTATGTGATGCACCATATCATCAGCGATGGCTGGTCGATGGAGGTACTGATCGGGGAGGTATTGGGATATTATAATTCAGGGAAGGCAGGATCACCGGTACAGTTACAACCCTTACGGATCCAGTATAAAGATTACGCTGCCTGGCAGCAATCGGTTTTATCAGCAGGGGCACAGGGTGTACATGCCGCATACTGGCAGGAAGTAT
>NZ_JBHLTS010000005.1:0-1375 GCF_042434235.1 Mucilaginibacter angelicae | reverse complement strand
AACAGCGATATCTACAGCCGTGAGATGGCAGAGCGCTTATGCGGTCACCTGGAGCGGCTGCTGCCGGCGGTATGCGGTTCACCGGATGCGCCAATTTCGGAGCTGGATTACCTGAGTGCTGCAGAGCGCAAAGAGCTGCTGGAAAGTTTCAATGATACGGCGGTAGCCTACCCTGAGGAGGAGACGCTTGTTTCGCTTTTCGAGGCACAGGCAGCGCAGGCCCCCGGATCACCAGCACTGGTATTCGGAGACCGGACGCTGAGCTATTCGGAACTGAACGGTTTGTCAAACCGGCTGGCGCATTTCCTGCGCCTGAGGGGTGTAGGCCGTGAGGACCTGGTTGGGATCATGCAGGACCGGAGTGAATGGCTGGTGATCTCGATCCTCGGTGTATTGAAGGCAGGAGGCGCATATGTACCGGTCGATCCGGGTTACCCTTCAGAGCGGATCAGTTATATGCTAAAAGACAGCGGCTGTAAGGTGTTGATAGATGACACCTTGTTATCGGAATTCCGGTCGTCATTAGCTGAATATGGTGCAGATAACCTCGCGGGTGTAAATGAATCGAAGGACCTGGCGTATGTGATCTATACCTCAGGCTCAACAGGCAAACCCAAGGGGGTGATGGTAGAACACCGGAGCGTGGTCCGGCTGGTTAAATCGGGCAATTATATAGATCTGAAACCTGATGCTAAACTTTTATCAACAGGGGCATTATCATTCGATGCAACGACCTTTGAGTATTGGGGTATGCTGCTGAACGGGGGCACGTTAATTATGTGCAGCCAGGAAACTTTATTAAGTCCGTCATTACTATCATCAGAAATCAGCCGGAATCAGGTAAGCATCATGTGGTTCTCTGCGGGTTGGTTTAATCAGTTGGTTTCGGAAGATAAAAGTTTGTTTAAAGGACTGAAAACGATCATCGTAGGCGGTGACCGTCTGTCAGCGCTTCATATAAGCGAGTTACGTGAATTATATCCTGGTCTTGAGATCATTAACGGTTATGGCCCAACCGAAAACACAACATTTTCATTAACCTATAATATCTCGTCGGTGAGCGGCGATCTCCCAATCGGAAAACCGATCAGTAATAGTACCGCCTACATCTTAGATGCCGGTTTAAAGTTACAGCCTGTAGGGGTAACGGGAGAGATCTGCGTAGGCGGGGCCGGAGTTGCGAGGGGTTATTTGAACCGCGAAGAGCTGAGCGCTGAGAAGTTTATTGCCAATCCATTCAAGCCCGGTGAACGCCTATACCGCACGGGGGACCTTGGCAGATGGCTCGCGGACGGCAATATAGAATACCAGGGACGTTTAGACGACCAGGTAAAGGTTCGGGGTTACCGGATCGAGCTTGGTGAGATCGAAAGTG